>NZ_JBVHQM010000031.1:0-101227 GCF_055567415.1 Streptomyces sp. NPDC026575
GGTGTCCGGACGTAAAGCGCAGCAGTCCGGACACCCAGCCCCGGAGGACCGACACCGGCACCCGAAAGCCCCGCGCAGCGGCCCCAGCCCGCCGCAGGCGAACCCACCGAAACCCACACGGCGGGAAAGCCAAAAACGTGGGAAGCCAGCCAAGTGCAGCAGAAGTGTTTGGACGCCCCTCACCCACTAGCTCCCTGCGCTTCACGCGCCCGGCTGTCGGGCCGGGGAACAGTCTGCCGCGTAGAGAAGGGCCAGGTCATGGGGCTCAGGCCCCGTGGACGACTCGCACCGCCTCCCCACTCCCCATGGAGGGCTCTGATGAGCATGGCACCGACCGCGTCCGCCGCCGTCCCCGGCACCGCTCCCGCCCCGGCAGCCGCACCCGCACCCGCAAGCGCTCCCGACTACAGCGCGCAGATCGCCGACAGCACCGACCAGATCCGCGCCGCGCAGCGACTGCGCCACCAGGTCTTCGCCGGCGAGATGGGCGCGACCCTGCACTCCCCGCTGGCCGGTCACGACATCGACGCCGTCGACGAGCTGGCCGACCACCTCATCGTCACCCGCACCGCCACCGGCGAGGTCGTCGGCACCTACCGGCTGCTGCCGCCCGGCCGCAGCCCGCGGCTGTACTCCGACGGCGAGTTCGACCTCGGGGCCCTGGAGGAGCTGCGGCCCTCCCTCATCGAGGCCGGCCGGTCCTGCGTCCACCCCGACCACCGCAGCGGTGCGGTGATGACCCAGATGTGGGCCGCCCTCGCCCGCTACACCCTGCTCTCCGGCCACCGCTACCTGGCCGGCTGCGCCTCCGTCGCGCTCGCCGACGGCGGTACCGCCGCCGCCCACGCCTGGGAGCTGGGCCGCACCCGGTACGCCGCACCGCCGGAGCTGCAGGTCACCCCGCACCACCCCTGGCAGTCCACGGTCCCGGTACCCGACCGCCCCAGCCTGGCCCAGCTGCCCCCGCTGCTCCGCGGCTACCTCCGCATCGGCGCCTTCATCTGCGGCGCGCCCGCCCACGACCCGGAGTTCGACACCGCCGACTTCTTCGTCGTGCTGGACATGGAACGGCTCGGCGACCGCTACCGGCGCTACTTCCTGGGGGAGCAGTGAACGGCCCCTGGGACGTCTGGTCCGACTGCACACCGGGCTGCGCGGCGCACGCCCTGCCGCGGATCCCGGCGACCGGCGCCGCCCGGCGTTCCGCGGCGTTCGCGCACCGGGTGCGCCGGGCGCTCACGGACGGCGAGCGGATGGCCGATCCGGTACGGCTGCGGGCGCACGCCCGCGGGCTGCTCGACGCGCTGGGCATCCGCCTCGACGGCCCGGGGGAGGGCCCCGGCACCCTCACCTCCGGGGGCGGCCCCGGCACCCTCCTGGTCGTCAACCACATCTCCTGGCTCGACATCCCCGCCCTGCTCGCCGTCGAACCGGTCACCCTGCTCGCCAAGCGCGAGGTCGGCGGCTGGCCCGTGGTCGGCGGACTGGCCCGCAGAGCCGGTACGCACTTCATCGACCGGACGAGCCCCCGCGGGCTGCCCGGCGCCATAGGGGACCTGACCGAACTGCTCGCCTCCGGACGGTCGGTGGCGGTCTTCCCGCAGGCCACCACCTGGTGCACCGCCGAGCAGGGCACCTTCCGCCGGGCCACCTTCCAGGCCGCGCTCGACGCGGGCGCACCGGTCCGGCCGGTGACCATCGAGTACACCCAGCGGGAACTGCCCAGCACGGTCGCCGCGTTCTGCGGCGAGGACACCTTCCTCGGCTCGCTGCGCCGGGTGCTCGCCGCCCGCGCGCTGACGATACGCGTCACCGCGCATCCGGTGCTGACCACGGCGGGCGGGGAACCGGGGCTGGACCGGCGGGAGTTGGCGGCGCGCGCGGCACGGGCGGTGCTGGGCGGCCGGTCGCCGGCGGCCGCGCCGGTACGGGGCGCGGCGGTGCGGCACACGCCGGTGGCGGCCGCGGACGTCCGGGATGCCCCGGCCCATGTTTGACCAGCTCGACCAGCTCGCCGAGCCGCTCCAGGGCCTGCTGGACTCGCCCTGGCTGTGGCTGGTCGTGCTGCTGGTGTCCGGTCTCGACGCGCTGCTGCCGTTCATGCCGAGCGAGACCACGGTCCTCCTGGTCGCCGTGCTCATCGGCCCCGACCTGCCGCTGCTCGCCCTGCTGGCGGGCGTCGCGGCGGCCGGGGCGCTGGCCGGCGACTGCCTGGGCTACGCGGTGGGCCGGTACGCCGGCCCCCGCGCCACCGCCCGGCTGCTCCGCGGCGAACGCGGCCGCGCCCGGCACGCCAGGGCCCGCGCGATGGTCGAGCGGCATGCGGCCCTGCTCGTCGTCGGCGGCCGCTTCGTCCCTGGTGGCCGTGTGGTCTCCGCGCTGTCCACCGGCAGCGTCCACTTCCCGCTGCGCCGCTTCGTGCTGCTGGACGCGGTGGGGGCGGGCGTCTGGGCGCTGTGCAGCGCGGCCCTCGGCGGCCTGGGCGGTGCGGCGCTCACCGACTCCCCGGCCAAGGCGATGCTGTTGGCCTCCGGGATCGGGCTCCTGGTGGCGGCCGGTGTGGGGTGTCTGCACCGGCGCGGTTCGGGCGCCCTCCCGCCCCCGAAGGAGCGGGCCGGCGCCGGTTGCCCGTAGGGGGTGTCGCTCCGGTCTCCGGGAGACACCCCCCGGCGCCGGTCTCAGGCGCTCGGCACGTACTTGTAGCCGACCCGGCGCACCGTCACGATCGACGCCCGGTGCTGGGCGCCCAACTTGCGGCGCAGCCGGGCGACATGGACATCGACGGTGCGGCCGTCGCCGACATGGCCGTAGCCCCACACCGTGGTCACCAGCTGGTCGCGGGTGTGCACCCGGTGCGGATGGGCGACCAGATGCGCCAGCAGCTCGAATTCGAGGTACGTCAGATCCAGCGGCCGGCCCTGGACGTAGGCGGTGCGCTGCTCGGGGTCGATCCGCACGATCTCGTCCCCGGTCGGCGCGACCGCGGGTTCGACGGCCGGCTGCGCGACGGTCTGCGCGGCGGCCTGCTCGGCGGGGACGAGGACCAGGTACCCGACCATCGGCGGCTGGCCGGGCAGCGCGGGCAGGCTGTGCTGGGGCGCCGGGATCCACGTCGCGCCGGAGTCCAGCAGCTCGGCGACCGATCGGACACCGTGCTGCGCCGCGCCGTTCGGGGCGGTGGCGGGCGAGGGCAGGGCCTCGTCGGGTGCCACCGCGCGCAGTCGGTGGCGATGAGGGTGCGGGGTGGTGCGGGGGGACTCGGGAGCCGTCGCGGAGTTGGCGGTCAGGGTACGGACGTTCGTCATGGGGAGTCAGCTCTTTCGCGCAGAGGGGCGTCGGGGACGTCGTGCGCGCGGGCAGGGCTGGGGACGCCGGTCAGCGGCGTCGATGAGGCGTGTGCGGGCCCGCGCTCAGTGTGCGCGGCAACACAGCAGGTCGAAGGCGTGCGCCTGCCGGGACGGCCAGAAGGGCTCAAGGTCGCTGCGACCCGTCGCGCTGTCTGTAAGGCTGGCCATGGCCTTATTGAACCAGACAGTCGGTGATCTGTCCCTCGTACGGGTGCCGGTGTGACGTAATTCCGCCGCGCCCGGCCCGCTCGGGCGGCGGTACCGGGGGCGTTGCGGATCCGACTCGGCTTCCTCGCCGCGGAGTTGGAGAGCAGGGGACCACGGGGCCGATGGCCGGAAAGTGCTTCTCCCGCCTCAGGTGGTGGCGTCCCCTCCCGCGTCCCGTCCCGTTCCCGCCCCTATGCCGCACCCCAGTGCCACGCCGAGTGCCGTCGCCGCCAGATGCCCGGCGTCGGTGAACGTCCGGCCGCGCCGGAGTACGGGGCGGAGCCCCAGCGCCAGCAGCCCGGCGGTCGCCGCGGCCCGGGCGCCGCGGTGCGGGACGCTCGCGGCCAGGGCGCCCAGTGTGGCGTTGAAGCCGTAGCTGGCCCCGACGTCGACGGCCCGCGCGGTCGCGTCCGGTGGAGCCGTACGGACCCGGTCGCGCAGCCCCGCGTATATCAGCAGGCTGGCGCCCGTGTGCCCGGCCGCGAACACCGCTGCCGCCCGCCCGGGGCCCCAGCGGACCTCGGCCGTCCCCAGGGCGGCGAGCAGTGCGGCGGCGTACGGGATCGGCAGCGGCTCCTCGACGAGGCCCGCGCTGGTGGCCAGCGTCTCCCAGCGGCCGGCCCGCAGATTGGCCACGTTGGTGGAGTGGCGGCGCAGCAACCGCGTGCGCCGTCCTTCGGGCAGCCGCGCGGTGGCGTGCGCGCCGAGCTGTACGGCGCCGACGTAGAGCGGCGCGAGCCAGGGCATGCGGAGGGCCATCTCAGGCACCCGCCGGCAGCCGCTTGCGCCAGTCCAGCGGGGCGACCTCGATGACCCGGTCCGGATCGCCGTCCCAGCGCACCGACAGGCCCGCTGCGCCGAGCGCCGCGGCCACCGTCCGCCCGATCTCGGCGCGTTCGTCCGTTGGGGCCGTGTCCGCCGGGGCCTCGCCTGATGCCGCTTCGGAGTCCTCGTAGGCGCCGTACCGGACCGCCAGCCCGTGGCCCTCCGCGGCCGCTTCGGTGTCCTGGTGGTGGAAGAAGACGAACCCCCGGTCGCCCTCGGCGCGATGGGCGGCTATCTCGCCGAGCCCGCAGCGGCTGCAGCAGGTGAAGTCCATCCGGGCCGTCAGCCCCTGGGCGTCCAGTGTGGCGAAGGCCCGCGCGACCCGGTCCGCTTCGGTGACCTCGGGCCATTCGGCCTGCTCGGCCAGCCGCTCCTGCCACAGGCCGGCGACGATCCGCCGTGCCTCCTCCGGCGAGACCGGGGTGTCCTCGGGGTCGAAGGCGTCGCGGACGCCCTGTGCGACCTCGTGGAAGGTCCGGAAGCCGGACCGGATGCCGTTGCGGGCCTGCTCCTCGGCGGCCGCTCGGGTCTCCGGGGCCAGTCCGGGCGTGGAGTACAGGTCCGCGGGCTGCCAGTCCAGCGCCGTACGCCACGACTGCCCGCCGCGCGCCCAGTCGACGAAGACCTCGGCGACCTGCTGGGCGTCGTCGGTCCGCGCGGTGAAGTGCCGGTCCGGCGCGCCGTCGCGGTGCTCCACCTGGAAGGGCCCGTCACCGTCCCGCCAGGTCTGCACGAACACCTGGCCCTCGGCAGGCAGCCGCTCGGCGACCACGAAGTGGTCGCCGTCGCCGCCGATCCGCCGCAGCAGCTCTGTCAGCTCGGCTGCCGTGGGGCGCGAACGGTCCGCCCCGGTCTCGGTCTTGATGCTGATCGCAAGCATGTCCCCAGCCTGCCAGCCGCCACTGACAAACCGGCCGCGGCCCGGCGCGACGAGCCGCGGCCGGGCATGCGAGAGGGCCGGGCCCCTCGGCCCGGCCCTCTCCTGCGCGTGCGTTCCGCCTGCCTCGACTCTGCCCGCGCAGCCTGCTCGCTCAGATCTGCTCGCGTCGCGCCAGTTCCGTGCAGCAGGTGTCCACGATCAGCCGGGTGACCACGTACGGGTCGACGTTGGCGTTCGGCCGGCGGTCCTCGATGTAGCCCTTCTTCTCCACCTCGACCTGCCACGGGATGCGCACCGAGGCACCGCGGTCGGAGGCGCCGTAGCTGTACTCGTCCCAAGGGGCGGTCTCGTGCGCGCCGGTCAGCCGGTCCTCGATGCCGGTGCCGTACTGGCGCACGTGCTCCAGCGGCTTGTCGGCCTCGCCCAGCGCCTCACAGGCGGTGATGATCGCGTCGTAGCCCTCGCGCATCGCGCGGGTGGAGAAGTTGGTGTGCGCACCCGCGCCGTTCCAGTCGCCCTTGGCCGGCTTGGCCTCCAGTGACGCGGTGACGCCGTACTCCTCCGCCACGCGGTGCAGCAGCCAGCGCGCCACCCACATGTGGTCCGAGACCTCCAGCGGCGCCAGGGCGCCGACCTGGAACTCCCACTGGCCGGGCATGACCTCGGCGTTGATGCCGGACAGGCCGAGGCCGGCCGCCAGGCACAGGTCGAGGTGCTTCTCGACGATCTCGCGGCCGAAGATCGCGTCGGCGCCCACGCCGCAGTAGTAGTCGGCCTGCGGAGCGGGGAAACCGCCGCCCTCGGGGAAGCCGAGCGGACGGTCGCCCTTGAGGAAGGTGTACTCCTGCTCGATGCCGAAGATCGGCTCCTGGTCGGCGAACTTCTCCGCCACCGGGCGCAGCGCCGCACGGGTGTTGGTGGGGTGCGGGGTCAGGTCCGTGTGCAGCACCTCGCACAGCACCAGCAGGTGGTCGCCGCCGCGGATCGGGTCCGGGCAGCTGAACACCGGCTCCAGGACGAGGTCCGAGGAGTGGCCTTCGGCCTGGTTGGTGCTGGACCCGTCGAAGCCCCAGCGCGGCAGCTTGGATCCATCCGCCAGGATCTTGGTCTTGGAACGGAGCTTGGCGGTCGGCTGGGTGCCGTCGATCCAGATGTACTCGGCCTTGATGGTCACGGGTCCTCTTAAACAGGTAGGTGCGGGTACGCGTGCGGGCGTACTTCCGCACACTCGCAACAGGCCGTTTCCCGTCCGTTGCCCATATGTGAACCGCAGGTTACTCAACCGGACATCGCGCGATTCCGCGGATTTATGCCCGACTGTGTCCTGGTTTGCTGATGCCGATATGCCCCGGTTTGTTGACTGTGATGTGGTGCAAAGCTCAACGAAGCATTTCCGCAGGCCCCGGAATCCCAGATGGTCGACGCGCCGCACCAGCTCCCGGCCGCCGATCGCCGTCGCCTCCGCCGTACGCCCCACAGGCCACTCGTGCGCGACGAGCCGGTGCAGCACACGGCCGCGCCGGACCTGCTTGTCGGAGAGCCGGAACGCCTTGAGGCAGGCGACCCGCACCCTGCCGTCCGTGACCGGCTCGCCACCGCGTCCTCCCCCGTCCGTCGGACGCCCGCCGGGAAGGGGGCACGAGCAGCGAATCGTCGCTTTGCGGATCAGGTCCGGAAGTCGCACCGGAGTCCCGCGGCCGGCCCGTGCAACGTGACACCGCCCGCGCGTACCGGCATACGGACTACCCGCCGGGGCCACGGCCGCCGGATGCTCGTGCCGCGCCGCGCCCCGCGGGACACTGGCCGCATGACGACCCTGCGCATCGGACTCCTCGGCACCGGCCCCTGGGCGCGCGGCGTCCACGCCCCCGCCCTCGCCGCGCACCCCGGCGTCGAGCTCACCGGTGTCTGGGGGCGCAGGCCGGAGGCCGCCGCCGCGCTGGCCCAGGCCCACGGCTCCCGCCCGTACGCCACCCCCGGCGAGCTGTTCGCCGCCTGCGACGCGGTGTCGATCGCCCTGCCGCCGTCCGTCCAGGCCCCGTTGGCGGTGCGCGCCGCCGAGGCCGGCTGCCATCTGCTGCTGGACAAGCCGGTCGCCACCTCCGTGCCCGAGGCCCGGGCCGCCGCCGACGCCGCCGACCGCGCCGGCGTCGCCTCGGTGGTCTTCTTCACCGCGCGCTTCGGCGAGGGGGAGGGCGAGTGGATCGCCGCCCAGGCGGCCGCCGGCGGCTGGTTCACCGCGCACGCCGACTGGCTCGCCCCGGTCTTCGTCGAGGACACCACCAGCCCCTACGCCCGCTCGCCCTGGCGCCGCGAGAAGGGCGGCCTGTGGGACATCGGCCCGCATGCGCTCTCCGTGCTCCTCGCGGTCCTCGGCGACGTGGAGGCGGTCACCGCCGCCCGGGGCCCGGCCGACACCGTCCTGCTGACGATGCGTCACAGCAGCGGGGCGGCCAGTTCGGCGACGGTGGGGCTCACCGCCCCGGCCGCCGCGTCCGGCGTCGAGGTCACCCTCCGCGGCACCGCCGGCGTCGCCACCCTGCCGCGCCGCCGGTACGGCCCCGACGCGGCCTACCACCGCGCCGTCGACGCCCTGCTCGCCGCCGCCGGCACCGGCCTGCCGAACGCCTGCGACATCCACTTCGGGCTGCGGGTCACCGAGATCCTGGCCGCGGCGGAGGGGACACTGGCACCGCTCATGCCCCTGGGGGCATGACCACATGGCGGAATTGGTCATGGAGTGCATGAGCGATCGCGCTTAGCGTCGGGGGTCCGAGCATCGCCGCCGCACCGAGGAGCACCACCGCCATGCCGCCCGCCACCGGATTCACCAGCTACGTCGACACCATCCTGGCCGTCCTCGCCAAGGACCCCTCTCGGACCGTCCTGACCGGCCCGGAGCCCGACGCCACCGGCAGACCGGGCGGCGAGGCCCGCCCCGAGGTCACCGCCGGCGCCTTACACGCCACCGTCCACCGGATGGCGGCCGTACTGGCCGACCACGGCATCGGCCGCGGCCGCACCGTCTCCGTCCTCAGCGGCAACCGCGCCGAGGCGCTCGCCGCCCGCTATGCCGTCAACCTCCTCGGCGCCCGCGTGGTCCTCCTCTACGACGGCATGGCCGCCGAGACCCTGGCCCGTGTCGTGGCGAGCGCCGAGCCCGCCCTGCTCCTCGTCGACCCGGCGCTGCACGACACCGCACGCGAACTCCTCGCGCACACCGAGGGCCCGCTCCCCGAGGTCATGACCTTCGGCCCGGCGCCGTCCGGCCTCGGCCCCGACCTGACGGCCGCCTGCGCCGCCCTGCCGGCCACCCCCGCCGTCCCGAGCGCCGCCCGCCCGGAGGACGACTGGTGCATCCGGCACACCGGGGGAACGACCGGCATCCCCAAGGGAGTCCGGATGGCGCACGCCCCGTATGCCGGGATGATCGCCCAGCAGTCGGCGGGCACCGGCGAGCGGCCCCGGTTCCTCGCCTGCACCTCGCTGGCCCACATGGCGGGCGTGCTGAGCGATGTGACGCTCGCCGCCGGCGGCAGCGTCGTACTGCACCGCGCCTTCGACCCGGCCGCCGTCCTCGCCGCCGTCGCCCACGACCGCATCAGCCACCTGTGGTTGCTGCCCCCGCTGCTCTACCGCCTCCTGGACGAGCCCACCCTCCCCGAGACCGACCTCGGCTCGCTGACCAGCATCGTCTACGGCGGCTGCATGGCCTCCCCGTCCCGGTTGATGGAGGCCGCCAAGGCGTTCGGCCCGGTGCTGTACGGGATGTACGGCATGTCCGAGGCGATGTCGATCACCACGGCCCTCCCCGCGGACCACACCCCGACCGGCCCCGACGGCCGGATCACCGTCGGCCGGGCGCTGCCCGGTGTCGAGCTGGCGATCCGCGACGCCGACGGGCGGGACCTGCCGGCGGGGGAGCAGGGCGAGGTCCACGTACGCTCCGCCGGTGTGATGACGGGCTACTGGAAGCAGCCCGAGCTGACCGCGACGGTGCTGACCGGCGACGGCTGGCTGCGCACCGGCGACGTGGGCTGCCTGGACGACGACGGCCGGCTCTACCTCGTCGACCGGGTCAAGGACGTGATCATCGTCGTCGGGGGCCATGTCCACCCGGCGGAGGTCGAGGACCTGCTGCACAGCCATCCGGCGGTCGCCCACTGCGCCGTCTACGGGGTGCGCACGGCCGACGAGGTGGAGCAGGTGCACGCCGCGGTCGTCCCCGCCCCGGGCCACCGGGTGGACGCCGCCGCCCTGCGTGCCTTCGTCGCCGAGCACAAGGGCGCGCTCTACGCCCCCGTCGCCATCCGGGTGGTGGACGAGATCCCCCTCACCCCCGTCGGCAAGCCCGACAAGGCCCGGTTGCGGGCGGCCGTCGCCGCGCCCTGAACCGGTCCGCCCCGGCGGTCCGCCGCACCCCTGGCCAGAGGCCCCAAATCGCCCCTGGCCAGGGGCTTTTGTCAGTGGGGGCCAGTAGAATGGGAACCAGTCAGTGAGGGTTTTTTCCACGCTCCCGGAGGTCGCCGATGGCCGCTGCCACACTCATGACGAAGCCTCTCCCGGCCCACCCGCTGCCCAAGAAGCCGCTGCCCGCCGGATGGCCGCGCGAGCGGTACGAATCCCACAACCGCCGCCTGAAGGCCATGCGTCTGGCCATAGCCCTGCTCGACACCGGCGTCTACCGCCCCGAGCAGGCCCACAACCGCAAGATCCGCAGCACTGCCGCGGAGATCGGGGTGCACAGCCCCTCCGACACGACCTGCCGCCTGGTCCGCGCCCTGATCTACGACAACTGCTGATCCACCCGGTGCGCGCCCCGGGCGCCCTGGTCCACGGCATCCGCTGATCCACGGCATCCGTTGACGCACGGTGTCCGCCGACGGGGCCCGGCGGGCGGTTCGGGGTTCACTCCCCGGGCCGCTCGCCCGGCGCGCTGTCCGCCACCTCCGCCAGCGCCTCTTCCAGCCACTGCACCCAGAAGGTCTCCAGCCCGATCCCGGCCCGCAGCACCAGCCGCCGCAGCCGGTCCGCCGGCTCCGTCGCGGCGCCGAAGTCGCGCCCCTCGATCTCCTCGTACTCCGCCAACTGCCGCCGGTGCAGCGCGAGATGGCGGTGCAGTTCCTCGTCGAGGCCGGCGTCCCCCACCACCGCGGCCGCCCGCAGCCGCACCAGCAGCGCATTGCGGACGGGCTTGGAGTCCTGCTCGCCGGACGCCCACGCGGTCAGCTCCGCGCGTCCCGCGGGCAGCACCTCGAACTCCTTCTTCTGCCCCCGGGACGGCTGCGCGGACGGCAGCGCCCGGATGAACCCGGCCTGCTCCAGCTTGCCCAGCTCCCGGTAGATCTGCTGATGCGTGGCCGGCCAGAAGTAGCCGATCGACCGGTCGAACCGGCGGGTCAGCTCCAGCCCCGACGACGGCTTCTCAAGCAGGGCGGTGAGGATCGCGTGCGGGAGGGACATGGGGAAATCCTAGGGGGCGGACCCTGGGGCAGCCCCGGTTCCCCAGGCCCGCCCCAGGGCGCGGCGGCAGGTCACAGCGCCGCGGCCAGCTCCGTCCCCTGCTTGATCGCGCGCTTGGCGTCCAGTTCGGCGGCGACGTCCGCCCCGCCGATCAGATGCACCGCCCGCCCCTGTGCCCGCAGCTCCTCGTACAGCTCCCGGCACGGCTCCTGGCCGGTGCACAGCACGACCGTGTCCACGGCGAGCGTGGCGGCCGCGCCGTCGACGGTGAGGTGCAGCCCCTCGTCGTCGATCCGCTCGTAGCTCGCCCCGGCGATCATCGTCACGCCCCGGTGCCGGAGCTCCGTACGGTGGATCCAGCCGGTGGTCTTGCCCAGACCCGCGCCGACCTTGGAGGTCTTGCGCTGGAGCAGATGCACCTGGCGGGGCGCCTTGGTCCGCTCGGGCGCCCGCAGCCCGCCGCGCTCGCCGTACGCCGTGTCCACACCCCAGGCGCGGAAGTACGTCTCCGGGTCCCGGCTCGCCCCCTCGCCGGCATCGGTCAGGAACTCCGCGACGTCGAAGCCGATCCCGCCCGCGCCGATGATCGCGACCCGCTCGCCCACCGGCGCGCCGTCGCGCAGCACATCGAGGTAGCTGACGACGCTCGGGTGGTCGATCCCCTCGATCTCCGGGACGCGCGGGCTGACGCCCGTGGCGACCACCACCTCGTCGAAGGCGTCGAGGTCGCCGGCCGCGACGGGGGAGTTCAGCCGCACCCGCACGCCCCGCAGCGCGAGCTGGGTGCGGAAGTAGCGCAGCGTCTCGTCGAACTCCTCCTTGCCCGGCACCCGCTTGGCGATGTTCAGCTGCCCGCCGATCTCCGCCGCGGCGTCGAACAGCGTGACGTCGTGGCCGCGTTCGGCGGCGGACACCGCGCAGGCCAGCCCCGCCGGACCGGCGCCGACCACCGCGAGCCGCTTGCGCAGCCTCGTCGGTGCGAGCACCAGCTCGGTCTCGTGGCAGGCCCGCGGATTGACCAGGCAGGACGTGATCTGCCCGCTGAAGGTGTGGTCGAGACATGCCTGGTTGCAGCCGATGCAGATGTTGATCTCCTCGGCCCGGCCCTCCTTCGCCTTGCCGACGAAGTCCGGATCGGCCAGGAACGGCCGGGCCAGCGAGACCATGTCGGCCCGCCCGTCGGCGAGCAACTCCTCGGCGACCTCGGGGGTGTTGATCCGGTTGCTGGTCACCAGCGGAACCGAGACCGACCCCATCAGCCGCTTGGTCACCCAGGTGAAGGCGCCGCGCGGCACCGACGTCGCGATGGTCGGGATGCGGGCCTCGTGCCACCCGATCCCGGTGTTGATGATCGTCGCGCCCGCGGCCTCGATCTCCTTGGCGAGCGCGACCACCTCCTCCAGCGTGGAGCCGCCCGGGACCAGGTCCAGCATCGACAGCCGGTAGATCAGGATGAAGTCCGTCCCGACGCGCTCCCGGATGCGGCGCACGATCTCCAGCGGGAAGCGCACCCGGTTCTCGTACGAGCCGCCCCACCGGTCCGTGCGGCGGTTGGTGGCCCCGGCGATGAACTCGTTGATCAAATACCCTTCCGAGCCCATCACCTCGACGCCGTCGTACCCGGCGGACTTGGCCAGCTCCGCGGCCCGCACGTAGTCCTCGACGGTCTGCTCGACCTCGTCGTCGGTGAGCGCGTGCGGGGTGAAGGGGCTGATCGGCGCCTGGATCGCGCTCGGGGCGACCAGATCGGCGTGGTAGGCGTACCGCCCGAAGTGCAGGATCTGCATCGCGATCCGCCCGCCCGCGGCATGCACCGCCTCGGTCACGGTCCGGTGCTGCGCCGCCTCCTCCGGAGTGGTCAGCTTGGCCCCGCCCTCGTACGGCCGCCCCGCGTCGTTCGGCGCGATGCCCCCCGTAACCATCAGGCCGACACCGCCCCGGGCGCGGGCGGCGTAGAAGGCGGCCATCCGCGCGAACCCGTTCTCGGCCTCCTCCAGGCCGATGTGCATCGACCCCATCAGCACCCGGTTGGGCAGCGTGGTGAACCCGAGGTCGAGCGGGCTCATCAGGTGCGGATACGGGGTCGTGGGGCTCATGGCTGGCCTCCTTGCGCGGCGGACGGTACGCACCGTTGTAGACCAGCCGCGGGCCCTTATGCAACAAGTTGCAAAAACTGTGAGCGAGGCTACTGGAGGCCGGCGCCCCCGCCCGCGCCGGCTGCATAAAGGGGCGGCGCCCGCCGGCCGGCTCCCTGGTTGCCCACAGCCGGTGCGGAAATACTGCTCCTGGGAACCGGCCGGTCACCGGCCGGAGTCGGTGACGGCGGAGGGGGACGCGTGCGCGGGCATGACCAAGGCAGCCACAACGAGGTGAACGGGGTCGTCCACGGCCCCAGCGTGCAGGCCGGCACCGTCCACGGCGGTATCCACATCCGCGCCGCGGCGCCGGCCGTACCGCAGGTGCTCTGGCAGCTCCCGCCGGCCGTCGCGCTCACCGACCGCGCGGCCGAGCTGACGCTCCTGGAGCGCCACCGCGCCCAGGCCGCGCGGGAGGGGCACTCCTGTCTGGCCGCGGTCAGCGGACTGGGCGGGGTCGGCAAGACCGCCCTGGCGCTCGCCTGGCTGCACACCCTGCGCGCGGACTTCCCCGGAGGCCAGCTCTACGCCGACCTCGGTGGGCAGTCGCCGCACGGCCCGGCCGAGCCGGCGGAGGTGCTCAGCCGCTTCCTGCGCGCGCTGGGCGTGCCCCCGCGGGCGGTGCCGTCCGGTATCGCGGAACGTGCCGCGCTCTACCGCTCGTTGACCGCCGAGCTGCGGATAGTGGTGCTGCTCGACGACGCCGCGACCGCCGCCCAGGTGCGCCCGCTGCTGCCGGGCGGGCCGAACGTCACGCTGGTCACCAGCCGGCAGCGGCTGTCCGGGCTGACCCTCGAAGGCTGCCACCAGGTCCATCTGGAGCCGCTCGGCCTGGAGGCGGCGGTCGAGCTGCTGGCGGACACCCTGGCCGACGGCCGGGTGGCCGACCAGCCGGACGACGCCCGCGCCCTGGCGGGCCTGTGCGCCGGTCTGCCGCTGGCGGTACGGGTCGTCGGCGCCCGGCTCGCGGCCCGGCCGCACCGGCCGATCACCACGATGGTCCGGGCGCTGACCGAGGAGCGACGGCGGCTGGACGAACTGGCCATCGACGGCGACCTCAGCGTGCGCGGGGTGCTGGACCTGTCGTACCAGGGCCTGCCGCGCGCGGCGGCCCGGCTCTACCGGCTGCTCGGCCTGCACCCGGGAAGGGAGTTCGGCAGCGCGGTGGCACGGGCCGTACTGGCCGGACCGGGCGCCCTGGAGCCGAGATCGGGCCCGGAGCCCGAATTAGGCGCGGAACCGGCCGACGCCCTGGAGCTGCTGGATGTGCTGCACGACGGGAATCTGCTGATCGACGTCGGCGAGGACCGCTACCGCTTCCACGACCTCGTACGGTTGCACGCCGCCGCCAAGGTCTGCGAGGAGGAGACCCCGGCGGAGCGGACCGCGGCGTTACGGCGCATAGCGGACCACTATCTGGCCACCGCCGCCCGCGTCGAGCAGATCACCGACCCGGGGCGGGACGGACTGCCGCGCACCTTCGGTCCGGGCCCCGTGGTCACCGACGAGCTGGGGGAGGGGGCCGAGGCCGCGCTCGACTGGCTGGAGCGGGAACTGGACAACCTGACGGCGGTGATCCGCCGCGCGCGGACCGCGGGCTTCGGCCCGGTCGCCTGGCAGCTCGCCGACGCCATGTGGCCGCTCTTCCCCCGGCGCAAGCACTACGACCACTGGCGCGCCGTCCACGCCGAGGGCCTCGCCGCCGCGCGGGAGGCGGGGGACACCGCGGCCGAGTGCCGGATGCTCACTTCCGGGGGCCTGGGGGAGCTGGGCGCCGGCCGCTTCGACCGCGCGCTGGAGATGTTCGAGCGGGCGGCGCGGACCTTCGCCGCCCGCGGTGACGCACTGGGCGAGGCCCGGACGCTGAACTACCGCGGACTGGCCCATCAGCGGGCCGGCCGGCCCGCCCGGGCCGCCGATCTGTTCGCCCGGGCCGCCGTGGAGCTGCCCGCCTGCGGAGACGTCCGCGCCGGCGGACTGGCCCGGCTCAACGCGGCCGATGTCGCCCTCGCCGCCGGCCTGCTCGACCGGGCCGCCGCCGACGCCGACGCGGCGCGTACGACGCTGCTGGCCGCGGACGATCCGTACAACGCCGCGCGGGCGACCCTGCTGCTCGGCCGGGTCCTGCTCCGCCGCGGCGCGCCCGAGCCGGCACAGGCCCGGTTGTCCGAGGCGCTGGCCGTGCTGCGCGGCGTCGCCGCCGGCTACGAGACGGCCCGCGCCCTCGCGGCCCTGGCCGAGGCCGCCGAGCAGCTCGGACGGCCGGAACTGGCCCGGCGCCGCTACCGGGAGGCGCTGGACCTCTATCTGTCGGTCGACCGCCCCGAGCCCGCCGCCGCGGTGCGCGAGCGGCTGGCGCTGCTGGGCGACACCGCCCCGGACTGAACCCACGGCACCGGGCGCCGGACCACCCGCACCTCGGCCGCGGCCAGGTCCGCCACCGAGAGCCCGGCCACCAGCCAGGCGTGCGCCAGCGAGGCCCAGGTCTCCCAGCAGATCCCGGCCGAGCGCCGGGCTGCCGGCTCCAGCAGCGCACCGCCGCAGCCGTACGGCCCGCCGAGCCGCAGTGCGCACCCTTCGCCGTCGCGGTACACGGCCACCACCGCGGCGCCCGGATGGCGCACCGCCACGTCGCGGGCCGCCGCGGCGTCCGCGCCCGGTACGGCCAGTACGTCGGCGAGCCGTGGCCAGGGCCGTGGCGCCGGGGTCGTCACGCGCAGATGCCGGTCCACGACCGGCCGCCCGGAGCCCGGCAGCAGCAGGCCGACCCGCACCCGGTGCACGGCTCCGTACGCCGCGCGGACGGACCCGCCGCCGGCGGCGGCAGGCGCGCAGACGGCGACGGAGACGGAGACCGCGACGGAGGCGGTTTCACTACCGGCCCTGGCACCGGCAGTTGCACCGGTAGCGGTAGCGGTATCGGCGACGGCCCCGGACGGGGAACCCGTAAGCCCCGGCCCCGCAAGCCCCGGCCCCGCAAGCCCCGGCCCCGCAAGCCCCGGCCCCGTCAGCGCCAGCCGCAGCGTGCTCATGACGCCACCCCGCCCGGCGTGCCGCCGTAGCGCACCGTGAGCGGCAGCGCCGCCGGCTCCTGCCACAGCCGGGCGGCCGGTGCCCGCAGCCGGAGCTTGCGGTAGATCAGCGCCCGCATCCGCCGGGCGAAGCGCCCCGGCTCCGAGGTGATCCGGGCCGCGATCCGCGCATAGCGGTCGGCGCGGTGGGTGGCCGCGCCCCGGCGCAGCTGCCTGCGCAGCGGCCGGTCGGCGCGGAGCCGGGGGGCGAGGGAGTGCAGCTCCGCCATCGGCGAGCCGGGCGCCAGCTCCACCGCAGCGGCTCCCGCCGTGAGGATCCGTGCGCCGGTCATCGTCCCGTACAGCGACACCGACCCGTGGTCGCCGACGATCGCGTCGGCGGCGACGAGCGGCCCGCACCAGTCGGTGTGCTGGCTGATCAGGCTGACACCGCGGCGCCCCAGCCCGGCGAACCAGCTGCGGATCTGCCATTCGCCATGGGCGTTCCAGACGTTCGGGTGCAGCAGAACCGCGATGTGGAACTCGTCCCGGGGCAGCTCGGCGACCAGCCGCTCCAGCAGTTCCCACTCCTGCCCCAGCAGGGAGTCGGGCCCCCAGGTGGAGCAGATGAGCACCAGCTCCTGGAGGGCGCCGGTGCCGAGCGCCTCCCGGTACAGGGCGCGGGAGGGCAGGCTCGCGGTGATGCGGTCGAAGCAGGGGTCCCCGACGACCTCCGCGGCGGGCAGCGCCTCCGGGCACTCCCGGCCCAGCCGGCCGAGCTCCTCCTCATGCGCGAGCACGATCGCCGCGGGCACCACCACCCCGTCCCTGACCAGGCGTTGACGGCTCAGCCCGTACACCCCGCGGTCGGCCGCGACCGCCGGGAGCCCGCGCCGCCCGGTGGGCGCGGAGACCAGCTTGTTGTACCCGGCGCCGTGCGGGAGCACGATCACCGGGGCGTGCAGCTCGTGCAGACCGCCGTGGCTGGCGGCCAGCGCGAGGTCGAACCTGGTCTGGACGGCCTGGCTCCAGGGCAGCACCAGGGCCTTGGTGTCCTCCAGGAAAGCGTCCACACCATGGCTGAAGACATCGGGTGCCGCGGTGAAGACCACCTGCACCCGGGGATCGCCGTCGAACAGTTGCACCGCCTCCAGCAGCCGCTGCCCCGCCGTGACCGTGTGCACCACCGCCAGTACGCTCCTGCGCACCCGGCGCGTGGCCCAGCGGTCGACGTCCAGGCGCAGCGGCACATGCCGCCGGTCGACGTCCCCCCATGTCACACTCACGTGAACTCCCCCGTTCCCTGCCTGAGTCGATCGGGTCCTGGTGAGGTGAGTGCCCGCGGATCCTTGCAGCCGGGGTTGCAGAAACCTTGCAGGCGAACTGCAAGCCGCCGCTGACAGCTGCACGGGGCATGTGCGCCCCTCGCGCGACAGTGCGCCCCGGCCCGCACCCTCCGGCCGATCCGCCCCGGCCGCAACAGTGAATCGGATGCACCGTGCACCTGCGCGGGAACTGCCGGGGCGGCAGGAGGCAGGAGAACCATCCGGGGGGCGATGGTGGAACTTCTGACGCTGGGACCTCTGGAGCTGTGGCACCAGGGCCGTCAGCACACACTCGGTTCACCCAAGGAGCGCTGCGTGCTGGCCACGCTCCTGTACGCGCAAGGGGACCCGGTCGCCGTCGACACCCTCGTCGCACACGTCTGGGAGGACGACGCCCTGCCCGGCACGCCCGTCGAGACACTGCACAGCTATCTGTCGCGACTGCGCTCCCGGCTGCGCCGCGCCGTCGGCGATCTGGCGCGCGTGGAGCGCCCCTCCCCGCGCCGCTACCGGCTGCGCGTCCGCCACGCCGACGACGTCGACCTCACCCGGCTCCGGCGGCTCCGTACGGACGCCCGTGCCGCGGCCCGGCGCGGTGAGCGGGAACTCGCCGTCGGGCTGCTGCACACCGCCGAGGCCCTGTGGCGCGGGGAGCCGTTCGCGGAGTTCAGCGGCGACTGGGCGCTCGCGGCCCGCGCCCGGTTGACCGAGGACCACCGGCGGGTACGGGAGGAACGCATCCGGCTGGAACTGGAGCTGGGCCGGCACGCCGACCTCATCGGCGAGCTGCACGAGATCGTCTCCCGCAGCCCGCTCGCCCAGCAGGCCGTCGCGGCCCTGATGCTGGCCCTCTACCGCTCCGGCCGGGAGGGCGAGGCGCTGGCCCTCTACCGCGACACCGGCCGCCGGCTGAGCGAGGAGCTGGGCATCGATCCCGGAGCGGAACTGCGGGAGTTGCAGCGCCGGATCCTCGCCCAGGACCCCACCCTCCTGTTAGCCGGCCCGGCCGCGACTCCCGGGCCCGCCGCGGCACCCGCCGAGGGGCCGGACGGCCGGGGGAGCCCCGCGGCCGCCAAGGGCGGGGGCAGCACCCTCCCGCGCGACACCAGGGACTTCACCGGGCGCGGCGGCGAGCTGCGCCTCCTGCTCGGCGGCCCGTCCCAGGACGCCCACGGGACGGCCCTGCCGCTGACCGTCGTCCACGGCATGCCGGGAGTCGGTAAGTCGACACTGATCGTCCATGCCGCGCACCGGATGCGCCCGGACTACCCCGACGGGGGCTTCTATCTGGACCTGCGCGCCTACAGCGACCAGCCGCCCTACGAACCGGCCGAGGCGCTGGCGTCCCTGCTGCGCAGCGCCGGCGTGGCCGAGCCGCTGCCCGCTGGCCTCGACGAGCGGACCGCCCGCTGGCGGGAGTGGACCGCCCATCGCAGGGTGCTCGTCGTCCTGGACAACGCCCGCGACGCGGAGCAGGTGCTCCCGCTCCTCCCGGGCGCCGCGACCTGCTGTGCGATCGTGGCCAGCCGCAACCGCCTCACCGAGCTGGACGGCGCCACACCCCTCCACCTGGACGTGCTGCCGGTCTCGGAGGCATGTGCGCTCTTCGCCCGGATCGTGGGCGGCACCCGCGCCTCCGACACCGCCGCGCTGCGCCGCGTCGTCCAGCTCTGCGGCTGCCATCCGCTGACCGTCCAGCTCCTCGCCAGCCGCTTCCGGCACCGGGACACCTGGGACCTGGAGTACGTCGCCCACCGCCTGGCCCACGCGACCGACCGGCTGGACGAGTTCGACGAGCGGGTGGCGGCCGTCTTCCGGCTCAGCTACGCCGATCTCGATGCCCCCGCACAGCGGCTCTTCCGGCATTTGGCGCTGCACCCCGGCCCCGACATCACCCTCGCGGCGGCGACCGCGCTGTGCGCCGCGCATCCGGCCGAGGTCCGCCAGGCGGCCGACCAGCTGCTGGACCGCCATCTGCTCGACGAGCCCGTCCGGGACCGCTATCAACTGCACGATCTGGCAAGGGCGTTCGGCCGTCGGCTGGCCTGTCGCGAGGACTCCGGGCCGGCCCGCCGCGCCGCGCTGGGCCGCCTCATGGCGTACTACCTGACCACCGCCGACCGCGCCGACCGGCTCGCCCACCCGCGCCGCCGCCGGCGCCCCATCGGCCCTGCACAGATCTCGCCGTACGCATCGGACTTCACCGACACCGCCGCCGGCGACCCGGCCGACGCGGCATCGGTGTGGCTGAGCGTGGAGTGCGCCAACCTCCTGGCCGTGGCGCGGACGGCGGCCGGCGAGTTCCCGGACTTCGCCGTCCTCTTCCCCCATGTGCTGGCCTACTCCCTGCGGCTGTGGGGAGCACGGGACACCACCGCCGAACTCGCCGCCGCCGCGGAGCGCGCCCTGCGCTCCGGGGGCGACCGCCTGGCGCTCGCCCAGACCCTGGTGGAGCGCGCGGGCGTACTGGCCCAGGAGAACCACGGCGAGGCGCTGCGCTGCGCGTCCGAGGCCCGGCTGCTCTTCGAGGAGCTGCACGACACCCACGGCCGCGCCGACGCCCTCTTCGAAACCGCCCGCGCCCATCTCGCCGCGGGCCGGGGCGAGACGTGCTTACAGGAGATGGACCGGGCTCTGGACCTCTACCGCCGGGCGGGCGACCGCTACGGCGTGGCCGAGAGCCTCAACGTGCAGGGCGCCGCGCTGATCTTCGGCGCCCGGTACACCGAGGCCATGCGGCGCTTCGAGGAGATGCTGGCGATCCACCGCGACCTCGACGACGCCCACGGCCAGGCGAAGGCGCTCAACAACATCGGCGAGATCTACTTCGCGGAGGGCGGGTACGACGAGGCCCGCCGCCATTACGAGCAGTCCCTCGTCCAGGTGCGCCGCTTCGGCGGGCGACAGGAATTCGCCATCCTCGACACCAACCTGGGCACGGTCTACCGCGTCACCGGACAGCCGGGCCTGGCCCGCGTCTGCTTCCGCCGCGCCCTGGCCAGCCACCGGGCCCGGGGCGACGCGGTCGGCGAGGTGAACGCGCTGACCAGCCTGGGCGCCGCCTGCGTGGAGTCCGGCCGCACGGACGAGGCCCTGGCGCACTTCCGCGCGGCCGAGGAGGTCTCGCGCCGGATCGACAGCCCCTACGAGCGGCACCGCGCCCTGATCGGCATCGCCGACACCCTGCGCTCGGCCGGGCAGCCCGGCCCCGCCCTGGAGACCTACCGAGGCGGCCTGGACATCGCGCAGACCTTCGGCTTTCCCCTGGGCGCCGCCCACGCCCTGGCGGGCATCGCCCGCACCCTGCTGCGCGTACAGGACATCAACGCGGCCCGCCCGTACGCCGAACGCGCGCTGGCCCTCTACCGCAAGCTCGGCGCGACCGCGGAAGCCGCGGACCTCGACCGGCTGCTGACCCTGCCGACCGCCATCGGGTCCTGACCGCCGACCGCCGTCCCGCGCCTCACCACATCACCTGCTTGCCGGTGACCGCGCCGCCCGCCAGCTGCTGACGGGGGGCCGGTGCCGCCTGCTCGCCGGCGGCCGCCGTGATGATCGCGGCCAGGAGGGACAGTGCGGTGAGGGCGGTGAAGGCGTAGCGCAGCTTGCTCAAGGTCTTTATGCAACTTCCACTGTGTCGCTGACAAGGTGCAATGCCCGCTGCTAATGGGCTAGCGGGTGTGGCTGAAGTTACACGGGGGACGCCCACATGGCCGAACCCTTCACTCGAAAGTGTAGGTGTGGATCTTGTGGAGGTCCGGGCAGGAGGGTCGTCGAGGGCCCCGCGAGGCGGCGGCACGGGGTCCTCGCGGTCTTCGAAGGGGCCTCACGGCCCTTGGGCGGCGCCTCCGGGTGGCGCACCGTCGGCCCGGCATGACTATGCGCCACTCCATCGTGTGACTTGTCACAGACAACACCGCTGGTGTTATGGCAGCTTCAACTGCGCTCAACTGAGCTTCTTGACAGGGCAGTTACCGCACGAGCCGACCGAACGGCCGTACGTCCGAACGAGGTTGGCCGGTGCGCTCGCGGAGAGGAATCCATGAGCACCTTGCACGCCACGACCCTGACGCTGGACCAGGTGGTCGACACCGCGCGCTACCCGCTGTCGGAACCGGAGAGCGACGAGGGGCGGGCCCTGGTCTCCCGTGCCCGGCGCGATCTGGAGACCCTCGGCTGCACCGTGCTGCCGGACTTCATCCACCCGGCGCTGCGCGAGGTGCTGCGCGAGGAGTGCTCCGCGCTCGCCCCCCGGGCGCACTTCGACGTGGAGACCGTCAACGTCTACAACATCGCCGTCGACACCGACCTGCCGGCGGACCACCCGGGCCGGACGGCCTTCGAACGGGGCAACGCCTTCGTGGCCCGGGACCGCATCCCCGCGGACTCGCTCATCAGCCGGCTCTACTCCGCCCCGGCGTTCCAGCAGTTCGTCGCCCGCTGCTTCCGGCTTCCGCAGCTGCACGAGCTGGCCGACCCGCTCTCCGGGCTCGTCCT
The DNA here is from genome assembly GCF_055567415.1 of Streptomyces sp. NPDC026575. Classification (NCBI taxonomy): domain Bacteria; kingdom Bacillati; phylum Actinomycetota; class Actinomycetes; order Kitasatosporales; family Streptomycetaceae; genus Streptomyces; species Streptomyces sp. NPDC026575. Next base: position 21,691 of record NZ_JBVHQM010000031.1, read on the forward strand.
CAACGTCGTCGAGCCCGGCAAGGAGCACCCCTGGCACTTCGACACCAACGAGTTCACCGTGAGCATGCTCACCCAGGACGCGCAGTCCGGCGGCGTCTTCGAGTACTGCCCGAACATCAGGTCCGCGCAGGACGAGCACTTCGACGACGTACGCGACGTCCTGCACGGCCGGGGCGAGCGGCTGGTGCACCGCCTCCCCCTCCGGCCCGGCGACCTGCAGCTGTTCAAGGGCCGCTACGCACTGCACCGGGTCAGCCCCGTCCACGGCGAGGTCGCCCGCCACTCGGCGATCTTCGCCTACAGCGAGCGCCCCGGCGTCATCGGGAGCGTGGCCCGCACCCGGCAGCTCTTCGGCCGGGTGCGCCCCGAGCACCTGGCCGCCGAGAAGCGGGCGGTGCGCAGCGACCGCCTGCTGGACTAGGCGCCGCCCCGCACCCCTAGGGGAGGTGCTCCTCGCGGACCCGGGCGGGCGGTTGCCGGTCGGGCGTCCGCCGCGACGTGCCAAAAGCAGTTCAAACGGCGCCGGTTCACCTCCCGCAAGGAGCAGGCTCTGTCAGGTCCCCTGGGGCGCACCCCGCACCCCGCACCCCCGACCCGCCCCAGCCCCCGCACCCACCGACAAGCCGAATCGAGACCGTACGTGACCAACAGTCAGGGCGCCGCACCCACCCCGACCACGCCCACCGCTCCGCCCGCCCCCGGCGCCACGCCCACCTTCGCGCTGGAGGACAGCCTCCCGCGGGTGCCGCTGCCCTCCCTGGAGGAGAGCTGCGAGCGGTTCCTCGCCTGGTGCGCACCGCTGCTGACCGCCGACGAACTGGCGGCGACCGAGGCCGAAGTGACCGCCTACCTCCGCCCCGGCGGCCCCGGCCGGGTGCTCCAGGCGGCGCTGGAGGAGTACGACGCCACCGAGGGCGTCCACAGCTGGCTCGACACCTTCTGGCCGTACCGCTACCTGGGCCGCCGGGACCGCATCGCGCTCAACGCCAACTTCTTCTTCCTCTTCCAGGACGCCGCGCCCGCGCAGCCGCCGGCCGAACCGCAGGTGGAGCGGGCCGCCGGCCTGATCGCCGCCGCCCTGCACTACAAGCACCGGCTGGACCAGGAGCTGATCCCTCCGGTGGTCCAGCGCGGTGTGCCGCAGACCATGGAGCAGAACAAGTACCTGTTCTCCACCACCCGCATCCCCGGCGCGGAACAGGACACCGTCCGCGCCCCGTACACCCCGCAGTGGCCGGGCCCGTCCGACGCCCGGCACATCGTGGTCTTCTTCCGGGGCGGCATGGTCAAGCTGGACGTACTGGGCGCGGACGGCACGCCGTACGGCCTGGACGACCTGCGGGCGGGGCTGCGCGCCGTACTCGACGGCGGCAAGCCGGCCGGCGCCGACGCCCCGGTCGGCCACCTCACCACCATGGCCCGCGCCGAGTGGGCCGCCGCCCGCGCGTCCCTGCTCGCGCACCACCCCCGCAACGCCGAGGCCCTGGACGACGTCGAGACCGCCCTCTTCTGCGTCTGCCTGGAGGACTTCGCGCCCGCCGACACCCAGGAGACCTGCGACGAACTGCTCCACGGCGACCGCGGCAACCGCTGGTTCGACAAGGCCGTCTCCTTCGTCGTCTTCGCCGACGGCCGCGCGGGCATCAACGTCGAGCACTGCGAGCTGGACGGCACCACCATCCTCAGCTTCGTCGACGCCCTGCTGTCCACCCCGGCCGAGGAGCACTCCCGGGCGTCCGGCGCCCGCTCCCAGGGCGTGCCCGCCCTCCAGCCGATCACCTTCCACCTGGACGACGCCCTGCGCGCCCAGGTGCGCTCCGCCGCCGAGGCGTTCGCGCGGTACGGCGCGGACACCGCCACCCGCGCCGTCTCCTTCGACGACTTCGGCGCCAACACCGCCAAGTCCCTCGGCGTCTCCCCGGACGCCTTCGTCCAGCTCGCCTACCAACTCGCCCACCAGCGCGCCAAGGGCCGCCTGGGCGCCACCTACGAGTCGATCGCCACCCGGCAGTGGCGCCGCGGCCGCACCGAGGCGATGCGCGTCGTCACCCCCGAGATCGTCGACTTCGTGGCCGCCATGGAGGACCCGGCGACCGACCCGGACACCCGCCGCGCCGCACTGCGCACCGCCGCCCGGGCACACGTCACCCGCGCCAAGGAATGCCAGGCAGGCGACGCCCCCGAACAGCACCTGTGGGAACTGGAACTCATCCAGCGCCGCCGCGGCCCGGAACTCGGCGTCACCGAGCAGCCCGCCCTCTACCGCACCCCCGGCTGGCTGACCCTGCGCGACGACTACCTCAGCACCAGCTCCGCCCCCTCCACCCACATCCAGTACTTCGGCTTCGGCTCCACCAGCAGCCGCTGCATCGGCGTCGCCTACGTCCTGCTCCCCGAGCGCTTCCACCTCTACCTGAGCACGCCGATGCCGGTCGCCGACCAGATGCACCGCTTCGCCGACCACCTCCGCGAGGCCGTGGACGAACTGCGCGACCTGCTGGCATCCGACCGGTCCGGGAACTGACCGGCACCGCCCCGCACCCCGCACGGAGCCGACGGGCCGCCACCCCGCACCGGGGCCGGCGGCCCCGCCGGTCCGGCTACTTCAACAGTCTGGACAGCCGCCGGTCCGCGAGGATCTTGCCCCCGGTCTGGCAGGTGGGGCAGTACTGCAGCGCGGAGTCGCTGAAGGACACCTCGCGGATCGTGTCGCCGCAGACCGGGCAGGGTTCCCCCGTCCGCCCGTGGACCCGAAGGCCGCGCCGCTTCGCCGCCTTGAGTTCCCCCGGCGCCAGTCCTCGGCACCGTTCGACCGCGTCGGCGAGCGTCGCGCCGATCACCTCGTAGAGCCGGGCCGCCTCCTCCTCGCCGAGCCCGGAGGCCGGCTTGAACGGGGACAACCGCGCCGTGTGCAGGATCTCGTCGGAGTAGGCGTTCCCGATCCCGGCCAGCACGCTCTGATCACGCAGTACGCCCTTGATCTGGCGGCGTTCGCCCTTCAGCGCCCCGGCGAACGACGCCGGGGTGAAGGCCGCGGAAAGCGGGTCGGGGCCCAGCCGCGCGATCCCGGGGACCTCCCGCGGATCGGTGACGACATACACCGCCAGGTGCTTCTGGCTCCCCGCCTCGGTCACGTCGAAGCCCGTGCCTGCGGGTTCGGCGAGCCGCACCCGAAGCGCCAGCGGCCCCTTGCCGGGGCGGGGCGCAGCGGCCGGCACCCGGTCGCTCCAGCGCACCCAGCCCGCCCTGGCCAGATGGACGACCAGATGCAGCTGCCCCGCCCGAAGATCCAGGAACTTGCCGTGCCGCCCCACACCGTCGAACGCCCGGCCCTCCAAGGCGCCGAGCGGCGGATCGTAGGTCTTCAGCGCATGGACAGAGGCCAGGTGGGCACCGGCCACGGTCCGGCCGGCCAGATGATCGTCCAGGAACCGGCCGAGCGCCTCGACCTCCGGCAATTCGGGCATCACGCCATTGTGCCCCGCCGGGAGCCACCCGCCCGGAAACCCGGCCCACCGGCCCAGCGCGCCCCCGCTGCCGCACCGCCCTGACGAGTGGTTTCGCGGCCGAAGGCGTCTCCGCGGGCCCCACCCGGACGTTACTTGTACCGCGATGCGCCTATCCGATCATGCGCATGGACGCCTCACACCCCCAGGAGACGCCAGTGACCCATACCGCCCCGACCGGTCCCGAATCCCTGCTGCGCCGCACCCTCGCGGAGAAGCGCATCGCCCTGGTGGCATGGCGGCTGCTGGTGCTGCAGAACGCGGACCCGGCCGTCGCCGCCGGCGCCGCGCGGTTCTCGACCTACCGGGCGCACCCCTGGCGGCGGATGGAGCACACCATGGACAGCGGCGAGCGGCTGTTCTTCTCCGACCGCGAGGGCCTGCGCCGGGAGATCGCCCGGCTGGAGCGTACGCACCGCCGCATCCAGGGCATCGACGACCAGGGCCGGCCGTTCACGGCACTGGATCCGGCCGTACGGGTCTGGGTCCTGGTGACGCTGTACGAATCGATGACGGCGATGCGCGAGCTGTCCGGCGACCCCATGAGCCCCGCCGAACTCGACGGGCTGTACGCCGAGTTCCGCGCCGTGTGCGCCGAGTTCGGCCTGCCGGACGAGCTGTTCCCGAAGACCGCCGCGGACGTGCCCGCCTACATGGACCGCACCATCCGCGAACGCCTGGAGTACAGCGACGCCGTGCACGACCTGCTGTTCACGATGCTGCGCCAGGCCCCGGCACCCCGCCGCCTGGGGCGCCTCGGGCCCGCCTGGCCGCTGCTGCGCCGCCTCATCGCCCGCTTCCTGACCGCCCTGACCCTCGCCGACCTGCCCCCGGCCTTCCGTGAGCGCTTCGACCTGCCCCGCACCCGCAGCGCCGCCGCGCTGTCCTGGACGCTGCACCACGGCATGCGCCGGGCCATGACACGCCTGCCCGACCGGCTGCGCTACCGCATCCCCCCGACCGGCGCCCCCGCCGCCCGCCCGGCTACCGCCCCACCCGGCGACGGCGGCGCCGACGCCCCGGCGACCGGCCGGGTGCCGCGGCCCCGGCGCAACCGCGGCGGCTCGCCGAGGGCGCGCGCGGAGGCGTTCTTCCGCCAGGTCCTGGACCAGACCGGCGACGGGTACCTCACCTCCGCCGACCTGCAGGCCATGGCGCACAACGTCTGCTGGCAGCTCGAACTCGACGAAGCGGCCGAGGCCGAGGTGTACGCCGGCTTCGACGCCTGGTGGCAGCACATCCGCGCCACCATGGACACCGACGGCGACGACCGCGTCAGCCGGGCCGAGTTCACCGCCGCCATGGTCGCCGGTGCCGACCGCGACCCCGACTACCTGCACAAGGGCCTGCACACGGCGCTGCGCGCCCTCTTCCGCGCCGCGGACACCGACGGCAGCGGCCAGGTGGGAGCCGACGAGTACCGCGTCCTCTTCGGCGGCTCCCGCGTCCACCCCGCCGAACTCAACCACGGCTTCCGCCAGCTCGACGCCGACGGCGACGGCCGGATCACCGAGGACGAGTTCCTGCGCGCCTTCACCGACTACTTCACCGCCCGCACCGACACCGCCGCCGGCGCCCAACTCCTGGGCCGCCCCTGACCCCACGGCACCACAACGGCCGAGGTGGTGACCCCGCGAACGTGATGGCGGAGTTGTGGAATCCCCTACCGGCGCCCGCACCGTCGATTACCTTGCCCCTGTGGACCAGCTGATCTCCTCAGACCCGACGCACATAGGCCCGTACCGCCTGATCGCCCGCCTGGGCGCCGGCGGTATGGGCCTGGTCTATCTGGGCCGTTCCGAGGCAGGGCGGACCGTCGCGGTCAAGGTCGTCCAGGACGAGCACGCACAGCACCCGGAGTTCCGCCGGCGCTTCGCCCGTGAGGTGTCGGCCGCCCGCCGGGTCGGCGGCTCCTGGACGGCGGACGTGCTCGACGCCGACACCGAGGCCGCGGTGCCCTGGGTGGCGACCCAGTACATCCCGGGGCCCGACCTGACCACCGTGGTGGCCGACGACTTCGGTCCGCTGCCCGAGAACTCCGTACGAGTGCTGGCCAACCGCCTCGCCCTCGCCCTGCAGGCGGTGCACGAGGCGGGCCTGATCCACCGGGACCTCAAACCGTCCAACGTCCTGGTGACGGTGGACGGCCCGCGCGTCATCGACTTCGGCATCGCCCGCGCCATGGACACCCTCGCCGGGGACAGCCTGCACACCCGCACCGGCATGCTGATCGGCTCCCCGGGCTTCATGTCCCCCGAGCAGGTGCGCGGTCTCGAACTCACCCCCGCCAGCGACGTGTTCTGCCTGGGCGCCGTCCTCGTCTACGCCGCCACCGGGCGCCTGCTCTTCGGCGCCACCGAGACCGGTCTGCACGCCCACCTCTTCCGGATCGCCGAGGACGAGGCGGACCTGGCCGGCGTACCGGAGCCGCTGGTCGACCTCGTACGCGAGTGCCTCGACAAGGATCCGGCCAAGCGCCCCACCCTCCAGCAGGTCGCGGCCCGCACGGAGGCCGACCCGGACGGCGAATGGCTACCGGGCGCGGTACTGGCCCAACTCGGCCGCCACGCCGCCAAGTTGCTGGACTACGCCCCCGAAACGGCCATCGGCACCCCCGTCGCCGCTCCCGCCGAAGCGCCGGTGCCGGCCGCCGCCCCGCACACCCCGCCCGGCCCCTCGCACCCCTCGCCACCCCCACTCCCGGCCTACTCGCCCACGGCCCAGGCACACCCCGTCACCCCGCAGGGCTTCGGCCCGCCCCCGGGCATGGCCCCCAACGCAGCGCCTTTGCACCCCAGACGCTGGTGGGGCCTGGCGGTGATCGCTCTCGTGCAGCTCCTCGTGCTGGCCGACGCGACCTCCCTGCACATGGCGATCCCGTCCATCATGGCGGACCTGCACCTGGCCGCCGACGACCTGGGCCTGCTGTTCACCGGGTACGAAGTGGCCTTCGGCGCGCTGCTCCTGCTCGGCGGGCACCTCGCGGACCTCATGGGCCGCAAGCGGATGCTGATCATCGGTCTGGCCGGCTTCGCGGTGGCGGCCGCGATCGGCGGAGCGGCCCCCACCGGCGGCGTGCTGGTCGTCGCCCGCGCCCTGCAGGGCGCCTTCGCCGCACTGCTGTCGCCGGCCGCACTGGCCCTGGTGTCGGTCAACTTCACCGAACCGAAGGCACGCGGCCGGGCCTTCGGCGTCTACGCCGCGTTCACCGCCGGCGGCTCGACGGTGGGCCTGCTCACCGGCCGATGGCTGCTGGACAACCTCGGCTGGCGCCCCTGCCTGTACATCGACGTCCCCCTCGCCGTGATCGCCGTGATCGGCGCGGCCACTCTGGTGCACGACCGCCCGACCCGCACCCGCCCCCGCCTGGACCCGCTGGGCCTGCTGCTCGGCTCCGCCGGAATCGTCGCCCTCGTCTACGGCCTCCAGGAGACGGGCCCACGCGGCTGGACGGACCCCCTGGTCCTCACCCTCCTCGCCCTCGGCGCCGCCCTGCTCCTCACCTTCACCTGGTGGCAGACCAAGGCCCCCGACCCGCTCCTCCCCCCATACGCCCTCAACCACCGCAACCGCATCGGCTCCTTCCTCACCCTCTTCCTGACCGTCGCCGGCGCGCTCGCCCTCTTCCCGACCCTGATGGCGTACCTGGAGAACATCCGCGGCTACTCCCCGATGGCCACCACCACGGCCATGCTGCCCACGGTCGCCGCGATCGCCCTCGGCGCCACCCAGGTCTCCGCCCGTCTGCAGCACCGCGTACCGCCCCGCAACCTCATCGTGCCGGGCCTGCTCCTCACCGCCCTCGGCCTGCTCCTGCTGACCTTCCTCACCCCCGACAGCGACTACACCGCCCTGGTCCTGCCCGGCATGCTCCTCGCCGGCTTCGGCCTCGGCATGGCCCTGCCGCCGCTCGTCTCCCTCGCGACGGCCGGCATCGCCGCCCCGGACTCCGGCGGGGGCGCCGCGGTGACCAACACGGCCGACCGACTGGGCGGCGCACTCGGCGGCGCGCTCTTCACCAGCATCCTCGCCTCAGCCGTCGCCACCGGCCTGAAGGCCGTCCCCGGCCTCCCCCCGGCCTTCGCCGAAGCGGCCCGCAGCGGCCAGGTCATCAACGCCCACAGCCTCCCGCCCCAGCTGGCCCACATCATCAACAAGGCCACCCTGACCGGCTACTCCACCACCCTCTGGTGCTCGATCGGCATCACCCTCCTCGCCACCCTCCCCGCAACCCTCCTGACCACCCCCACCACCCCGGCCGCCCCCCAGCCCACCGAGCCACCCTTCCCGACCTACGCCCATCGAGGCACCGCCCGCTGACCGCCGCCGCCCCCCGACCCACACCCACGAAAACGACCGCCGCCCGCGCCTCCCGAAGCAGGGAGAACACGACCGGCGGCCTACAGACGACACAGACGACACAGGCGAGCGGGGATTCTGCTCTGACCTGAGGCGGGCTTAGATGTCGTAGTACAGCACGAGAAGTGATCTGACCTGCACAGATTCCGTCTGAAGGCTGGGTGGGTGCACGGCCGGTGCACATTGTGGGCCAGGCGGAGTGCCTGGCGCGCGTCCGACGCGGTGTTTCGACCGGCCTCCCGGTGCTGGCACTGGGTAGCGACAGAGGAACAGGTCGACGCTTTGCCACGCACGGCCCGGACCCACCTGATGTGGAAGCGAGGTGATCCACCGCTTCCATGACGGGCATACGCACGACGAGGCGACGGCAATCTCGGTAAACGCGCCACACGAGGACTCATAGGGCGCTTGAGAAGCCGTTCGCCCAGCTGGCAGCATTTGATCATCTGAGGAATGGTCAACGGGGGAGTGGTCTTACGTGGGTGTAGTGCTGCCTGGCTGGGCGGACGAAGTACTCGACATCATCGGTGTCTCATGGCCGAACGTTGACGAGGACGACTACCGGGACATGGCCGATGCCATGCGGGAGTTCGCCGATGACATCGACCACGGTGCCAACGAAGCTCACACGGCCATCCAGGGATTGGTGGGATCAGCGGGTGGCTCGTTGGCTGTCGAGGCGCTCAACGCTCACTGGAGCAAGATCAATGGCACTCACCTCAAGAATCTGGGGGAGTGCGGCCGGATGGCGGCCACTGCCATGGACGGTGTCGCGGTCCTCATCGAGGGCGCGAAGATCGGCGCGATTGTCCAGCTGGGCATCCTCGCCGCAGAAGTGATCGCCGCGCAGGCGGCGGCACCGTTCACGCTGGGCCTTTCCGAAGTCGGAGCTCTGGCCGCAACCCAGGCGACCCGCGTCATCGTCAAACGCCTCTTCAAGGAGGTATGCCAGCAGGTCGCTGAACAGGTCATCAGCATCGCCCTGACGCCGGTCGAGGAGGCCCTGGGCGCAATGGTCGGCGACTTGGTCGTCCAGATCGGTGCTAACGCCCTCGGGGTCAAGGACGGAGTGGACCTGGGGCAGACCGCCAAAGCCGGCAAGGACGGCTTCCACCAGGGCGTGCAGGATGCCAAGGACTCCGCGAAATCGGCCGCGGACAACCCGATGGAGCTCCTCAGTGCCGGCGGTGGCAGTGGGGGCGGAGGCGCCGGCGGAGGGTTCAGTTTCGATCCGGATGAGCACGACCGCGTAGTGACCGGCCTGCAGAGCGCAGGTGGCACCTTCCGCAACAAGGCAGGCGGCAAGATCGGCCGGGCCAGAAGTCACCACGGGCGTACCCGTGGCAAGGACGCCATCGCTGACGCGGCCAACGCGATGTTGGACAAGGTCATCGACGGCATCGAGGACGGCGTCAAGAAAACCGCCAAGCACCTCGACGACAACATGACCCGTGGTGTGAAGCAGATGGCCAAGAACCATCAGGACAACGACCGGAAGCTGGCCGACCACTTCACGGGCATCGGCAAGGGCGACAAGAAGGACCCCAAAGTCCCGGGGGGCGGCATCGGCGGGGTCGGTAACCGAGCCGGCGGCAAGAAGCCGGGAAGCGGCTCACCGAAATCGCCCCTGCGGAACGGGGCAGCAGAACCGGACAAGACCAGCACCCCAGCGGACGACCGCAACTGTCGAAGCGACCCGATCGACATCGCCTCGGGTGAGATGGTCCTGGCTCAAGAGGACGTCAGCCTTTCGGCTGTGTTGCCGCTACTGCTCTCGCGAACCCATGTGTCCTCGTACCGCTGTGGCGGCTGGTTCGGCCCGTCGTGGTCTTCGACTCTCGACCAGCGCCTCGAACTCGACGACGAAGGTGCCGTCTTCGCCACTGAAGACGGCATGATCTTGGTCTACCCGGTGCCCCGGCATGACGAGCCGGTCCTCCCCCTCGAAGGCCCCCGATGGCCGCTCAGCTGGGACACCGAAACGCCCGGTGGGCTCTGCATCAGCGACCCGCAGGAGGGACGCTCCTGGCACTTCGCCAGGCTGGCCGACGTGAGGGGTGAGCTGAGAGAGGGGAGTGCCTCACCGCTCCCACTGACGGCCATCACCGACCGGCACGGGAATCAGATCGACATCGACTATTCCGACGACGGCACCCCCAGCGAGGTCTGGCACAGCGGCGGATACCGGATCGGTGTCGAGACCGCTGGGCCACGAATAACCGGGCTGCGCCTGCTGGATGCGCGGAGCTCGGACGCGGTGGCACTGACAGCAACCGAGCCAACCGGTAATGCGGGGGTGGAGGGCGACTCCGCGACGGGACTGCTGCTGACTGCATTCGCCTACGACGCCAACGGAAACCTCGCCGAGGTCACCAACTCGTCCGGTGTACCGATGGGCTTCACGTATGACCAGGACGGCCGGATCACCTCCTGGACCGACCGGAATCGGCATCGGTACGACTACCTCTACGACGCGGCCGGGCGCTGTGTCGAGACCCGAGGTGAAGGCGGTTTCCTCAACGCCGTCTTCGTGTATGACGATGAGGCGCGCTGCACCCGGGTGACCGATGCGCTGGGACAGGTCACTGTCTACGAGCTCAACGAACGCGGTCAGACGACAAAGGAGACCGACCCCTCGGGCGCGGTCACCACCTTCGAATGGGACCGGTACCACCGACTGCTGCGACGGACGGACCCGCTGGGCCTTACGGTCACGATGGAGTACGACGCGGCGGGCGACGCCACCGCGGTCACCCGCCCCGATGGATCGCGGATGACCGCTGTCTACAACGACCTCCACCAGCCCTTGCTCATGGTCGGTGCGGACGGTTCAGGCTGGCAGTACGCGTACGACGATTGCGGAAACCTGCTGCAGATCACCGATCCGGCCGGAGCGACCACCAACTATGAGTACGGCTCTTTCGGTCATCTCACAGCCGTTACCGATGCAATCGGCCAGACAACCCGTCTCACCGCCAACGCCGCCGGGTTGCCGGTATCCGTCACTGACCCTCTGGGGGCCGTGACCACATGTGAGCGGGATGCCTTCGGCCGACCCCGGCTGGTGACCGATCCGATGGGCGCGGTGACGGCCTTCGGCTGGACGGTGGAAGGACAGCCGGCCTGGTGCACCCGGCCCGACGGTCACACCGAGCGGTGGTCCTACGACGCAGAGGAGAACCTGCGCCAGCACGTCGATGCGGCCGGCGGAACCACCTCCTTCGAATACACCTTTTTCGACCGAGTCTCCGCCCGCACGGGCCCTGACGGTGCCAGGTTCACCTTCGCCTACGACGCTGAGCTGCGACTCATTGCCGTCACCAACCCTCATGGGCAGCAGTGGAGCTACACCTACGACTCGCTGGGCCGGGTCGTGCAAGAGACCGACTTCAACGGACGGCACATCAGCTACACCCACGATGTGGCCGGCCGGCTGACGTCGCGGACCAACGGTGCGGGCCAGACCGTGCGCTACACCCGCGATCTGCTCGACCGCGTTGTCCGCGAAGCCACGCAGGCCGGCGGAGCGCGATTCCACTACGACGCCGAAGGCCGTCTGCTGTACGCGGCGAACGGCGCCACGGACCTGGCCTTCACGTACGACCCAGCAGGGCGCTTGCTGACGGAGCAACGGGATTCGTCAGTTATCGAATTCTGCTACGACGGGCTGGGCCGGCGCACCCTGCGTCGTACTCCCAGCGGTGTGGAGAGCCGATGGACCTACGACGCGGCCGGTCGGCCGGCAACGCTGGTCAGCGCTGGGCGAGAAGTCAGGTTCGGCCACGACCTCGCCGGTCGGGAGATCCGCCGCAATCTCGGTGCGGCGGTCCTCTCCCAGACCTGGGATCCGGCCAACCGTATGACGGCCCAGACCCTCTCAGGTATGTCGGCGCCGCCTGGTGCCGACATACCTGAGACTGCGCTACGACACCGCACCTTCGCCTACCGCCCGGACGATCAGCTGCTCGGTTTCACGGACACCATGCTGGGGACGCGTGCCTTCGATCTGGATCCGGTGGGGCGGGTCACCAGCGTCTCGGGACACAACTGGTCCGAGAACTATGCCTATGACACTGCGGGCAACCTGGCCTACACGGGAGGCCAGACCGCCGGACAGGCGAGTCTCAACGACACCTCGGGGACGAGGTCGTACGACGGCACCCTGCTCCGTCAGGCAGGCCGCACCAGCTATGAGTACGACGGCCAGGGACGCGTCATCAAGCAATCCCGCAGGCTGCTCTCCGGAGGCACCCGCACCTGGCACTATTCCTGGGACGCAGACGACCGCCTCACCACGGTCACCCTCCCGGACGGCACTGTTTGGTGCTATCACTACGATCCCCTCGGGCGCCGCATCGCCAAGGAGCGGCTGAGCGGCGACACCACCACTGTGGTGGAGCAGACCACGTTCACCTGGGACGGCACCGTTCTTGCCGAGGAGCTGCGCAGCGGTTCAGGGTCGGCTGGTGTCCAGGTCACCAGCTGGGAGTGGGACCCGGTCGGCTACCGCGTCCTGACCCAGGTAGACCGAGCTGCCGGCGGATCCGAGCCGACGCAGGAGGAATTCGACGAACGGTTCTACTCCATCATCACTGACCTGGTCGGCACACCCACGGAACTTGTGGATGAAGACGGCGCGATTGCCTGGCATTCCAGGTCCACGCTGTGGGGAACACCGCTTCCCGTTGATCCCCGCGAGACGGTGGTGGGGTGCAGTCTCGGCTTCCCAGGTCAGTACCACGACCGTGAGAGCGGCCTGCACTACAACCTGTTCCGTTATTACGACTCACTTACCGGACGGTATCTCAGCCCCGATCCGCTCGGCCTCGGGCCCGCCCCCGACCCCCACGGGTACGTCGACAATCCCTTCGCCGAGATCGACCCACTCGGCCTGGCGAAGAAGAAGTGCCCGGTCATCATCGAACGCTACGGCAGCGAGGCGGAAGCGAAGGCGAGCGCAGCAGTGAAGCCGAACGGGGGCCTTGTCCCGAGGCCCGGCCACGAACGGCAGCCAAAGTGGATCGCCCAGACCGGCAAGGTCAACCCCGGCACGCTGGGCAAGAGCAAGAATTACACCCACAAAATGGAGTTCCACTGCAAGCCAGAAGTGTTGGCCTGGCTGAAGCAGTACGAGATCAAGCCGACCAACGAGCCGGGTCGCTACGCGGTACCGGCGGACAAGATCGATGAGTTCAACAAGTACGTGGAGAAGACGACCGTCCAGCCGCTCGACTCGGGCGGCGGCCGTAGGAGGAGACGATGAATCCGTCATCGCCGCGCGGACGCCTGCGCGATGCCCTGCTGCGTGTCGGCGAAAGGGGGGACGCGACCGAGGCCGACCTCCGTGCGGCAGTCACCACCGCGCTGCGCGAACTGGCTGTGGAGGCGCTGGGCGAGCGTTCGCGCGTCGAGCTGGTCACCCTTGGCGCTGAGGAGCGCCCCTGTGGACGAAGCTTCGGTCTTCGGCTTGCGGACTATGACGTAGAGCTGCCGGACGTGCTCTTGTACGCAGACCAGAGCGACCTTCCGCCCCAGGTGCAGGAGAGTTGCCCGACCCTGAGCCAGGAGGAGTGGGAGGCCGTACTGCTGGTCTCCAAGCTCATCTTCATGGGTCTTCAGTCGGAGCCCGAGCCTGTGCGCGACGATGCCGGCCAACAGCCGCAGGTCGCCCCGAGACCGCCCCGGTCGGTAGCGAGAGAGCGATTCTGCCAGGCGCTGGCGGCCATTTCGGAACGCCCTGACCTGCACCAGGACGAACTCACTGCGCAATTGCGGACCGCGCTCCTGAATTTCGCGTCGGAGACACCCGACAACAAGGACGCCGCTCAGAGCATCGCGGTGCTGCGCACCGGGGAGCCTCAGCAAGGGCCGCGCTTGTGCCTGAGCCGCTCGGGGGCGGCCTTCGCGAAGGTAGTGCTGAGCGCTGGTGGCTGTCCTGTCCCCAGCTGTGTTCTGGAGGAATTCCCGGACTTGACCCAGGACGAGTGGGACGCCGTCATCCACGTCACAGCACTGACGCTCATGGCGTTCGAGGCCGAGCCGGCTCGCGAGGTGGGGTAGCGTCCGTGTCGCGTTGACGGTCCAGGGTCGGCAAAAGACAGTCGGCAACCATCCATGGCGGACCCAAGTGGGCGAGCCAGACGCGTATCTGATCTGCAGCCTGGGCCACATAGCGAATCCAGCTGGGCTCTGGATGTCTATGAAGCAGAGGGGTCGCGACAGACGACGAGCGGTTGCCTCCACTCGGGTGGAGGCAACCGCTCTGAGCCTTTCCGTCGGCTTGCCGAGTTCGAGCTCTACTTTCTAGATGTCGAAGTAGAGGTGGGAAACCGTCCTGACCTGCAACGACGTACGTCTTACAGGGAGGCCGGTGCACAAGCGGTGCACATCGCGGGGGAGAAGCGGCGGACCGGTGTTTCGATCGCTCCTCGGCAGCGCATCCAGGGCGCGTCCGACGGATCGCATGACCGTCGCCGCTTCCGGGCCGCAGCGGCCCGGTTCGACAAGCGCGCCTACGTCTTCCAGGGGGCCATGGGCGACTTGATCGCGGGCGGTCTGGAGGAGGAGGGCGAAGCTGACACGGTCCGGGTCGAGGTCCGGCGGTTGTGCACGGCGTCTGCGCTGGTGCGGATCAGAGCCTGGTGGCGAGGAGGGCGTAAACCCTCCCTGGTCAAGCCTGTCCACCCTGCGTGAGCGTGGGAAGCGTCCGTCCAGCAGGGGTGACTTGATCGAGAAGCAGGCTGTCCCGCACCCGCCCGGTCGGCCTGGTGCACATGATCGCGTCGATGAAGTCCTGCATGGCCCTCTCGGCTGCGTGGACCCGCTTCTGGTCGAAAAACGTGCCGTGGGCGGTGACCACAAGGCTGCGGTGACCGTCGGCGGTGACGCACGCGCGGGTGGACGTACCGTGGATGTCACCCCCGTGGCCCCAGCGGCTGCCTCCGCAGGGCAGGGGCTGGGACATCAGTCCGAGCCCGTAGCGCATCCCCGGGAAATACGAACGGATCGCGGCCGATGCCTTGACCGTCGTACGCATGTCGGCGAGGCGGTCCGGCGGCAGCAGCGCGCCGGTGAGCAGGGCGGTGAAGAAGCGGTCCAGGTCGTCCCGGGTGGACACCAGGGCCCCGGCGGCGTCGGCCCATGTGACGTTCTGCCGCGTGACGTCCAGCCAGTCGCCGTGCGGGGTGAACCGGTGGTATGCGTGGGCGAAGGGCGGTGGCAGGCATGGGTCGTCGCCGGGGGCGTGGGTACCGCGCAGCCGCAGCGGCACGATGACGCGTTCGTGGACCTCGGCCGCCCACGGTCGGCCGGTGACACGCTCGATCACCATGCCGAGAAGTACGTAGTTGGTGTTGGAGTACGCCCACCGTGGATCCCGGGAACCGGCGGAGGAGGGTGCGAAATCGGGCGCGTGCGTCATCGCCCCCGCAACGAGACTGTTCGCGTCCCAGTGCCGGAAGCGGCGGGCCTGGAAGCCACGTCGTGTGTCGGGCAAGTCCTCGGCGAAGTCGTGGAGTCCGCTGGTGTGCTGCAACAGGTTGCGGATGGTCACCGCCCGGCCATCGTTGCCGTGGCCCGTCACCACCCCGGGCAGCCAGACGCCCACCGGGTCGGCCAGGGAAAGCCGCCCCTGCGACACCAGTTGCAACACCACGGTTGCGACGAACGACTTGGTGATGCTCGCAGCACGGAATCGCCCATCCAACGGAACCCGCCGACCGGTGCCCACGACCGCCGCGCCGACTGCAACCGCCACCCGTTCACGGCCCTCACGTACCTGGGCCGTCACGGAGACCCAGCCCGCCTGACGCAACGCCCGCACCAGCCGCTGTCGCAGCCCTTTGCGAGTACCGTCCCAGTGGTCGCCATGGTGTGCCGCCGGGACTGCTCCTATGGCCAGGGCCTCGCCGCTGGGGAGTGCGGAAGCCAGCGCGGTGACTGCGACCAGGCGCACCGCAGCGCGGCGTGACACTCCGGCATCGGTCGAGCGGTGCATGTGCGCCTCCGGAGTTGCCCCTCAGTGCCCAACAGTGTGTTCCCGGACTCTGCCGACGCGCACGCGTGCTCTTTCCGACGCGACGTCAGTTCCACCCGATCAGCATAGGATCGATGGTTCCGTGCGGACCATCAACGGCCTGCCTGTTAAGGACGCTCGTGCGGTGTCCGAAGCCGCCGACAACCTCCACTCGGGCAGCGGCTACCTCTCAACGCGCCGACGGACGTCCCTGAGGCGTTCTTGCGGGCCATCGAGATCGGTTACGCGGCGGCCCTCCAGGACGTAGACGAAGGAAGACTCGACGCGGACATCCAGGAGTGGCGGCCTGAGCTGTTCGATGGCGAGTGACGTGCGTGAGCCTCTCTCACGCGGTTAGCCGGTAGCGTCGGCCGATCGCCTTGCGGGCCTTCTCGACCGCGCCCGTCACGCGGTGCACGTACCGGCGCAGCGTGAACGCCGGATCCTCGTGGCCGAGGAGGTCGGCGAGGGTGTAGACGTCGACACCTTCGTTGATCGCCTCGGAAGCGAAGAGGTGCCGCAGGGCGTGCATCATCTTGTCGCGGCACTCTTCCCACTTGCGGCCCTTGCCAACGGGCTTGTCATTGAGGGCCTTTATCGCGCCTATCGCCTCCAGGGCACCCTTCCAGAGGTAGTTGAAGTAGTTCTTGTTCAGCGGCTTGCGCTCCCGTGTGGTGAACACCAGGCGCACGGTGACCAGCTCACCGTCCTTGGTCATCCACGGCAGGGTGACCTCGACCGGCGGGTGCTTGCGCAGGTGCTCGGCGAGCCGCACGGCCAACTCGTCGCCGACCGGCACGAAGCGGTCCTTGGGGTCGTCCTCCGTACCACCCTTCGGCGGGGCGAAGACGAGCGTGCCGCGGTCGTGGGTGATCTGGCGGCGTATGTGGACGATCTTGTCCTTCTGCAGCCAGTTGACGTCCTCGGGGCTGAACCCGAAGATCTCGCCCTGCCGCATGCCGAGTCCTCGGCCGCAATCGACGGTGGCCTGGTAGCGGTCGGGTAGGTGCTCGCGCACGGCGTCCGTCTGTTCCCAGGACAACGGCACGTCCTTCGCCGCCTTCTTCGACCGCCTCGGCTTGACGCGCTTCACCGACCCCGTCTCACAAGGGTTCTTGGCGATCAGGTCGTCGTCCACGGCCATGGCCAGGATCGACGACAGGTGCGTGAAGACCAGCCCGACGGTCGTCTCGTCCAGCACCTGCAGCCGGCGCTTGATCCAGGTCTGCACGGTGGATGACTTGATCTGGCGCAGTTTGAGTGAGCCCAGCGGCCCGATGATGTGGTTGCGGACGCGGGACTCGTACTGGGCGTAGGTCCGGGGATTGCCGAACGTCTGGTTCTCCAGCCACTGCTCGGCCACGGCCTTGAGCTGGGCCTCGCCCTTCCTGGGGTCGACGTACGTGCCGTCGTCGACGCTGCCCTGCATCTTGGTGAGATGTTGCCGGGCGTCCTCGTACCGGTCGAAGCTCTCGCTCTGCTGCTCGCCGTCGGGGTCGCGCCACCGGGCCAACCACCTCTTGCCGCGACCGTGTTCGCGAGAGGGGACCTTGTTGTGGGCCGTGCACTTCTCCTCGTCGGCCTGCGGCCGCTTCTTGTGCCAGCGGTCGTACGGCTCAGCCACGCGCCGCCGCCAGGGAGGCCGGGAGCAGGGCGGCAGGGGCAGCGCCGAGGGCGGTGGCGATGGTGACGAGGTCGTCGACGTCGCAGCGGCGGCGGGTGCGTTCGGTGCGGCTGAGGAGAGTGTTGGTCATGGGGCGGCCCAGGGCGGCGCAGCGCTCGGCGAGCTGCTGCTGGGAGAGGTCGCGCGCGAGGCGCAGGCGCTCGATATTGCGCGCGGTTCGGATTCCGGCGGGGCCGATTCGACGGGGCTTTTTGGCATGGCGGTGTTGTAGCTCGCGTTCCCCGGTTTGGGGAAGCCGTAATTCTTCTGTATAAGGAGGCGCCCTTCGTGGGTCCTGTCGCTGTGCATCTGTGTGGTTACAGAAATGCCGACCAGGGTTCTGTGATATGTTCCCGCGCCTTGCGTCCGCATGGCGCTTCCGGTGATCCGTCACACCCTCATAGCCTGGTACTTCAGGGTCGCTCTCTGCGGTATGGAATGTGGCTCACTCTCGCTGATCGGCGGTTCCGATCAGAGGTTTTCGATGTCCTGTGTGGATGCTGTTTGGTGCGGCCGTGAATTGTCTGCAAGATAGCGCTGGATGTTGCCGAAGATGCGTGGCTATGTTGGCCACGCCGCCCGCCCAATTCAGCGAAGGGAAGCAAATGAAGCACACCGAGTCCCGCCAGGATGCCGGAAAGCACCGTCGCGCGCTGGCGAGTCCGCAGGAGATTTCCGACTACCTCGGCATCCCAGTGCGCACGCTGTACCAGTGGAAATATCGGGGCACCGGCCCGAAGGTCCACAAGGTTGGCAAGCATCTGCGCTACCGATGGACGGAAGTCGACGCGTGGCTCCAGACCCAGTCCCTGGATCTGGTCGCCTGAACCGCCGGATGACGAAGCGGCCCTCGGCGCGTCAACGCCGAGGGCCGAAGAGGCCCCAACCGACCGCCCGTACCTGAACGATGACGACGGTGGTGCGGAGCCTGCACGCTTCGTACCACCGGGTGAGGAACGTCCTTGAACCACCCTATGACGGCGCAGCCCACCGCCGCATCCCACCGACCCACCTGGCCACCGGTCGCCATCCCCGGGCAGGCCGGTGCCCACCGCGCTGCAGTGCCCACCGGTGACCGGGATTCGTCGCCCCCACCGGGCAGTGCAACGAATGCCTCAGACACCGACGACACCCCGACCGAGGACCGGTCGATGGAGAGCGCTGACCGTCCAGCCACTCCGTTCGTTGGCCCACTGACCGAGGGCGCTGACCTGCTGGCTGAACTGCGGTCAGCGATCGAAACGTTCGTGGTCTTGCCCCACCGGCAAGCCCTGGACGCGGTCACCTTGTGGGTTGCTGCCACACACCTGCAGCCTGCCTGGCAGCACGCCCCGCGCCTGGCGGTGGTGGGCCCGGCGAAGCGGTGCGGCAAGTCGAGGCTGCTGGACGTGTTGCACGAGACCGTCCACGACCCATTCATCACGGTCAACTCGACCCCGGCGGCCATCTTCCGCTCCATCACCGCCAACCCGCCCACCCTCCTGGTGGACGAGGCGGACACCATCTTCGGCAGCCCCAAGGTGGCGGAGAAGAACGAGGAGATGCGTCGTCCTCACCAACGACGACGACACCTACTACCGCGTTCTCACGTTCGCGCACTACAACAAGCGGTCCAGGAACGAGATCCCGGAAGGCCATCCGCTCGCGCGGTACGCGGTCACCGGGGCGGGACTCAAGCTCCGCATCCATCCCCTGGCCGCCGCCCTCGCCCACGACCAGCTCTCCCGCCTGGATGCCTACCTCGCCGGCCGCGAGGAGATCGCCGCCTACCTGATCCGAGAGCTCGGGCAGATACCCGGGCTGGAGGTGAGCCCGATGCCCGAGGGGGTGAAATCATCCTGGTATGCGTTGACGGCCACCTACCGGCCCGACCAGCTCGGCGGCCTGCCCCTCGACCGCTTCCACGCGGCTCTCGTCGCGGAGGGCGCGACCGAGTTCGACCGGCCCGACTCCACCCGCCCCCTGAACCAGCTCCCGCTCTACCAGCACCCTTCTCATCTCTTCCCTGGCTATCCGAACACCCGCAGCCGATACCGGGAGGGTGACTTCCCCGTCGCTGAGAAGGCGCACGCGCGCACGATCAAGCTGCCGGTCTGGCACCGTGAACAGGATCTGAAACTGGCCGAGCAGTACGTCAGCGCGGCCAGGAAGGCCAGCGAACACCACAAGGAGCTCCTGTGACCGTGACCTCCGACCTCGCCCGAACCCTGGCAGAGGAGGCCGAAGCCGAAGGCATCACCACCTTCGTGGCCGCGGCCGTCGTCACCGATGCCGACCGCATCCTCCTGGTCCGCCGCAAGCCGGACGACTACATGGGCGGCCTGTGGGAGATCCCCTCCGGTCATGTGGACGCCGGAGAGAGCATCCTGGACGCGGCCCGCCGCGAGACGCTGGAGGAGACCGGCCTGACCGTCGCCTCCGTGGACCGCTACCTCGGCCACTTCGACTACGAGAACAGCCGCGGCACCACCACCCGCCAGTTCAACTTCGCCGTCACCGTCTCCGAGACCGGGCCGGTCGTCCTGACCGAACACGACCTGCACCAGTGGGCCGCCCTCGGCGACCTGCCGGGCGTCACCGACGGCGTACGGGAGGTTCTGGCCTGCGCGTAAGCCACAGGAGGCGGGCCAAGCCAGCGAGGGCCGCTACCCCGGATATGGGGTAGCGGCCCTCGTGTCATTGCTGACATCAAGTCAGAGAACTGGCCAGGCGGTGCACACCCGGTGCACAAGGGAACGAAAAACAGCTGTGACCCACAAGAACTCACGAGAAGAGTTTCCGCAGGTCACAGCCGCTGTTTCAGACTTACGCCCAGGTCGCCGGGCGCCGCCTCTTAGATGTCGAAGTAAAGCTCGAACTCGTGCGGGTGCGGGCGGAGCTGGATCGGGGCGATCTCGTTGGTGCGCTTGTAGTCGATCCAGGTCTCGATCAGGTCGGAGGTGAAGACGCCGCCCTGCTGGAGGTACTCGTTGTCGGCCTCAAGGGCGTCGAGGACCGCCGGGAGGGAGGTGGGGACCTGGGGGACGCCCGCGTGCTCTTCGGGGGCGAGCTCGTAGAGGTCCTTGTCGATCGGCTCGGCGGGCTCGATCTTGTTCTTGACGCCGTCCAGGCCCGCGAGGAGGAGGGCCGAGAAGGCCAGGTACGGGTTGGAGGACGGGTCCGGGGCGCGGAACTCGACGCGCTTGGCCTTCGGGTTGGAGCCCGTGATCGGGATGCGCATGGCCGCGGAGCGGTTGCGCTGGGAGTAGACCAGGTTGACCGGGGCCTCGAAGCCGGGGACCAGGCGGTGGTAGGAGTTCACCGTCGGGTTGGTGAAGGCCAGCAGCGACGGGGCGTGCTTGAGGATGCCGCCGATGTAGTAGCGGGCGGTGTCCGACAGGCCCGCGTAGCCCTGCTCGTCGTAGAAGAGGGGCGCGCCGCCCTGCCACAGGGACTGGTGGACGTGCATGCCGGAGCCGTTGTCACCGAAGATCGGCTTGGGCATGAAGGTCGCGGTCTTGCCGTTGCGCCAGGCGACGTTCTTCACGATGTACTTGAAGAGCATCAGGTCGTCGGCCGCGGCGAGCAGCGTGTTGAACTTGTAGTTGATCTCGGCCTGGCCGGCGGTGCCGACCTCGTGGTGCTGGCGCTCGACCTGCAGGCCGGCGGCGTCCAGCTCCAGGGAGATCTCGGCGCGCAGGTCGGCGAAGTGGTCGACCGGCGGGGCCGGGAAGTAGCCGCCCTTGTAGCGGACCTTGTAGCCGCGGTTGTCCTCGACCGCACCGGTGTTCCAGGCGCCGGCCTCGGAGTCGATGTGGTAGAAGCCCTCGTTCGACGTGGTGTTGAAGCGCACCGAGTCGAAGACGTAGAACTCGGCCTCGGGGCCGAAGTACGCGGTGTCCGCGATGCCGGTGGAGGCGAGGTAGGCCTCGGCCTTCTTGGCGATGTTGCGCGGGTCGCGGCTGTACTGCTCGCCCGTGATCGGGTCGTGGATGAAGAAGTTGATGTTGACGGTCTTGTCGCGGCGGAACGGGTCCACGCGAGCCGTCGACAGGTCGGCGCGCAGGGCCATGTCGGACTCGTGAATGGCCTGGAAACCGCGGATCGAGGAGCCGTCGAAGGCGAGTTCCTCGGCCGGGTCGAACGCCTTCGCCGGGATCGTGAAGTGCTGCATCACACCGGGCAGGTCGCAGAAGCGGACGTCGATGAACTTGACGTCCTCGTCCGCGATGAACTTCTTGGCCTCGTCGGCGTTCTGGAACATCCAACTCCTCCTAGCCCGGTCACCGGTCGGCGGACGCGGGATTGCTACTCGGAACGCGACCATCTGCACAGGCGCGCTCGCCCGACCATAGGCAGGCGGGATTTCCCAAGCATGACCCATTTGTTTCGCCGAGGTTAACCGCCGCGCGGTGGCTCATATCCCCCAGTGTGCGTCAAAGTGGCGCATCTCGGGTAGGGCGGTGTCGGCCGCCGTCCGTGCTCTCCGCGGGCCCGCACGGGCCGGATTCCGACCTCCGCGAAGCGAACGTATGCGGTCGCAGTACCGTGGACGGGTGGACAACAGGCAAGCAATCGGATCGTGGATCTCCGGGCCCCGCGCGGCAGCCGAGGACATGGGTGTCGAGTTCGGATACCGCGGGCAGCGGCTCGGGCTGCCGGAGGAGGGACCGGGCTCCCTCGCGCGCCCAGGGCGCCGCTTCGCCGCGCTCTTCATCGACTGGGCGCTGTGCATGCTCATCGCGTACGGACTGCTCAGCGGCGGCAAGGCGCAGTCGGCCAGCAACTGGGCCCTGGTGGTCTTCGCGGTGCTCAGCGTGCTGACGGTCGGCACGGTCGGCTTCACGCCGGGCAAGCGGCTGCTGGGCCTGCGGGTGATCGCCGAGGGCGGTGGCCGGATCTCGCTGCCGCGGGTGGTGCTGCGCACGGTCCTGCTGGTCGTGGTCATCCCGGCGGTGGTCTGGGACCGGGACGGGCGGGGGCTGCACGACCGTCTCGCGCGCGCCGTCCAGGTCCGGATCTAGCGACGAAATCCCGCGACGAAGCCGAACGCGGGTGACCGGACGCGCCGAACGCGGGTGACCGGACGCGGGGTCCGGCGCCTCGCAGACTCCGTGAGAAACGGGTGGGCCCGGGACCTTCGCGGTCCCGGGCCCACCCGTTTCGATGTATACGAGTCGCGCGGTCAGCGCGTCTTTCCGCCGCCCCGGGGCATCCGCATGCCCTTCGGCATCGGGCCCTTCGGCACCGGCATGTTGCTCATCAGGTCGCCGAGCGCACGCAGCCGGTCGTTGACGGCCGTGACCTGGGCGCCGGGCAGGACGCGCGGGAGCTTCAGCAGGGTCGTACGGAGCTTCTTCAGCGGCACCTGGCCCTCGCCGTCGCCCACCACGATGTCGTGGACCGGTGCGTCCGCGACGGTGCGCGCCATCCGCTTCTTCTCGGCGGCCAGCAGACCGCGCAGACGGTTCGGGTTGCCCTCGCCGACCAGCACGATGCCGGCCTTGCCGACGGCGCGGTGCACCACGTCCTGGCTGCGGTTCATCGCCACCGCGGGGGTGACCGTCCAGCCGCGCCCGACGTTCTCCAGCACGGCCGCCGCCGCACCGGGCTGGCCCTCCATCTGCCCGAAGGCAGCCCGCTCGGCGCGCCGCCCGAAGACGATCGCCATCGCGAGGAAGGCCAGCACGAAGCCCAGGATGCCCGCGTAGATGGGGTGGCCGATCAGGAAGCCGATGGCAAGGAGAACGCCGAATACGACGATGCCTACACCAGCGACGACAAGACCGACCTTGGAGTCGACCCGACGGGTCATCTTGTAGGTCAGGGCGATCTGCTTGAGCCGCCCGGGGTTCTCAGCGCCGGCAGCGCCGGCAGCGCCCTCAGCGTTTACCTTCCTCGCCATACAGCGCAGTCTACGTGGCGTGCGGGCGACGGGTTGCCGCGGCCTCCAGTACGTACTCGGCGTCGTACCGGTCCTTGGCGCGGCGGCGGTCCTCCAGGACCGACGTCCAGGCGTTGCGGCGGGCGGTGCGCTGTCCGCCGCGCATCAGTACGGCCTCGACGGCACGCAGTGCACCGGTGACGGAAGGACGGGGGAGGGCGGGTGTGGCGCGGAGCGGCGCGGCCTGCATGGTGGGTGACTCCTTCTGGCGTTCGCAGGAGCAGGGCAAGGTGCGTGAACGGTGCGTGCATCCATCGTCACGGAAAGGTGTTACCAACGGATGACCTGCCGGTCAAACACCAATGAAACGTTGACGCGGCCCGCCACGCCCCCCGTCCTGGGGGAGTGCGGGCCGCGTCCTCAAGCATGTGCCACGTTTCACAAGACGGCGCGCCGGGAAACTCAAACCGCCTGACTGGCCGCCTCGACCTCGCGCCGTTCGATGGCCTGCTGGTAAAGGCGGCCGGCGCGGTAGGAGGAGCGGACCAGCGGGCCGGACATCACGCCGGAGAAGCCGATCTCCTCGGCCTCCTCCTTCAGCTCCACGAACTCCGCCGGCTTCACCCAGCGCTCGACGGGGTGGTGGCGCGGAGAGGGGCGCAGGTACTGGGTGATGGTGATGAGCTCGGTGCCCGCCTCGTGCAGCTCGCGCAGCGCCTCGCTGACCTCTTCGCGGGTCTCGCCCATGCCCAGGATCAGGTTGGACTTCGTGACCAGGCCGGCCTCGCGGGCCATCGTGATGACGTCGAGGGAGCGCTGGTAGCGGAAGCCGGGACGGATCCGCTTGAAGATCCGCGGCACCGTCTCGACGTTGTGCCCGAGAACCTCGGGGCGGGACGAGAAGACCTCGGCCAGCTGGTCGGGGTCGGCGTTGAAATCGGGGATGAGCAGCTCGACCTTGGTGTAGCCCTCGGCGCGCTCCGCCGTCATCGCGTGGATCTGGCGCACCGTCTCGGCGTACAACCAGGCGCCGCCGTCCTCAAGGTCGTCGCGGGCGACGCCGGTGATCGTGGCGTAGTTCAGGTCCATCGTGACGACGGACTCGCCGACCCGGCGCGGCTCGTCGCGGTCGAGGGCCTGCGGCTTGCCGGTGTCGATCTGGCAGAAGTCGCAGCGGCGGGTGCACTGGTCGCCGCCGATGAGGAACGTCGCCTCGCGGTCCTCCCAGCACTCGTAGATGTTGGGGCAGCCCGCCTCCTGGCAGACCGTGTGCAGACCCTCGCTCTTGACCAGGCCCTGGAGGTGGTTGTACTCGGGACCCATTTTCGCCCGCGTCTTGATCCACTCGGGCTTGCGCTCGATGGGGGTCTGGCTGTTCCGGACCTCCAGGCGCAACATCTTGCGTCCGTCGGGTGCGACTGCGGACACGTCCGGCTCCCTACGACTTCGTTTCCTTGGCGTACACCAGGGTACGCCCGTCAATTCGCACGTCTTTACGTGCGGGGCAACCCCTTGCGGCAGGGGCGCATTCCCGTACCCGGGCCTCAGACCGCCCGGGGCAGCAGCTCGGCGTTCTCCAGCACGTCCCGCAGGTGCTTCTCGACGACGGGCAGCACCTCGGCGATGGTGATCTCGCGGCCCAGCTCGCCCGCGAGCGAGGCGACGCCCGCGTCCCGGATGCCGCACGGCACGATCTTGTCGAACGAGGTGTTGTCCGGGTTCACGTTCAGCGCGAAGCCGTGCATCGTGACGCCCTTGGCGACGCGGATGCCGATCGCGGCGAGCTTGCGGTCCTCGCGGCGCTGGCCGGCGTTGGACGGCGCGTACTCGGGGCCGTTCAGCCGCGGGTCGAACAGCTCGTCCGTCACCCGCGGATCGAAGTCGAGCTGGAGCCCGCCCAGGCCCGCCCGCTCCTCGGCCGTGCTCACGGCGTCGCCCAGCACCCACACCCCGCTGCGGCCCTCGACCCGGCTGGCCTCGACGCCGAACTCGGCGCAGGTGCGGATCAGCGCGTCTTCGAGGCGGCGGACGTGGGCGACCACGTCGACCGGGCGCGGGAGCTTCTGGATGGGGTAGCCCACCAGCTGGCCGGGCCCGTGCCAGGTGATCTTCCCGCCGCGGTCCACGTCGATGACCGGGGTCCCGTCCAGGGGGCGCTCGTCGTCGGTGGTGCGCCGGCCGGCGGTGTACACCGGCGGATGCTCCAGCAGCAGGCAGGTGTCGGGCACCTCGTCGGCGAACCGGGCGGCGTGTACCCGGCGCTGCTCCTGCCAGGCCGACTCGTAGTCCACGGCGTCGGCTCCGAAGCCCAGGTGCACAAAGCGCAGCCCCTCGGGTGCGGGGGTCTCCCCCCGAGAGATCGCAGTCACGGCAGCTCCTCTTCGAACCTTTGTTGCGCTCTTTCCGCAACGCTGATGCACTTCCGATGCTTTCGCGCCCCTGCCACTGTACGGCGACCGATTCCGGACGCTTCAGGCGGCCGGTGTACCTGCCACCTGTCGGACCCCGTCCCTGCTCACACGATCGGATGAACGCGTGGCGCAGGCGGCGAGAAAGGCTCCGAAGGCCGTTACATTCACGCCGTTCCACAAGGGCGATGAGCATGCCGGACAGGGTCCGCCGAACCCGGCTGCCCGGCCCGGAAGGCAGGAGACCGGTAAAGCCGATGACGGACCGACCCCCGCACCACACACCCAACCGCCAGCTCGCCGCGCTCATCGCCGAGGCGGGGTTTTCCAACGCCGGACTGGCCAGACGGGTCGATCAGCTCGGCATCGAGCACGGCCTCGACCTCCGATACGACAAGACCTCGGTGACCCGCTGGCTGCGCGGCCAGCAGCCGCGCGGCACCACCCCCGCGCTGATCGCCGAGGTGTTCACCCGCCGGCTGGGGCGCCGGCTGTCCGCCCAGGACCTCGGGCTGGACGCCTGCGCGCCGGTGTACGCCGGGCTGGAATTCGCCTCGACCCCCAGCGAGGCCGTGGACATCGTCAGCGGCCTGTGGCGCAAGGACTCCGGCAGCCACGCCGAGCTCCGCAAGATCGCCTTCACCCCGGCCGGCCTCGTGGTGCCGAGCCGGGACTGGCTGATCGGCCGCCCCGACGACCGGGTCGCCCGCGGCGAGCCCGCCGGCGAGGGGTCGGGCCGGGTGCCGGTCCAGGGCAGCCGGGCCTCGGTGCCGCGCCAGCGCCGTACGGACCGCGTCGACCGCACCGAGGGCTCGCGGGTCACCTCCGGCGACATCGCCGCGCTGCGCTCGGTCGGCGAGCTGTTCCGGGCGCTGGACCACGCCTACGGCGGCGGCCACGCCCGGCAGGCCCTGGTGCGCTATCTGGAGCACGAGACCGAGCCGATGCTGCGCGGCACCTACGGGGAGGCCACCGGCCGCCGGCTGTTCGCGGCCGCCGCCGATCTGACCCGGCTGGCGGGCTGGACCTCGTACGACATCGCCGCGCACGGCCTGGCGCAGCGGTACTTCGTGCAGGCACTGCGGCTGGCGCAGGCCGCCGGCGACCGGGCGTACGGCTCCTACGTCCTGGTGACGATGAGCCGGCAGGCCGTCTATCTGGGGCACGGCAGGGAGGCCGTCCAGCTGGCGCGCGTCGCCCAGCAGGGCATCGGCTCCAGCGCGCCGCCCGCCGTCCAGGCGCTGCTGCACTCCGCGGAGGCGCGCGGCCACGGCGTGATGGGCGAGGTGCGGGCCTGCACGGCGGCGCTGGCCCGTGCGGAGCGGGCGCTGGAGACCGCCCGCCCCGGCGACGAGACCCCGTACTGGGCCCGCTTCTTCGACGAGGCGCAGCTCGCCGACGAGCTGGCGCACTGCCATCGCGATCTCCAGCAGTACCGCGCGTCCTCCCAGCACGCCGAGCGCTCCCTGCAGCTGCGCGCCGCCGGGTTCGCCCGCAGCCGGCTGTTCTGCCGGGTGGTGCTGGCGACCGCGCGGCTGGGCCTGGGCGAGCTGGAGCAGGCCTGCACGCTGGGTGCCGAGGCGGCGCTCCAGGCTTCCGAGATGCGGTCCGTACGGGCCCATGAGTACGTCAGGGAGTTCGAGCGCCGCCTGGAGCCGTACCGGGACGCGGCGGCGGTGCGCGGGTACCGGGAGCGGGTGGCGGCGCTGGGGTGAGCCGGGTGGTGCGCGGCGGTCCGGCCGGGCCGGTCAGGCCGCCGTGCGCAGGGTGTCCGGCTCCGTCGTGAGCGTCGGCAGCCCGAAGTCCTGGAGGACGGCGCGGGCGGCCCGGCGGCCCGAGTTCAGCGCGCCCTGGAGCGTGCTGGTGTCGCGGTGGTCGCCGCACACATAGAGGCCGGACAGCACGCGCACGGTGCGCTCCGGGTCGTAGGGGGCCGTCATCGCCGGTACCGCGTACGGATCCTGATGCGCGGTCAGCAGCTGCCAGTCGTCGGTCGGCGCCCCGTGGATGCGCTCCAGCTGGGGCCGGACCGTCTTGTCGAGGACGGACAGCGGCAGCGCGGCGGCGGCGCCGAGCACGGTCGTGGTGATCAGGGACCGGCCGGGCGGCGTACGGGACGGATCGATCGCGCCGGCGAGGTAGGTGTAGCCGACCGGCCCGTCCGTCGGCAGGATCAGCGCCGTGTCGCGGGGCGGCGCGGCGCGGCCCGCCGATCCGGCCCCCGCGGTGTGGTGCAGCACGGCCACCGGATGGAAGGCCGGCACCCGCAGCCCCGGAAGCAGCTCGGCCGCGTCCCGCGCGCCGGTCGCCACCAGCACCGCCCGGCAGGGGATCCGGCCGTGCGCGGCGGTGCCGACGCCGGTGGTGGAGACCGAGGTGACCCGCACCGACGTACGGATCGTGCCGGGCGGCAGTCCGGCGGCGAGCAGCTCGGGCACCGCGCAGGCACCGCCGGCCGGCAGCCATAGCCGCCCGTGCGCGAAGGCGCGCAGCGCGGCGGCGGCGCCGCGGCTGGAGCCGCGCAGCTGCGGATCGCACAGCAGGGCGCTCAGCAGGGGCCGCAGGAACGCGTCATGGGTGCGGGGCGGGAAGGCGGGACGGCCCGCGAGGGCGTCGCGGATGGCGCGGTCCGGGGGCGGGGCGGCGGGGGTGGGGCGGTCGGTGCGGTGCTCGGTGTGCTGCGGCGGACATCGGTCGGCGCGCAAGAGGGCGCGCGCTGCGGAGAGTGCGCCCCTTGTGCTCCGGGGTGCGCCGATGCGTTGCTTGCGCTGGCCGTTGTGGACGCTCAGACCGGACGCGAACGGACGCAGTGTCAGATCGCCGAGGCCCGGGGTGCGGCGCAGCTCGGCGGTGGAGACGGCCAGCGGGCGGCCGCAGCGGTCCAGCCGGAAGTCGTCGAGCCGGTCGGTGGCGGACCGGCCGCCGATCCGTTCCGCGGCCTCCAGCACGGTGACCGACACTCCCGCGCCGGTCAGATGGCGGGCGGCGGCGAGACCGGCCGGCCCGGCTCCCACGATGACGACGTCCACGGTCGATGCGATGGGCGGCACGTGCCCTCCCGGAGGTCGGTCCCAGCGGCGGCGCATCGAGTGTCATGCCCAGTGCCGCCGCGCGGGATGCCGATGGTGTGTGCGAGGACGGTAGGAAGGCGGCGGCCCGTAGGGCAGGGGGCGTCCGGGGCGCGTCGGAGCGCCCTTGGCCACAGCCCCCGCGGGGCCCGGGCGTCTACCCCGCCTGGACGGTGCCGCGGCGGCCGTCAGGCGGCCCGGACCGCTTCCATGATGCGCGGATGGTCGAAGGCGAAGCCGGACTCCAGCAGCCGCCGCGGCACCACCCGCTGGCTGCCCAGCACATCCTCGGCGAAGTCCCCCAGGGCGATCCGCAGCACCGGCGCCGGGACCGTGAACAGCGTCGGCCGGTTCAGTACGCGGCCCATCACGGCGGTCACCTCGCGGTTGGTGACCGGTTCCGGGGCGGTGAGGTTGACCGGCCCGCTCAGCTCCTGGGTGTCGACGAGGTGGCGCAGCGCCCGGATGTGGTCGTGCAGGGAGATGAAGCTCCAGTACTGGCTGCCGTCGCCGAGCCGCCCGCCCAGGCCGAGCCGGAAGATCGGGAAGAGCCGGCCCCAGGCGCCGCCGGCACGGGCCACGACCAGGCCGGTGCGCGCGAAGACGGTGCGGATACCCGCGTCCTGCGCCGGCTTCGCGGCGTCCTCCCAGGCCACGCAGACCTCCGGCAGGAACCCCGCTCCGGCCGGTGCGCTCTCGTCGGTACGCCGGTCGCCGGTGTCGCCGTAGTAGCCGATCGCGCTGCCGCACACCAGGACCCGGGGCGGGGCGTCCATCGAGGCGAGCGCCTGGGCGAGGGTGCGGGTGCCCAGTACCCGGCTGTCGCGGATCTCCTGCTTGTACGCCGCCGTCCAGCGGTGGTCGCCGACCCCGGCGCCGGCGAGATGGACCACCGCCTCGCAGCCGGCCAGCCCGGCGGTGTCGACCTGCCCGCCCGCGGGGTTCCAGCGCACCTCGTCGGCGGCCGTGGGCTCGCGCCGTACGAGCCGGACGACGTCCTGGCCGTCCGAGCGCAGGGAGCGTACGAGCGCCGTGCCGATGAGCCCGGTCGAGCCGGTGATCGCGATCCGCATGGGGCCATACTGCCCGCAGTGCGCCGCCGGAGACGACATCTGCGGTCCGTCCGCCGTGCTGACGGGCCCGGCCCGACACCCTCTATGACTTGAAGCGGTCCCACAGCAGCGGGAAGCGCTCCGCCAGGCTCTGGTCGTCGTCGAAGTCGAGGTAGCCGCCGAGGGGTTCGCGGGGCGGCGGCGGGAGCGCCAGGTCCGGCATCACCCCGCCGGTCATCCGCTCGTACGCCTCGTCGGCCGCGTACCCCAGCTCCTCGGCGTCGCCGTCCACCGCCTCGTCGAAGTCGTCCAGCAGCTCGGCGAGCTGGTCCGGGTCGTGCAGCGCGCCCTCGAAGACCTCCCGGCCCTGGCCGATCAGCCAGCAGCGGAAGTAGTCGAAGGCGTCGTCGCTGGCGCCGCCGAGCAGGATCGAGGCCGCGGCCCACAGGTCCCAGGTGTACGCCCGGCTGTAGCGGGCCTCGAAGTGGCGGGCGAAGTCCACGACGGCATCCGGGTCGAACCCGAGCAGCCGATCGACCAGTGCGTCGGCCTGCTCCTCCGGGTCGCCCTCGGCGACCGCGCGGGAGTGGTCGATCAGCTCCCAGAACTCCGTCTCGTCCATCACCGCTCCAGCATCCGCCTTGACGCCGTGCCACGCATGCGGAGTCCCCCGGATGCGACGGTGTCGTTATCCGGACCGGTGACGGGCGGTGCGCCGAGCTGACGATCGGGCGGACCCGCGGGCGTCGGGACTGCTTCGTGCCCTGTATGGGCGATTCGTCGTGTGACCGTCCCAAGAATCACTCGTTGGAAGGCGTGCAACGACCAAACGACGGCATAGACGGCAAATCCGCCACTTCGCGAAGGGCTGTTTCACGCCATGCCCATGGACGAACGCACCCGGGCCGACGTCGAACGGGCCGAGGCGGCCATCGTCGAGCACTACCCACGGCTGGTCCGCCTCGCCTACCTCGTGCTGCCCCCGTCGATGGGCCGCCACCGCCGGGTCCTGACCGCCCACGGGCTGGTCCAGCGGGCCCTGCCGCGGGCCGGCCGCCGCCGCCCGGCCCGCGGGCTGCCGGCCCAGCGCGGCCCGGCGCCCGAGTCCGGCTACGACCTCGTACGGCTGCGGATCCTGCGGCTGGCCCTGGCGCACGAGGGACGGCCCGGCCGGGGGCTGCCGGCCGTGCCCGTCGTCTGGGGGCTGCGGCTCTTCCCGCGGGCCGGCGGCGCCGATGAACTCGCCCTGGACCAGGCGCTGTCCGCCGTCCCGGCGCCGGTGCGGGCCGCCGTCGGACTGGGGCACCTGGAGGGCCTGGACGAGGACGCGGCGCGCGCCGTACTGGAGCGGGCCGGGGTCGAGGACGCGGAGGCGGCGCAGCGGGCGGCCGGGCTGCTGGAGCGGGAGACCGGGGCCGATGCCGCCGCCCTGCTGAACTCCGGGGAGTTCGACCCGTGCACGGTGCAGACCCGGCCGACGGACCTGCTGCGCCGCCGCCAGCGGGTGCGGGCCTCGCTCGCGCTGGCGGCCGCGCTGGTGCTCGGGGCGGGCGTGGCGGCGGCGGTGCCGACCGGCGGCGACCCCGCCGGCCGTGCGCCGACCGAGGCCGAGCAGGCGCTGGACCCGGCCCGGCTGCTGCGCACCCCCAACGAGCAGTGGTCCGGCACCTCCCGGGTGGACTTCACCGCCTGGCCCGCCCGCGGCCGGGAGACCGGCGACAAGGAGCTGCTGGCGCGGGCGCTGCGGGTCTGGGCGGCGCCGCCCGAGGACGCCCGGATCACGGCGACCGCCGGCACCTCCACCCGCCCGCCCGGCCGTCCCCCGCAGCTGCTCTACGCGGGCCTGATCGACAACGTCATGGTCGTGGTCCTCCACGACGGCGAGCGCCTGGTCCGCTACGCCGAACCCGAAGACGCCACCCCCACCCTGCACTTCGCGCGCGTCGACGGCGCGGATCCGACCACCAGCGCCGGGCTGGTGATCGGCCGCGGCAACGGCTGGATGCGCTATCTGCTCGCGCCCTGGATCTCCGATGTCGCCGTCCGCGACCTGCTGGTGCCGGGAGCCCCGCCGCACGGGCTGCATGTCGCCCCGGACGGCGTCACCGACCGGATCGCCACGCCGCCCGGTGCGGGCGCCGGCTGCGGACGCTGGCCGGTGGCGCAGTTCCGCGCCTCGACGCGGCTCGGAGCGGCCCTGCCGGCCTTCCTCCTCGCCGACCTCGACGATCTGGTGCCCGTCCATCTGACGTATACGCCGCCGCCTCCCGCGGACGGGCGGAGCGCCGCCGGCGGGCCGCGCGAGGCGACCGACCCGCAGGCGCTGCAGAACTGGGCCCGTACGGCCTGCCGGCTGGGCTCCCTGCGCGGCGCCGGTGTGCGCTCCGTCGGCAACTGGGCGTTCGCCGAGCAGCCGCTCCCCGAGGGCGGCGGCAGGGCGACCTGGGTCTGCACCCGCGCCGACACCTGGCGCGGCCCCGGCTCCGTGGCCGTCGCGTTCCTGCCGCCCGCCGCCCGTCCCGCCGACCCGGGGCGGATCGCCGGACGCGCCGTCGACACCGCGGACTGCAGCCGCTTCGGGCCGCATGTCGTCGCGGACGTCCACTGGCAGGCGAAGTCGGGGAAGTGGTACCTGCTCGCGGCCGGCAGCCGGGAGGTGGTCGGCCTCGACGCCACGGGCGGCGTACGGGCCGGCGGCAAGGCCGGCACGCTCGCCGCACCGGCGGGGCGGGACGCGGCGGCCGAGGTCGTCGGGCGGCTGCGGGACGGGCGGAGCGTGCGGGCGCTACGCCCTTAGGGGGCTCGCGGACGGCACGGCGTGCCGGGCTCTGAATCCCGACAGTAGGTGTCGGGATTCGCTGTCAGGGTCGCGCTGTACGGCGGCGATACGGAGCCGTCGGCATCCGGTGTCCGACTGCGAGGAGCGAGAACGTGACGGGCCATGAGGAACGAGCGGGGCGTGCGGACCGGCCGGTGGCGGCGGATCTGACCGGCCGGGTGGCGCTGGTCGCCGGGGCGACCCGCGGCGCGGGCCGGGCGATGGCGGTGGAGCTGGGCCGGGCCGGTGCCCTGGTGTACGTGACCGGGCGGACGACCCGGGAGCGGGTCAGCGAGGTCGGCCGCGCCACGGAGACGATCGAGCAGACCGCCGAGCTGGTGACAGCGGCCGGAGGCACCGGGATCGCGGTACCGACCGACCATCTTCGGCCGGCGCAGGTCGAGGCGCTGGCGACGCGCATCGGCCGGGAGCAGGGACGGCTGGATGTGCTGGTCAACAGCCTGTGGGGCGGCGACCGGCTGATCGAGTTCCACACCAAGGTGTGGGACCTCGATCTGGACAAGGGCCTGCGGATGTTCCGCCTCGGCATCGACGCCCACGTCATCACCAGCCACTACGCGCTGCCGCTGCTGATCGGGCGGCCCGGCGGGCTGGTCGTCGAGATCACCGACGGCACCGAGGACTTCAACCGCACCTACCGCGACAACCTCTGCTTCGACCTCACCAAGAGCGCCCCGCACCGGATCGCCTTCGGCCTCGCCGCCGAGCTGAAGGAGTACGGCGGGACGGCGGTCTCGCTCACCCCCGGCTTCCTGCGGTCCGAGGAGATGCTGGACCACTTCGGGGTGACGGAGGAGACCTGGCGCGACGCGGTCGCCCAGGAGCAGCACTTCGCCATCGCCGAGTCGCCGGCGCTGATCGCCCGCGGTGTACGGGCGCTGGCCGGCGACCCGGACAAGCAGCGCTGGAGCGGTAAGTCGCTCTCCAGCGGCCAGCTGGCGAAGGAGTACGACTTCACCGACACGGACGGCTCCCGGCCGGACTGCTTCGGCTACTTCGAGGACGTGGTCTTCGGCGGGAAGGACCGCAGCGCGGCGGACTACCGCTAGGGCCTGTCCGATGGGTCGGGTCCGGTCCGCCCTAGGCGGTACCCCCGCCGGGCTCCGTACGCTGCTGTCCGCCCGGCTCCGGGTACAGGGCCGCTGTCCGGCGGGCGGCCGCCGCGAAGCGCTGGCGCAGCTCGGCGGGCGCCAGTACCTCGCCCTCCGGGCCGAGCGCCAGCAGCTGGGCGTAGGCGATCTCGGCGGACTCCACGGGCAGGGTGACGGTCAGCCGCCCCTGCGGATCGGGGCCGCCGGCCGCCCGCGCCGCCTCGATCGCCTCGCGGGCCGCCGCGCGTTCGGTGACGTACGGCAGCTGCCGCACCCCGTGCGCGGAGAGCCGCAGCACCACCTCCTCGCGCAGGATCGAGCGCGCGAACTGCGCGGCCCGCTCCGCCCAGAACGCGGGGAGGTCGAAGGAGGGGTCGCGGGTGAACCGGGCCGCGCCGCCGCCGTTGCCCTCGGCGCCCCCGACGGCGCCTTCGACGGCCGTGAACCGGTCCACCCGATACACCCTGAAGTCCCCCTGGGACCGGGCCGCCAGATACCACACCCCCGCCTTCAGCACGAGGCCGTACGGCTCCAACTCCCGCTCCACCTCGGTGTCCTTGCGGAGGTAGCGGGCGCGGATGCGGCGGTCGTCCCAGACCGCGTCGGCGATCGCGGGCAGCAGGGCGGGGGGCTCGGGCTCCTGATACCAGGCGGGCGCGTCGAGGTGGAAGCGCTGGGCGGCGCCCGTCGCGGCGTCCCGCAGCTCGGGCAGCAGCGCGGCGGAGACCTTCAGCCGGGCGGCGGACGCGGCGTCCGCGAGGCCCATCTCCCGCAGGGCGGAGGGCACGCCGGACAGGAAGAGGGCCTCCGCCTCGCTGCGGCCCAGGCCCGTGAGGCGGGTGCGGTAGCCGCCTATGAGGCGGTAGCCGCCGGCCCGGCCCCGGTCCGCGTAGACGGGCACCCCGGCCTCGGACAGGGAGAGGACATCGCGCACGACCGTGCGCTCGGAGACCTCCAGCTCCCGCGCCAGCTCCGCGCCCGTCATCGACGGCCGCGCCTGGAGCAGCAGCACCATCTTGATCAGCCGTGCGGCTCGCATGCCCCCCATGATGCCGGGGGGGCACCGACAACGCCGGACGGGGAGGCGGCACGGGGACGGAGGAAGGCCCGGCCGAAGTCAGGGCGTGACCGGCCGGGCCAGTGGAATCCCGTGCGGAGGCTCCGGGCGCGGGAAGGTCGCCTCCGCACGGGAGATCGGGGGGTGTCCCTCCGGGTCTTCGGGACCCGTGGCTAGAACCCGTAGCGCTCCCGGGCCTCCTTGACCGCGGAGGCCGGTACCTCGCCGCGGCGGGCGAGCTGGGCCAGTGCGGCGATCACGATCGACTCGGCGTCGACGCCGAAGTGGCGGCGGGCCGCGTCACGGGTGTCGGACAGACCGAAGCCGTCCGCGCCGAGCGAGAGGTAGTCCTGCTCGACCCACTGCGCGATCTGGTCCGGGACCTGGCGCATGTAGTCGCTGACGGCCAGCACCGGGCCCTCGGCGCCGCCGAGCGCCTCGCGGACGTACGGCGTGCGCTCCTCGCCGCGCAGCGTGGCCGCGTCGGCCTCCATCGCGTCGCGCCGCAGCTCCGTCCAGGAGGTCGCGGACCACACGTCGGCGGCCACGCCCCACTCCTCGGCGAGCATCCGCTGGGCCGCCAGCGCCCAGTGGATGGCCGTGCCGGAGGACAGCAGCTGGATCGCCGGGGCGCCGGCGGGCGCGGTGAGGCCCGCGGAGGCCGCGGTGTTGAAGCGGTACAGGCCGCGGACGATGCCCTCGTCGACGCCCTCGGGCTTGGCCGGCTGGGGCATCGGCTCGTTGTAGACGGTCAGGTAGTAGAAGACGTTCGAGTCCTCGCCGGGGGCGCTCTCCCCGTACATCCTCCGCAGACCGTCCTTGACGATCGCCGCGACCTCGTACGCGAACGCCGGGTCGTAGGTCAGCGCCGCCGGGTTCGTCGCCGCGATCATCGGCGAGTGGCCGTCCGCGTGCTGCAGGCCCTCGCCGGTCAGCGTCGTACGGCCGGCCGTGGCGCCGACGAGGAAGCCCTTGCCGAGCTGGTCGCCGAGCTGCCACATCTGGTCGGCGGTGCGCTGCCAGCCGAACATCGAGTAGAAGATGTAGAAGGGGATCATCGTCTCGCCGTGCGTGGCGTACGCGGTGGCGGCGGCGATGAAGTCCGCCATCGAACCGGCCTCGGTGATGCCCTCGTTGAGGATCTGGCCGTCCTTGGCTTCCTTGTAGTACATCAGCTGGTCGCGGTCGACCGGCTCGTACGTCTGGCCCTTGGGGGAGTAGATGCCCAGGGACGGGAAGAGCGACTCCATGCCGAAGGTGCGCGCCTCGTCGGGGACGATCGGCACCCAGCGCCGGCCGGTCTCCTTGTCGCGGATGAGGTCCTTGACCAGGCGGACGAAGGCCATGGTGGTGGCCACGGACTGGTTGCCGGAGCCCTTGTCGAAGGCGGCGAACGCCTTGTCGGCGGGGGCCGGCAGCGGCGCGAGGGGGTGGACGCGGCGGGCCGGGGCCGGGCCGCCGAGCGCCGCGCGGCGCTCCTGGAGATAGCGGACCTCGGGGGAGTCGGCGCCGGGGTGGCCGTAGGGCACCTGGCCGTCGGTGAAGTCGCCGTCGGAGATGGGGAGTTCGAGCAGGTCGCGCATGACCTTGAACTCGTCCACGGTCAGCTTCTTCATCTGGTGGTTGGCGTTCTTGGACTCGAAGCCCTTGCCGAGGGTGAAGCCCTTGACCGTCTGCGCGAGGATCACGGTCGGGGCGCCCTTGTGCTCCACGGCGGCCCGGTACGCCGCGTACACCTTGCGTGCCTCGTGGCCGCCGCGCGAGAAGTGGAAGCACTCCAGGATCTTGTCGTCGCCGAGCAGCTTGGCCATCTCGGCGAGGGCGGGCTCGGCGCCGAAGAAGTGGTCGCGTATGTAGGCCGCGTCGCGGGTCGCGTAGGTCTGGAACTGGGCGTCGGGCACCTCGCGCAGACGGCGGGCCAGCGCGCCGGTGGCGTCGAGCCGGAAGAGCTCGTCCCAGGCGGTGCCCCACAGGGTCTTGACGACGTTCCAGCCGGCGCCGCGGAACTGGGCCTCCAGCTCCTGCACGATCTTGAAGTTGGCGCGGACCGGGCCGTCCAGGCGCTGCAGGTTGCAGTTGATGACGAAGGTGAGGTTGTCCAGGCCCTCGCGGCTCGCCAGGGCGAGTGCCGCCGTCGACTCGGGCTCGTCCATCTCGCCGTCGCCCAGGAACGCCCAGACGTGGGAGTCGGAGACGTCCTTGATGCCGCGGTTGGTCAGGTAGCGGTTGAAGCGCGCCTGGTAGATGGCGGAGAGCGGGCCCAGACCCATGGAGACGGTCGGGAACTCCCACAGCCAGGGCAGCCGCCGCGGGTGGGGGTAGGACGGGATGCCCTTGCCGCCGGCCTCGCGGCGGAAGTTGTCGAGGTGCTCCTCGGTGAGGCGGCCGTCGAGGAAGGCGCGGGCGTAGATGCCGGGCGCGGCGTGGCCCTGGATGTAGAGCTGGTCGCCGCTTCCGTCGCCTTCCTTGCCGCGGAAGAAGTGGTTGAAGCCGGTCTCGTAGAGCCAGGCCGCGGAGGCGAAGGTGGCGATGTGGCCGCCGACTCCGTACTTGGAGCCGCGGGAGACCATCGCGGCCGCGTTCCAGCGGTTCCAGGCGGCGATCCGGGCTTCCATCGCCTCGTCACCCGGAACGGCGGGTTCGGCGGCGGTGGGGATGGTGTTGAGGTAGTCGCTCTCCAGGAGCTGGGGCAGGGCCAGCCCCGAGTTCTCCAGGGTGCGGCGCATCAGATAGGCGGCGCGGTGCGGACCGGCCGCCTCGGTGACGGCGTCCAGGGACTCGCGCCACTCGGCCGTCTCTTCGGGGTCACGGTCCGTGAACTGGTCGAGCTGGCTGTACGGCAGGCGCACGGTTTCGGGCATGGGTGGCCCCTTTCCGGACGGGAGGCTCGGGGGTGTCGTCGAGTCCGGCCGCGCCCCGGGGGCGTACGGCGGGATCTCGACGACACCGATGTGCGAGTTCGGCAGTTTCGGCAGGCAGGGTGTCGCGCCCCAGCGCCTGACGATACGCCCCTGATCGATGATCGATCAACGCTCACCGAGTGAATCGCCGCAGGTCGGCACGGGGTGCCTCATTTCGGGGCACGCCGTGCCAGTAACGAAAGGGGGCCGTGGGACCCGGTACGAAGGCCCTCAGACCCTCGGAGCGCAGCTCAGCACATGGCTCTTGAGCAGGGTCCCGATCTTGGGGTCGCGCCGTCGGAAGGCGTCCACGATCTCCTGGTGGTCCTGCGCGTGGGAGCGCGGCTCGGGGCTGAACCAGCGGATCGACAGCGTCGTCCAGACCTCGATGCCCAGTGACTCCCAGGTGTGCAGCAGTACGGCGTTGCCGGCCGCCCGGATGATCTCCCGGTGGAAGGCCACCGTGTGCCGCACCTGCGCCTCGCCGTCACCGGCCCGGTCCGCCTCGCGCAGCGCCGCCACCTCCCGCTCCAGCGCCGCGGTGTCCTCGGCCAGCCGCCCGGCCGCCAGCTCCGCGGCCACCTGCTCCAGCCCGGCCCGCACCGGGTAGCTCTCCTTGAGGTCGTCCGCGGTCAGATTCCGCACCCGTACGCCCTTGTTCGGCGCCGACTCGATCAGCTGCAGCGACTCCAGCTCCCGCAGCGCCTCCCGGACGGGCGTCTGGCTGACCTCCAGCTCCACCGCGATCCGCCGCTCGACGATCCGCTCCCCCGGCTGCCAGCGGCCGCTGACGATCCCCTCCAGGATGTGCTCGCGGATCTGCTCGCGCAGCGAATGGACGACGGGCGGGGTCATGACGTGCTCCTTCAAGGGCCGAGCGGTCGGACGTCATTATCCAGGGTCACGCGCGAGGACCGACGTGAGCAGACCGCGCAGCGGGACCGCGTGGCCGGGCCGGTGCGTCATGATCTCGGCGATGTCCTCGATCGCGCGGTCCCTGGCGGCCTCGCCCGGAGCGGCGGGGAGCGCCTCGGCGGGCGCCGCCGCCCCGGCGAGGATCTCCGCGAGGGCGAGGTGGACCCGTGCCGTGTAGGGATCCTTCAGGAAGGCCCCTTCGAGGGCGGCGCAGTGCCGGAGGGTCGCGGTGTCGCCCGTGGCACCGGCCTGCCGGGCCCGCCGCGCGAGGGCCGGCGGCTGCTCCAGGTACCGCTGTGCGGCCTCGACGCCGTCGTGCCGGGCGAGGTGCAGCACGGCGTCGTGGACCTCGGTGCGGGGCTGGTCGAGAACCCAGGCGCCCAGGCGGTCGGAGAGCACCAGCGGCAGGAACGCGGCGTCCGCGCCGGCCACGGGAATCCGCCGCAGCAGGCGCAGCAGGTGTCCGGCGTCCGGCTCGGCGCCCTCGATCATCGCCACCTCCGCCATGGCGGCGGTGGCCTCCGGGGTCGCCAGGCGCTCCCGGTGCTCCTCCCAGAAGCGGCGGGCCGCCGCCCAGTCGGGGCAGCCGAGCCAGTCGTAGGCGAGCGAGAAGGCCCAGGACGGCAGGGCCAGCCAGGCCGGCGGGGCGGTCCCCGTGGCGTCGACCCAGGCGGTGCGGACCCGGTCGTGGTCGTCGTCCGGTGGGCTGCGCAGGGAATCCCGTGCGTCGAAGGTGACCTCGTCGCGCACCTCGGGGGCCTCGGTCAGGAACCGGATCAGCGCGTCGGTCCCGGGGCCGGGGTCCTCCTCGTACAGCAGGAGCATCGTGCGCTCGTACCGCAGCCGGCGGACGACGGCCGGGTACTCCGAGAGCACGTCGAGGGCGCTGTCGTAGGAGGGCCGGACGGCGGCGATCCGATCGATCAGGGACAGGTGGTCGGCCAGCTCGGACAGGGCGGTCAGTACCTCGTCGAGGTGGCGGGCGGGGGAGCGGCGGGCGAGTGCGAGAAAGCCGTCGACGGCCTCCTGGGCCGAGGCCGCCGCGGCCGCGGGGTCCTCGGCCTCGGCCTGGCAGTGGGCCAGATTCAGCAGGGAGCCGGCGACGGAACGGCTGCGGGCGGGGGAGCCGTCGCGGCCCAGCGCGCGGTAGGTGTCGACGGCCTCCTGGGCGGCGGCCAGCGCCTCCCGGACGTGGTGGCACCTCGACTCGGCCCGGGCGAGCGCACTGAGCGCGTGGCCCAGGGACAGCCGGTTGGCCGTGGAGTGCGGCCCGCACAGCGGACGCAGCAGGGCCACCGCCTCCCGGGCCGGGCCCAGGGCGCTCGGCCGGTCCGCCGACCGGGCCAGCCGATTCGCGTGCTGCCGCAGGGAGTCGGCGAGCGCGGGGACATGGGCGGCCGGGTCGGCCTCGGCGAGCCGGCGGCGGATGGCGAGCGCCTCCGTTGCCGCTTCACGGACCGCCTCCGCGTCACCGCAGGCCGCCGCGCACTCCGCGAGGGATTCGAGCGCGCCCGCGAGGGAGGACAGGTGCGGCGGCAGCGGCGCGGGCCGGGCGAGTGCCCGCCGCAGCTCCACCGCCTCGCGGGCCGGCGGCAGCGCCGTCGCGGTCTCCCCGTGCTCGGCCAGCCGGAGAGCGAGCGTCTCGCAGCAGGTGGCCAGCTCGTGCCGGTGGCTGCCGGGGCTCTCCTCCTCCAGGGCGCGGTAGAGATCGGTGGCGGTCCGGCAGGCCGCGCGCGCGGCGTCGTCGTGCCGGACCGCGGCCAGCCGGAGGGAGAGCTGGTGCAGCGCGGAGGCCAGTTCGGGCAGGTGGGCCTCGCGGTGTGCGTTCACCAGTTCTCGGCAGATCTCCGTGGAGCGGTGCGCGAGGGCCAGCGCCTCCTCGTCACGGCCGCAGTCGGCGGCACGGTCGCTGAGGTTGCCGAGCGCGGCCGCGTACCGGGGGAGGTGCTCGACGGCATCGGTCCCGGCCAGTTCGCGGGCGATCCCGGCCGCCTCGTCCGCCGCCGAGAGGGCCGCTTCCGGCTCCCCCGCGCGACTGAGGCACAGGGACAGGTTGTGCAGGCAGGCGGCGAGCCCGGGGAGCGCGGTGGCACGGTCCTTCTCGGCGAGTGCGCGATGGGCTTCGGTGGCCGCCACCGCCGGTCGCAGCGCGGCCTGGTAGGCGCCGGTCCGGGCGAGGGAGGTGGCGAGGGTGTTGAGGAACATCGCGTATCCGTCGAGGTAGACCGCCGGATCGGCCTCGGCGAAGGGCCGGCTGAGCTCCACCGCCTCCGCGGCCGCGGCCAGCGCGGAGGCGAGTTCACCGGCCTCGACGAGCCGGTGGGCGAGGAGGTGCAGCGAGTCCGCCAGGTCGGGGAGGTAGGCGGCACCGCCGGTGGTGGACAGCTCCCGGTAGGCCGCGGTGGCCTCGTGCGCCGCCGCCAGCGCGCCCTCGCGGTCCCCGGAGTCCCTGAGGCAGCGCACGAGAAGGTGCAGGGACCCGGCGAGGCCGGGCAGGAAGTCGGCGCCGCTCGTCCTGACGAGTTCCCGATAGGCGTCGGCGGCCTCCCGCGCCGCCGCCAGCGCGCCCTCCCGGTCCC
Organism: Streptomyces sp. NPDC026575; assembly: GCF_055567415.1. Taxonomy (NCBI): domain Bacteria; kingdom Bacillati; phylum Actinomycetota; class Actinomycetes; order Kitasatosporales; family Streptomycetaceae; genus Streptomyces; species Streptomyces sp. NPDC026575. Next base: position 63,005 of record NZ_JBVHQM010000031.1, read on the forward strand.
CGGTGAGCGAACGGCACCGGGCGAGCTGCAGCAGCGAGCCGGCGAAGAACAGCCGGTGGGCCTCCGGGGCGGCGGGCATCAGCGATCTGCGGATGGCGACGGCCTCTTCGGCCGGGGCGAGGGCGGCGCGGGGACCGTCCGAGGCGGTCACGATCAGCGCGTGGTCGTTGAGCGCGACCGAGAGGGCGGGAAGGAAGGTCGGCGCGTCGAGCGGGACCAGGTCCCGCAGCAGGGCGATGCCCGGGTCGCCCGCCATCAGTACATGGCTGGGCAGTGCGTAGAACAGGTAGGGCGGCATCCGGTCCTTGGGGACGCCCCGCTCGTAACCGTCCCGCAGCCGCGCGACCATCGCCCGGCAGATCGCCTCCCCGCCGTCCGTCCCCCGCGGCGAGGCGTACTTCAGATGGTTCACCAGCTCGCGGTGGTAGAGGCGGTAGACGGCCCGCAGGCCGTCGGTGTCCTCCACGATGTACCGGCCGTAGGCGTTGAGGACCCAGTCCAGATCGGCCGCTCGGTAGGGCCGGCCGTCGCGGCTGCAGGCCGACGCGGCCAGCTCCCAGACGCCCCCGGCGGGCATGCCGTTGTCGGCGCTCCAGGCGAGCGCGGTGAGCAACTCGCGGGCCGCGGCGGGGCGTTGTGCGGGGTGTGGCGGTCCGTTGTCCAGGTCCTCCTCGAAGGCCGCCGCGATCGAGGCGGGGACCGCCGTCTGCCACGCCTCCTCGCCGTGCTCGTGCCATCTGCGGATCAGCGAGGTGGTGACCAGGCGCGCGAAGAGGAAGCCGCCGGCGCTCGCCACGGCCCGCTCGGCCAGCCGCGGGGCCACTTCCTGGACGCGGTGGTCGGCGATGCCCTCCGACCGCAGCCGCAGCCCGACATACGCCGCCACGTCCTCGGCGGTGTCCGGCTCCTCGTCGAGATCGACCAGTTCCGTGGTGCCGACGAACCGGGTGAGCGCGTCGTCCAGCGTGGTCCGGTGGGCGCCGTGCGGACGAAACGGCCGGTCGCGGGAGCCCAGCAGCACCGACGCCACCCGGCTCAGCGGTGCCAGCAGCTGCTCGACGATGGCTTCGGACTGTTCGGGGGCGGCCTCGTCCAGCCCGTCCAGGACGATCAGCGGCGGCCGCTCCCCGGCGGCGTCGGGGTCCTCCAGCTCCTTGATCAGCGCCGACGGGGTCCGCGGCACCGGCAGGCCCAGCTGGTCCGCGAGGGCCGCCGCGATCTGCCGGGCGCCGAGCCCGCGCAGATGCAGCGCCGCGTCGACGCTGCCCGCACCGGGGTCGGGGAGGTCGCCCAGCGCCCCGTGCGCGAGCGTGGCGGCGCGCTGCCGGGGGTCGGCGAGGGTGGCGATCCGGCCGAGCACCGCCGACTTGCCGGACCCGGCGCTGCCGGTCACCTGGAACAGGCCGGGCCGGGCCGCCCGCATCCACGACACGATGGCCTCCAGCACCCGGCGGCGCCCCGTGAAGAACCAGCCCTCCTCCGCGCCGGACGCCCCGCGCGCGGCCAGGACCAGATGCTCCACCAGGTCCTCGCCGGCCTCCCGGCGCCACCGGGGATTGCGGAAGATCGGCCGTGCGCCGCCCGAGCTGACGAACACCGGCCGCTGGCTGTCCCGCGGCCACTGCGCCAGCACGGCCTCGACCACCGTCGCCCCGGTCACCCCTCGGTTGCGGACGCTCCACTCGTGCCGGTAGGCGGACCCGCCGGGCCCTTCGCGCAGCACCCGGGCGAGGGTGTCCAGCAGTACCCCCCGGCCGTGCGCCCGTTCCTCGGGCTGGCAGCTCGCCACCACCCCGAGCCAGGCGGACCGGCCCTCCGGCCACGTCCGTTCGGCCCAGGTCCGCAGGGCCTTGTGCAGCGCGGGCAGCACCCCGGCACCCGAGTGGCAGGTGTCGACCACCAGCAGGATCTGGTCGGCGCCGCACCGCAGGGCCGCCGACGCCAGCAGCTCGGTGGAGTAGGTCTCCTCCTCGTCGCCGATATCCGCGGTGTCGCGGGTGATCAGCCGCAACGCGCTGTGGGACAGCTCGGCGTGCCCGGACCACAGCACCACCGCGGGCCCGTGGCGGCCCTCCTCGCGCCACCGCCCCGACCAGGACCGCACCGCGTCGCGCACCTCGTCCCGCCCGGGGTCCGCCACGAGCCGGGGAGCGTAGCCGTACTCCTGGAGGAGGGCGCACAGCTCGCTCATCTGCCGCCGCGCGCCCGGAAGTTGGGGGAAGGCCGGGCGGTCGTAGGACTCGACGGCGATGCCCAGCGCGGTGCCCTGGACGCCGTGCTCACCCATCGCCCTCGCCCACCAGCAGCAGCGCCGTCACGGACGCGTCCGGGCGGCCGGCCACGCCCACCGCCACGCGGTAGGGACCGGGGGCCGGGGCGGGGAAGGAGGTCGCGTAGCGGCCGCCGCCGCGATTGCCGAGGGTGTGCCGCAGCGGGCGCCCCGACTCCACGGGATGGAGCGTCGCGCCGATCGCCAGCTCGTCGCCGCCCGGCACCTCGGGCGGCACCGTGACCGTGAGGTCGTACGGAGCGCCCGCCGGCAGCAGCTCCGGGGCGTGCACGCTCAAGGGCACCGGGTCGGGGAGCGGTGCCCGGTGGCAGGGGGGCTCGGCCGCGAGCCAGCCCCACAGGGCATCGCGTACGCCGCTCCCGTTCTGCAGCGAACCGTGCTGCTCACAGGGGGTGTAGCCGGTCGGCGTTCCGGGCGGTGCCGCCGAGAGCCGGGGCACCCGGCCGTCTCCGCCCTCGTCGAGGCCGTCGATGGTGTCCTGCGGCCGCAGCCGGTCACCGGCGATGTCGGCGGTGGTGGGCGTGGGCTGACGCACCCCCACGACCGGCAGGAGAGCGGCCGCGGTGCCGGAGCGGGCGGCCGCCGCCCGCCGGATCTCCGCGTGGAACGCGCCCGCGTCGTGCAGCAGCTTCTCGTCCACGCCCACCAGCCCCGTGGCCTCCCGCGGATAGCGCAGGCCGCCGGGCCGGACGAGGCAGGCGTAGTCGGGGGTGATCTGGTGCAGGGAGGGCAGGCTGCGGGCGAAGCCGGTCAGCTGGACCGCCCACGGTCCCCAGCCCGCGCGGAGCCCGTTGACCAGGTGGAGCAGCGCGCTGAGCGATCCGCGATGCGGTGTCCCGAGGGTGACCACCCGCCTGGTGACCTCGAAGCCACCGAGGCACTCGACGTAGTAGCGGGCCACCAGCCCGCCCATCGAGTGGCAGAGGAAGACCACTCGGGCCGCCCGGCGCTCCGGTGCCGAGTCGCGCCACCGCGCGAGCGCCCGCTCCACCCGCTCCTTGAGGCGCTCGGCGTTGTAGCGGCACGACAGGCGCCAGTCGTAGGCGAAGGCGAGGAGGTTCGCCGGAACGTCGTCCCCCTCGCCGGGGCGGCGACGGCGCAGTGTGAAGAGCCGTTCGAGCCAGTCCAGCAGCCCGGTGTAGCCGTCGACGACCGGGCCCACTCCGGGCAGCGCGTGCAGGGTGGGCATGACGCCGTGTGCGCGCACCCCGTCGCCGGGAGGGCCGTCCCCGAGGTCGGACGGGAGGGTGAGGGCCTTCACCGAGCGTCCGAAGGTGTGGATGGCCCGCCATACCGCGCCGCCGGACGGCCCCCACACTTCCCTGCCGTCGGCGTCCAGGAGCTGGCTGCCCAGGATGCCCGGCAGGACCACCACTAAGTCGTCGACTCGTTCGCGTGCCATCGGCTCCCCCCCCGGATCGCGGTGACGACACAGTAGCGGGCCGCGGCGGAACGACGGTGCCCCCGCCCGGAACTCCGGACGGGGGCACGCGCGTGGCCGATGAGCGAGCCTTACAGACCGATCTCGCTCTCGTTGAGATCCTCGGTCACCTGAGTGACTGCTCAGAGACCGATCTCGGTCTCGAACTCGGCGGCCTCCAGGATCTGCTTGACCGTGGTCAGGTAGCGGGCGGCGTCGGCGCCGTCCACCAGACGGTGGTCGTAGGAGAGCGCGAGGTAGGTCATGTCGCGCACCGCGATGGTCTCGCCGAGGTCCGGGTGGTTGATGACCACCGGGCGCTTGACGGTCGCACCGATGCCCAGGATGCCGACCTGGTTCGGGGGCACGATGACGGTGTCGAACAGGGCGCCGCGCGAACCGGTGTTGCTGATGGTGAAGGTCGCACCGGACAGCTCGTCCGGCGTGATCTTGTTCGCGCGGACCTTGCCCGCCAGGTCCGCCGTCTTGCGGGCGATACCGGCGATGTTGAGGTCACCGGCGTCCTTGATGACCGGGGTCATCAGGCCCTTCTCCGCGTCCACCGCGATACCGACGTTCTCGGTGTCGAAGTAGGTGATGGTGCCCTCGTCCTCGTTGATCCGGGCGTTGATGACCGGGTGGGCCTTCAGCGCCTGGACGGCGGCCTTGACGAAGAACGGCATCGGGGAGAGCTTGACACCCTCACGCTGCGCGAAGGCGTCCTTGGCCTTGTTGCGCATCCGCATGATCGAGGTGATGTCCACCTCGACCACGGAGGTCAGCTGCGCCTGGCCGTGCAGGGCCTTCATCATGTTGTCGCCGATGACCTTGCGCATCCGCGGCATCTTGACGGTCTGACCGCGCAGCGGGGAGACCTCCAGCGCGGGGGCCTTGGAGACCGCGGCAGGGGCGGCGGCCGGCGCGGCGGCCTTGGCGGCCTCGGCGGCGGCGATGACGTCCTGCTTGCGGATCCGGCCACCGACGCCGGTGCCCTTGACCGTGGCGAGGTTGACGCCGCTCTCCGCGGCGAGCTTGCGCACCAGCGGGGTGACGTACGCGCCCTCGCCCTCACCGGCGGCCGGAGCCGGGGTGACCGGGGCGGGAGCGGCAGCCGGGGCCGGAGCCGGCGCGGGGGCCGGAGCCGGAGCCGGAGCGGCGGCCGGGGCGGGCGCCGGAGCCGGGGCGGGAGCCGGCGCGGGCGCCGGGGCCGGAGCGGCGGCGGGAGCCGGAGCGGCCGGGGCGGGCGCGGCGGCCGGAGCGGCACCGGCGGCACCGATCACGGCGAGCCTGGCGCCGACCTCGGCGGTCTCGTCCTCGCCGACGACGATCTCCAGCAGGGTGCCGGAGACCGGGGCCGGGATCTCGGTGTCGACCTTGTCGGTCGAGACCTCCAGCAGCGGCTCGTCGGCCTGGACCTCCTCGCCGACCTCCTTCAGCCAGCGGGTGACGGTGCCCTCGGTGACGCTCTCGCCGAGCGCGGGGAGGACGACGTCGGTGCCCTCGGCACCGCCCGCGGGGGCGGCGGCGGGCGCCGGAGCGGCGGCCGGAGCCGGGGTGGGCTCGGGCTGCGGCTGGGCGGCGGGGGCCTCGGCGGCGGCGGGGGCCGGGGCCGCCGCCGGCGCACCGGTGCCGTCGTCGATGATGGCCAGCTCGGCGCCGACCTCGACCGTCTCGTCCTCGGCCACCTTGATGGAGGACAGGACACCGGCGGCCGGGGCCGGGATCTCGGTGTCGACCTTGTCCGTCGAGACCTCGAGCAGCGGCTCGTCGGCCTCGACGCGCTCACCCTCGGCCTTCAGCCAGCGGGTGACGGTGCCCTCGGTGACGCTCTCGCCGAGCGCCGGCAGGGTTACGGAAACCGCCATGGTTTCGGTTGCTCCTTACGAATTGCGGGATGTGGTCGCGCCCGGGACTGGGGTCAGTCGTGGGAGTGGAGGGGCTTGCCGGCCAGGGCCAGGTGGGCCTCGCCGAGAGCCTCGTTCTGCGTCGGGTGGGCGTGCACGAGCTGCGCCACCTCGGCCGGCAGGGCCTCCCAGTTGTAGACCAGCTGGGCCTCACCGACCTGCTCGCCCATACGGTCACCGACCATGTGGACGCCGACCACGGCACCGTCCTTGACCTGGACGAGCTTGATCTCGCCCGTGGTCTTGAGGATCTTGCTCTTGCCGTTGCCCGCGAGGTTGTACTTCAGAGCGACGACCTTGTCGGCGCCGTACAGCTCCTTGGCCTTGGCCTCGGTGATACCCACCGAAGCGACCTCGGGGTGGCAGTACGTCACGCGCGGGACGCCGTCGTAGTCGATCGGCACGACCTTCTGGCCGGCCAGCCGCTCCGCCACCAGCATGCCCTCGGCGAAGCCGACGTGCGCGAGCTGGAGGGTGGGAACGAGGTCGCCGACGGCGGAGATCGTCGGGACGTTGGTCTGCATGTACTCGTCGACCAGGACGTAGCCGCGGTCCATCGCGACGCCCTGCTCCTCGTAGCCCAGGCCCGCCGAGACCGGCCCGCGGCCGATCGCGACCAGCAGCACCTCGGCCTCGAAGGTCTTGCCGTCGGCGAGGGTGACCTTGACGCCGTCGGCGGTGTACTCGGCCTTGTCGAAGAAGGTGCCGAGGTTGAACTTGATGCCCCGCTTGCGGAAGGCCCGCTCCAGCAGCTTGGAGCTGTTCTCGTCCTCGACCGGGACGAGGTGCTTGAGGCCCTCGATGACGGTGACGTCGGTGCCGAAGGACTTCCACGCCGAGGCGAACTCGACGCCGATGACGCCGCCGCCCAGGATGATCGCGGACTCCGGGACGCGGTCCAGCGTCAGCGCGTGGTCCGAGGAGATGATGCGGTTGCCGTCGATGTCCAGGCCCGGCAGCGACTTCGGCACGGAGCCGGTCGCCAGCAGGATGTGGCGGCCCTGGACCTGCTGGCCGTTGACCGCGACGGAGGTCGGGGAGGACAGCCGGCCCTCGCCCTCGATGTAGGTCACCTTGCGGGAGGCGACCAGACCCTGCAGGCCCTTGTACAGGCCCGAGATCACATCGTCCTTGTACTTGTGGACGCCCGCGATGTCGATGCCCTCGTACGAGGTCTTGACACCGAACTGGGCGGCCTCACGAGCCTGATCGGCGATCTCACCGGCGTGCAGCAGCGCCTTGGTGGGGATGCAGCCGTTGTGCAGGCAGGTGCCGCCGAGCTTGTTCTTCTCGATCAGGGCGACGTCCAGGCCCAGCTGCGCCCCGCGCAGGGCAGCCGCGTAACCGCCGCTACCGCCTCCGAGGATCACTAGGTCGAAAACGGTGCTGGCGTCGTTCGCCACGTCACGTCCTCCATGCATGGGTGCGCCGGAGCCGGTCGTCGATGACCGGGCCGCGGCTGTTGTTCGGCCGCTTTTACTTCGGCCCTGGGTAAGGGGGGCCCTGTCCTGCCGAGAACCCATCTTCGCACTTGTTCAACGAAGCCGGGACGGCGGGCCGGGCTCTGGGCGGCCGATCGGCCGCCCCTAAGGGGTTACTGGTGCGTAAAAACAGGTGCGGTGGCGCGCGGTGCCGCCTGGGAAGGGCGGTGGTGGGCGACGGGCGGGATGATTTCGTCGAGGGCGAACACACGCGAAACGCACAGACCGACGGCCCCGGGCGGTGAGCTCGGGGCCGTACGGACATCTCAGGTGGTGCGACGGAGTCGGTGTCAGCCGAGGTCGCCCGCGGCGGTGCGCTCGGCGAGCCGGACCAGGGTGCGCACCGCGGAGCCGGTGCCGCCCTTGGGGGTGTAGCCCCAGGGCGAGCCCTCGTGGAAGGCCGGGCCCGCGATGTCCAGGTGCGCCCAGGGGATGCCCTCGCCGACGAACTCCTTCAGGAAGAGGCCGGCGACCAGGCCGCCGCCCATCCGGTCGCCCATGTTGGCGAGGTCGGCGACCGGCGAGTCCATGCCCTTGCGCAGGTGGTCGGGCATCGGCATCGGCCAGGACTGCTCGCCGACCTCCTCCGCGATCTCGAAGATCGAGGTGCGGAAGGCGTCGTCGTTCGCCATGATCCCGAAGTGGCGGTGGCCCAGCGCCAGCACCATCGCGCCGGTCAGCGTGGCGACGTCCACGATGGCGTCCGGCGACTCCTCCGAGGCCCGGGTCAGCGCGTCGGCCAGGACCAGGCGGCCCTCGGCGTCGGTGTTGAGCACCTCGACGGTCTTGCCGCTGTACATGGTCAGCACGTCACCGGGGCGGGTGGCGGAGCCGGACGGCATGTTCTCGGCGAGCGCCAGCCAGCCGGTGACATTGACCTCCAGCCCCAGCCGGGCGGCGGCCACGACCGCGGCGAACACGGCGGCCGCACCGCTCATGTCGCACTTCATGGTCTCGTTGTGGCCGGCCGGCTTGAGGGAGATACCGCCCGAGTCGTAGGTGATGCCCTTGCCGACCAGGGCCAGGGTCCTGGTCGCCTTGGCGTGCGTGTGCGCGATCCGCACCAGCCGCGGCGGTGCCTCCGAGCCTTGGCCGACGCCCATGAGGCCGCCGTAGCCGCCCTTCTTGAGCGCCTTCTCGTCCAGCACCTCGACCTTGAGGCCGAACTCCTTGGCCGCGGCCTGCGCGTGGGCGGCGAAGGACTTCGGGTCCAGGTCGTTGGAGGGGGTGTTGATCAGGTCGCGGGCGCGGTTGACCTCCGCGGCCAGCGCCTGGGAGCGCTCGGCGGCGGCCTTGAACTCCTTGTCGCGCGGCTTGCCGCCGAGGATCGCGACCTCGCCCAGGGGCGCCGACTTGCCGTCGTTCTTCTTGCCGCCCTTGGCGCCGTTGCCGTTGGAGCGGTACGCGGTGAAGGTGTACGCGCCGAGCAGCGCGCCCTCGCCGACCGCGGCGGCGGCCTCGGCGTCCTCGACCGGGAGGGCGAAGCCGGCCTTCTTGCTGCCGGACAGCGCGCGGGCGGCGCTGCCCGCGGCGCGCCGCAGCGCCTCGTTGTCGAAGGGCTCGCCCTTGGCCGGGGCGTCGCCCAGGCCGACCGCCAGCACGACCGGCGCCTTGAGGCCGTCGGCGGCGGGCAGCTTGGTCACCTCGCCCTCGGCACCACTCGCGCCGAGGGTCTCCAGCACGGCGGCGAGCTTGCCGCCGAAGGCCGCTTCCACGGCTTCCGCGCCGGGGGCGACCGCGACGCCCTTGGCGCCCTTGGTGACGCCGACGACGACGGCATCCGCGCGCACCGTTGCGGCGGACGAAGTACTGAGGGTCAGTGCAGTCACGGTGATGAGAGTCCTGTTCCTGTCCGGGAATCCGTTGTGCGCCTTGGGCGCCGCTGCGGCTGAGCCTACGCTCGGCGGCGCCGCCAGGCCCGGTGTGCTGTCGCACCCGATGCCGCGCGGACGCATAACGGTCACGGCGGTAGGTACGCACCCGGACCCGACCGTTGGCGAACTGCCCAGTATGGAAAGGGAGTTGGTGCCGGGTCGGGTCACCCGAGGGCGAGGACGACCAGCGCCGCCAGCCCCGCGCTCTCCGCGAGCGCGCCGAACACATCGCCGGTCACCCCGCCGAACCGCCGCCGGCAGTGCCCCAGCAGCAGTTCGCCGAGCCCCAGTCCGGCCAGCGCCGCGAGCCCGGCGTGCAGCGCGCCGTACCCGCCGAAGGCGGCACCCGCCCCCGCGCATGAGGCGGCCACCACCGCGGCGCACAGCAGCGCCGCACGGACGGGGACGGCGCCCGCGACCGCCGCGCCGAGCCCTTCGGGGCGGGCGGGGGGCACCCCCGTACGGGAGGCGAGGGTCAGCGCACCGCGCGCGGTGACCGCCGCGACGGCCGCCGCCAGCGCACCGTGTGCCCAGCCCGTCGCGTACAGCTCGCTCAGTGTGGCCACCTGGGCCAGCAGGGTGAACAGCAGCGTGATGACCCCGAACGGGCCGATGTCGGACTGCTTCATGATGCGCAGTGCGTCCTCGGCCGGTTTGCCGCTGCCCAGTCCGTCGGCGGTGTCGGCGAGCCCGTCCAGATGCAGGCCGCGGGTGAGCACGGCGGGCACCGCCGCGGAGCCGACCGCGGCGAGCAGCGGACCGCCGCCGAGCAGCAGCAGCGCCCCGCCGAGCGCGGCCGCGCACAGCCCGACGACCAGCCCGGCCAGCGGCGCGCAGAGCATCCCGCCGCGCGCCGCGGCCCGGTCGAAGCGGGTGACGCGCACCGGCAGCACGGTCAGCGTCCCGAACGCGAAGCGCAGGGCGTCGGCGGCGGTCGGGGGAGCGGGGGTCTGGTTCACCGCGGCAGGCTATCCGGCCCACTGCGGCGAGGAATTGCCGCCAACTGGCCGTTAAATGGCCTTACGCGACAATTGGGGAGCGTGTGGGATGGGCCACTGGTGGTACCGCAACATCGTCGAGCCGGGGAAACTCCCGCTGCTGCTCGCCCTGGCCTCGTTCGTGCTGACCTTCCTGGTGACCCGGGTCATCACCCGTCTCATCCGCGCGGGCCGGGGCCCGTTCCGCGACCTCTCACCCGGCGGCCTGCACGTCCACCACGTCGTCCCTGGGGTGATCCTGATGGTCGTCGGCGGCTTCATCGCGCTCGCCGGCGGCCGGCGCGGCTTCGGCGCCGGGGCGGCGGCGGTGCTCTTCGGCATCGGCGTCGGACTCGTCCTGGACGAGTTCGCGCTGATCCTCCATCTGGACGACGTCTACTGGACCGAGGAGGGGACCAAGAGCGTCGAGATCGTCATCCTCACCGCCGCGCTGGTCGCCCTGGTCCTCGGCGGCTTCCTGCCCTTCGGCGTCAACGAACTGACCTCGGACGAGACCTCCGACCGCCTCACGGTCGTGCGGACCGTGGCCGGCAACTTCTTGCTCGCGGTCGTCGCGCTCCTCAAGGGCAAGGCCCGGATCGCCGTCATCGGGGTGTTCGTGCCGTTCGTCGCGCTCTTCGGCGCGATCCGGCTGGCCCGGCCCAACTCGCCCTGGGCCAGGCGCTTCTACCGCAGACGGCCGAAGGCGCGGGCCCGCGCACAGGTCCGCGCCTACCGTCACGACCGCCGCTGGTCGGGGCTGCGCCGCAAGGTCGAGCACCTCATCGGCGGCGCCCCGAGCCGCTGATCCGCACCGCGTCCCGCGGCTTCCTCGGCCGGGTGGACTCCCACAGCCCGCACAGCACCAGCACCGCCAGAATCGCCGCGACATGCTCCTTGCCGGCCAGGTTGTTCTTGATGAACACCACCTCGAAGAGCATCGCCAGCACCACCAGCGAACCGGTGAACCACGCCCGGTAGCGCCAGCAGACGTACACCGCCAGGCCCACCACGGCCGCCGACGGCCCGGTGTCGATGACGTACTTGTCCGAGTCGGGCAGCCCGATGGGGCTCTGCGGGCCGATCCAGATGCCGATCCGCGCGTACATCGTCCCGGCGAGCGTGGCGAGGTAGGCGACCAGCAGCGTCTGCCGCCAGCCGACACAGATCTCCGCGATCCCGAAGACCACCAGGATCTGCGCCAGCGCGCCCCATACCGGAAGGTCCAGCGCCGGCACGAACAGCGACAGCGGGGTGCGCAGCAGCGCCACCCACAGATGCTCCCATGCCTGTACGGACCCGATGTCCTGGACCGTCCGATAGCCCCAGGGCTGGTTCTGCACGTACTGGAAGACCAGGGTCAGACCCACCGCGCCGAGCGTCACGGGGATCGCCCGCAGCTTCGACGCGGCCAGCGCGGACCGGACCGTCCGCAGCAGCGGCCCCCACTCGGCACGCGCGGCGCGGCGCAGGGCGGAAACCTCCGGCCGCCCCACCCCAGCCTCGGTCATCTCACGTTCTCCAGGTGCTTGCGGTTCAGCCACTTGGGCAGACCGGGTGCTTCCAGAAAGCCTTCCGCCCGGCCCGCGGCGATGCCGATGCGCAGCAGATCGGTGCTCTTTTCGAAGAGCATGTACCGCGGCTCCCAGATCGGCCGGTATTTCGCATTGGCGCGATAGAGCGATTCGATCTGCCACCACCTGGAGAAGAAGCTGAGCAGCGAGCGCCACAGGCGCAGCACCGGGCCCGCGCCGAGCCGCGATCCGCGTTCGAAGACGGAGCGGAACATCGCGAAGTTCAGTGAGAGCTGAGTGATCTCCACCTCTTTCGCCCGCTGGATCAGCTCCAGGACCATGAACTCCATCAGCCCGTTCTCGGAGTCGCGGTCGCGCCGCATCAGATCCAGCGAAAGGCCCTTCTCGCCCCACGGCACAAAGCTCAGCAGGGCGCGCAGCTCGCCGGTGCCGTCGGAGCATTCGAGCATCACGCAGCGCCCGTCACCCGGGTCGCCGAGCCGGCCCAGCGCCATCGAGAAACCGCGCTCGGTCTCCCCGTCGCGCCAGTCGTCGGCCAGCCGCAGCAGCCGGTCCATCTCCTCGGCCGGGATGTCCTCGTGGCGGCGGATCCGGACGGTGTAGCCGGCCCGCTCGATGCGGTTGTACGCCTGCCGCACCGTGCGCATCGCCCGGCCGCCGAGGGTGAACTCCGCGGTCTCCACGATCGCCTCGTCGCCGAGCTCCAGCGCGTCCAGCCCGTGCCGGGCGTAGATCGTGCCGCCCTCCTCGCTCGCGCCCATCACCGCCGGCGCCCAGCCGTGCTCGCGGGCCTCGGCCAGCCACACCTCGATCGCCCCGGGCCATGCCTCGGGGTCGCCCAGCGGATCGCCGGAGGCCAGCGAGACCCCGCCCACCACGCGATAGGTGACCGCGGCCTTGCCGCTGGGGGAGAACAGCACGCTCTTGTCGCGGCGCAGCGCGAAGTAGCCCAGCGAGTCGCGGGCGCCGTGCCGCGCGAGCAGGGCGCGCAGCCGCTCCTCGTCGTCCTCGGTGATCGCCTCGGTGCTGCGCACGGACCGGAACGCCGCCCACAGCACGGCCACCAGCAGCAGCGCGCTGAGCACATTGATCGCGACATCGACCCAACCCGGGGTGGTGATCCCGGGGAAGTGCCGGTCGTCGGGGGCCAGCGACACCAGCCGCATCAGCCCGTAGCGCCAGCGCTGGAAGAACGTCGAGGACGCGGCGGAGGCGTCCTGCGCGGTGTTGGTGACCGTCACCAGCAGCGCCGCCAGCAGCGAGGTGACCAGCAGCCCGCCGACCGCGGTCAGGGCCGCCAGCTTCGGGTTCGAGCGGTCGCCCTTGGCGTAGAACTCCCGGCGCCCGACCACCAGCGCGGCGGCGAACAGCAGCGTCAGCAGCAGCGACACCCAGTTCTGCGGATGGCCGCGGAACTCCGGGGCGGCCGCCAGCGCGAAGGCGAACAGCAGCGAGAGCAGCCCGGACAGCACCAGGTTCAAGATCCACGCCGCCCGCTTGCGCCGCCGCAGCGTCACCGACAGGAACAGCGAGAAGGCACCGGACGCGAAGCCCGCCGTGAGCAGATACGGGGTGAAGTACTCCTCGATGTTGTGCCGGCGGATGTCGTCGGCGAACGACACCCACACCGCGCTCAGCAGGTTGATGAACGTGACGGTACGCAGATACCAGATGCCGAACCCGGCACCCCGCTGTGACCAGCGACCGCGGCGGCGGTCCTCGTGGCCTTCATCCGGACGCAAGCGATGTCTCCCATAAAAAACGTGTAAAGCGCGATCTTATGGGGGCGCCGCCGGTGGTCCGGTACGGGCATGAAGTCACGGGCGCCCCTGATGGGACGCCCGTCCGATCCCTCGGCACGGCGGCCGGCCGCTGCCGGCCGGCGCCGCGTCAGTCGCGTACGGGCAATTCTGCCGCCAGGGCCGCGGCCGCCTGCACCAATGGCAGAGCCAGCAACGCCCCCGTCCCCTCACCCGCACTGACGCCGTGGTCGAGCAGAGGGTTGAGTGCGATCCGGTCCAGTGCCTTGGCCTGCGCCGGCTCACCGCTCGCCTGACCGGCCAGCCACCAGTCCGGAGCCCGGAACGCCACCCGCTGCGCCACCAGCGCACAGGCCGCCGAGACCACCCCGTCCAGGATCACCGGCGTCCGCCGCACCGCGCTCTGCAGCAGGAAGCCGGTCATCGCGGCCAGATCCGCGCCGCCGACCGCGGCCAGCAGCTCCAGCTGGTCGCCGAGCACCGGCCGGGCCCGGCGCAGCGCGTCGCGGATCGCCGCGCACTTGCGCATCCAGGCCAGGTCGTCGATCGGGGCCCCGCCCCGCCCGGTGACCACCGAGGCGTCCGTGCCGCACAGCGCGGCGATCAGCGTGCTCGCGGCCGTCGTGCCGCCGACGCTCAGATCGCCCAGCACCACCAGGTCGGTGCCGGCGTCCGCCTCCTCGTCCGCGATCGCCATCCCGGCCAGGAACGCCGCCTCGGCCTCCTCGGCGCTCAGCGCGTCCTCGATGTCGATCCGGCCGCTGGAGCGCCGCACCCGATGGCGGGTCACCTCCTCGGGCAGCTCCTGCGGATCGCAGTCCACCGCCATGTCGACCACCCGCAGCGGGGCCCCCAGGCGGCGGGCCAGCACCGCGGTCGGGCTCGCACCGTCCAGCACGGCCCGTACGAGCTCCCGGGTGCCGCCGGCCGGCCGGGCTGAGACCCCCAGCTCCGCCACTCCGTGGTCCCCGGCGAACAGCAGCACCCGCGGCCGCTCGACGGGCCGCACCGGCACCTTCTGCTGCGCGGCCGCCAGCCACTCGCCCAGCTCGTCGAGCCGGCCGAGCGCCCCCGGCGGCACGGCCGACCGCGCCCGCCGCTCCTCGGCGTCACGGCGCGCCCCGCCGTCGGGGCGCTCGATCAGTTCGGCGAAGTCATCGAGGTTCAGGCTGCTCATTGGCCGCAGATTACCGGTCACGTATATCCGGCGAAGGGTGGGGCGGGGCCGTGGGGGCTGGGGTTTCGTTCGCGCATCGTGGAGTGTGGCCGGTCACGTATATCCGGCGAGGGCTGGGGCGGGGCCGTGGGGGCTGGGGTTTCGTTCCCGCATCGTGGAGTGTGGCCGGTCACGTATATCCGGCGAGGGGTGGGGCGGGGCCGTGGGGGCTGGGCTTTGCTCACCGCACCGCGAAGTGCAGCTCGCACACCGTCGGCGTGCCCGCCCGCAGCCCCGGCAGCCGGTGCCGCAGCCCCGCCGGCCGGCGTTCGCGGACGGCGACGATGCCCGGGTGCGCGCCCGCCACCCGCGGCAGATCCCGCCGCGACAGCGCGTCGAAGACCAGCGCACCGCCGGGAAACCGCTCCGCACACGCTGCCAGCAGCCCGCGCACCCCGGGTGGCGACAGCCGCAGCAGCCCGCCCGGGGCCGTGACGATGACCCCGCGCTGCGGCTCGCGCACCGCGTCCAGCCAGCGGTGATCGGCCATCGCGCCGGCGACCGTACGCCGCCGGGCGCCGTCCGGCAGCAGCATCCGGCGCAGTGCGGCGGACTCCGCCGGCTGCACCGTCAGCCAGTTCAGCCGCCCGTTGTCCAGCCGCCAGAAACCGGTGCCCAGCCCCTCGCCGAGGGCGACCACGGTCGCCTCCGGGTGTCGCGCGAGGTAGGCACGGACGGCCGCGTCGGTCAGCTCGGTTCCGGTCACGGGTCAAGAGCACCCGCCGCCGCGCCCCGGGGCAAGCGGACACGGGCCCCTCGGGGCAACCGTCATCCGCGCAGCGCAAGCGCCTGGCCCGCGACGACCAGCAGCACCTGCTCGCACTCCGCGCCGAACGCCGCGTTCAGCCGCCCCAGTTCGTCGCGGAACCGGCGGCCGGCCGCGGTCGCCGGCACCACCCCCGAGCCGACCTCGTTGCTGACCGCCACCACCGGCCGCCGGGTCTCCCGCAGCGCCGCCACCAGCGCGTCGGCCCGCTCCCGCAGCGCCCGCCGGCCACCGGCCTCCCAGGTCGCGTCGTCCCACGCCCCGACCTCGTCCATCGCATGCGTCAGCCACAGGGCGAGGCAGTCGATCAGCAGCGGCGAGGCATCGGCCGGCCGCCCGTCGCCCGGCTCCGGGCCGGGCCCGGCGGCCTCCCCGTCCCGCCCGGCCGCCTCCAGCAGCGGCACCAGATCGCAGGTCTCGACGGTGCGCCAGCTGCTCGGCCGCCGCTCGCGGTGCAGCGAGATCCGCTCCGCCCACTCCTCGTCGCCGTCCCGGGTCCCGCCGGTCGCCACGTACACCACGTCCGGGAAGGCCGCGAGCCGCCGCTCGGCCTCCACCGACTTCCCGCTGCGCGCCCCGCCCAGCACCAGGGTGCGGCGCGGCAGATCCGGCACCGCGTGGTACTCGCCGACCACCAGCGAGGCGCCGTCCGCCACCGCGCGGGCGCCCACCGCCGCCAGCCGGCGGTGCAGTTCGGGCCCCGGCGGTACGCCGTGGTCGATATGCACCGCCACCACGTCCGTCGCCGCGTCCACCGCACCGATCGCCCGCAGCCGGGCCAGCGCGTCCGGCCGCTCCAGCACGTCGAGCAGCACCAGGTCGTACGGGCCACCGGCGCCCAGGCCGTTGTCGGCGTCGCCCAGCCCGGCCGGCGCCGCACCCGGCGGCAGATACAGCAGCCGCTCACCGCCGGGGCCGGAGATCTCGTACCCGGTCCCCGGGATGTCCACCGCCAGGGCCCGCACCCGGTGCCCGTCCAGCAGCGCCAGCTCCCGCCCGTCGGCGACCCGGCCCGGCGTGGGCAGCCCGGCCGGCACCTCCATCACCGGCCCGTCGTGCGGATGCGACAGCAGCACCTGCCGTACGCCGGCCAGCGACTGCCCGGCACGGGCCGCCGCGAAGGCCGGGCCCGGCGTCAGATCGATCAGCAGCGCACCGTCGACGAGCAGCGCGGTCGCCGCCCGCGCCTCCTCGCCGACGGCGGTCGCACAGCGGGCACACGGGCAGTCGGGGCGCGGCAGCCCCCGCGGGGCCCCGGTGCCGAGGAGAGTCACGTCCACATCGCCGAGTTTCTCGCGTCCCGCCCCGCCCGGCGCGGTGGGGGCACCTCCCGACACGGCCGATCCGGTGCGGCGGGTTCCCGTATGGCGGCGCGGGGCAGCGGCGCAACCGCCACCGCGGCCCCAACCGCAACGACCGACGGCTCCTGCCCCGGCTCGCCACTCCGCACGGGAACATGGGCCGTTAAGCTGCCGATCAGCACGGAAGCACGACATGGCGGAGTGCGTCGAGACGCGGTCCGCGGTGGCACAGACACGTACTCGGTGGGATCCAGGAGGCGCACATGGTGTGGACGTGGCGGTTCGAGAAGACCGACGGTACGGAGACGGCGCCGCCCGTGGAACCGGAGGAGTTCACCACGCAGGGCGACGCGGAGTCCTGGATCGGCGAGGAGTGGAAGGCCCTCCTCGACGGCGGCGTCGACCAGGTCCGCCTCTTCGAGGACGGCACGGAGATCTACGCGGGGCCGATGAGCCTGCAGGCCGCCGCCGAAGAGGGCTGAACGCCGAACGGGTGCGGGGCCCGGTCCGCACGGACCAGGCCCCGCACCCGGAAGACCGGACCGGCCGCTACGGCCGTTCGCCCCGCTTGACCTGGGGCTTGGGCAGCCGCAGCCGCCGCATCTGCAGCGTCCGCATCACCGCGTACGCCTTCACGCCCTTGATGTTCTCCTTCGGGAACCGCTCCTGGAGCTGCTTGCCCATGCGGAACCAGATGAGGACCGAGTCGAGCACGATCAGCACGATGATCACGAGCCACAGCAGCAGCGCGATGCTCTGGATCGAGGGCACCCGGATCATGGTGAGCACCAGGATCACCACGGCCATCGGCAGGAAGAACTCCGCGACGCACCAGCGCGAGTCGACGTAGTCGCGGGCGAACCGGCGCACCGGTCCCTTGTCGCGCACCGGCAGATAACGCTCGTCGCCGCTGGCCATCGCCTCACGCTGGCGGGCCATGTCCGCACGGCGGGCCTCCCGCTGCGCCTTGGCGGCGTCCTTGCGGTTGGTCGGCGTCTGCGCACGGGAGCGGCGCTGCGACTGGGAGTCGCTGCGCTTCGGCGTCGGGCGGCCTTTGGGGGCCTGCGGGTCGCGGGGCTGCTGGGGCTGGTCCGCGGTCACCTTGGCGGTCGCGGCCTGCTCATCCTTCGAACGGCTTCGGAACACAACACCCAAGGGTACGTGGTCGCCGCGCGGGGGCCAGGGTCCGGCGGGGCACGATCAGGCAACGCCACCCGCCCGGGCCCTCGGGGGCGGGGTGTCCGGCGGCCGCCTACTCCTTGCGCGGGAGAAGACGCACTCCGCGATCGTCCTGGAGGATGAGCGCATCCGGCCGCGAACAGTGCGGTAATGGAACCAAGGCCCGTACTGTGGGGTCTGTAGATGTGCTGGAGCCTAAGCCCGAGGCGACTCGGTCAGAAGGGGGCGCGCGAGGCCCATGAGCGATGGTGTCATGAAGCGGATGGGGATGATCTTCCGCGCGAAGGCCAACAAGGCCCTGGACCGGGCCGAAGACCCGCGCGAGACCCTCGACTACTCGTACCAGAAGCAGCTGGAACTGCTGCAGAAGGTACGCCGCGGTGTCGCCGACGTGGCGACCTCCCGCAAGCGCCTGGAGCTGCAGCTCAACCAGCTCCAAGGCCAGTCCGCCAAGCTGGAGGACCAGGGCCGCAAGGCGCTGGCGCTCGGCCGCGAGGACCTGGCCCGCGAGGCGCTCACCCGGCGCAGCGCGCTGCAGCAGCAGGTCACGGACCTGGAGACGCAGCACCAGACGCTGCAGGGCGAGGAGGAGAAGCTCACGCTCGCGGCGCAGCGGCTGCAGGCCAAGGTCGACGCCTTCCGTACGAAGAAGGAGACGATCAAGGCCACGTACACGGCCGCCCAGGCGCAGACCCGGATCGGCGAGGCGTTCTCCGGCATCTCCGAGGAGATGGGCGACGTCGGCCTGGCGATCCAGCGCGCGGAGGACAAGACCGCGCAGCTGCAGGCCAGGGCCGGTGCCATCGACGAGCTGATGGCCTCCGGCGCGCTGGACGACCCGTCCGGTATGGCCAAGGACGACATCACCGCCGAGCTGGACCGGCTCTCCGGCGGCAGCGATGTCGAGCTGGAGCTGCAGCGGATGAAGGCCGAGCTGGCGGGCGGCCCGTCGGCCGGCAAGCAGGCCCTCGAAAGCGGTCAGGGCGGCCAGGCCCAGCCCTCGCCGCAGCAGGACCAGCCGCGTTTCGACAAGCAGTGACGGTCGCCGGGAGTTAGCCTCGCAGAGATCGTCGGGACCGGACCGAGGGAGACCGTCGTGATCGTACGGATCATGGGGGAGGGCCAGGTGAAGCTGGACGACGCCCACTTCATCGAGCTCAACAAGCTGGACGACGAGCTTCTTGAGGAGATGGAGAGCGGCGACGAGGAAGGCTTCCGGCGCACTCTCGGCGCCCTCCTGGAAGCGGTGCGCCGTATGGGCACACCGCTTCCCGACGACGCCCTCGAACCCTCCGAGCTGATCCTGCCGGCCCCGGACGCCTCCCTCGCAGAGGTCCGGGAGATGCTCAGCGACGACGGCCTCATCCCGGGCTGACCGCCCGCCCCAGCTCCACTCCAGCGCATACGGCACACGGCGCCCCGGTCCCTCGTCGGACCGGGGCGCTACCGTTTCCTCTTGTGAGTCCCCTCGACCCCGGTCCGGAAGCGCCCCGCGCCGCCGGCCGCTTCCAGTGGCACCGGACGCATCCCCTCGCGTTCGACGCCGCCCTGGCGGTGGCCGTGTTCGCGTGCATCCTGTTCGGCGCGGTGGTCGATCCGCACCGCGTCCACGGCCCGCAGTGGGCGCCGCACCGGCTCTCCGCCTCGGCCGTGGTGCTGGCCGCGCTGGCCTGCGCCACCCTGGTGTTCCGCCGCCGGCTGCCCCGTACGGTCCTGGCGGCCACCGGCACCCTGACCGTCGTCGAGCTGCTCGTCCGCGCCGGCGACCCGCGCGCCCCCGTGGTCGGCGCCGCCGCGATCGCGCTCTACAGCCTCGCCTCGCGCACGGACCGGCCCACGACCTGGCGGCTCGGCGCGCTGACCGCGGTCGTGCTGACCGCCTCCGCGATGCTCTACGGGCCCCGCCCCTGGTACGCGCAGGAGAACCTCGGCATCTTCGCCTGGACGGGCATGGCCGCCGCCGCGGGGGACGCGGTGCGCAGCCGCCGCGCCTTCGTGGACGCCATCCGCGAGCGCGCCGAGCGGGCCGAGCGCACCCGCGAGGAGGAGGCCCGCCGCCGGGTCGCCGAGGAGCGGATGCGCATCGCCCGCGACCTCCATGACGTCGTCGCCCACCACATCGCCCTGGTCAACGTCCAGGCCGGCGTCGCCTCGCACGTCATGGACAACCGCCCCGACCAGGCCAAGCAGGCCCTGGCGCACGTCCGCGAGGCGTCCCGCTCGGCGCTGGAGGAGCTGCGCGCCACGGTCGGCCTGCTGCGCCAGTCCGACGACCCCAAGGCGCCGACCGAGCCCGCGCCGGGCCTCGGCGTCCTCGACCAGCTCGTCGAGGGCTTCGTCCGCGCCGGTATCCCCGTCGACCTCGACCTCCCGCACGAGCCCCGGCAATTGCCCGCCTCCGTGGACCTCACCGCCTACCGCGTGGTCCAGGAGGCGCTGACCAACGTGCACAAGCACGCCGGGGAGGGCGCCCGCGCCACGGTGCGGATCCGGCGCTCCGAGAGCGCGCTGACCGTGACCGTCCTGGACGACGGCGCGGGCCGGTCCGGCGTACCCCGCCAGCGGGGCGGCGAGCGGCCGGCGGACGAGAGTGCCGCCCCCGAGGACCGCGGCGGCGGCCATGGCCTGATCGGCATGCGCGAGCGGGTCTTCGCGCTGCGCGGCACGGTCGTCACGGGCCCCCGCGCCGCGGGCGGCTTCCAGGTGCGGGTGACCCTTCCACTGCAGACCGTCCGTACGGGGGAGAACACATGACGATCAAGGTGCTGCTCGCCGACGACCAGGCCCTGCTGCGCAGCGCCTTCAGGGTGCTGGTCGACTCCGAGCCGGACATGCGGGTGGTGGGGGAGGCATCCGACGGTGCCCGGGCCTACGAGCTGACGAAGGCCGAGCGCCCCGACGTCGTCCTGATGGACATCCGGATGCCCGGTGTGGACGGCCTGGCCGCCACCCGCATGATCAGCCAGGACCCGCAGCTCACCGACGTCCGGGTGGTGATCCTGACCACCTTCGAGGTCGACGACTATGTGGTGCAGTCGCTGCGCAACGGCGCCAGCGGCTTCCTCGGCAAGGGCGCCGAGCCGGACGAGATGCTGGGCGCGATCCGGATCGCGGCGGCCGGCGAGGCGCTGCTGTCGCCCGCCGCGACCAAGGGCCTGATCGCCAAGTTCCTCGCCCAGGGCGGCAGTCCGGCCGACGGCGGACCCGGCGGCCGGGGCACGGAGCGGCTGGCGAGCCTGACCGGCCGTGAGCGCGAGGTGCTGGTCCTGGTGGCCGGCGGGCTGTCCAACGACGAGATCGCCGAGCAGCTGGCGGTCAGCCCGCTCACGGTCAAGACGCATGTCAACCGCGCGATGGCCAAGCTGGGGGCCCGCGACCGCGCCCAGCTGGTGGTCATCGCCTACGAGTCGGGACTCGTACGCCCACGGGTGCAGTGAGGGTGGAGCAGCCCTACTCCGAACGCGGTACGGGCGCGGGCCGGAAACCGACCTGCGAGCGAGGAAAACCGGCTTGGCCATGGCCGAAGGTGTATCTGGGCCCGCGAAGGCCCCGGGGAGCCCTGCGCCCCGGCCGTCGGGCCCGCGTGGGCCCCGCCGTCCTCAGGGGGTGTCTCTCCGATCCCCCCTGGCCGTCCGCACACCGGGACGGTCCCTACGCCCAGACCGCCTTCAGAACAGAAGAGAGAGACCCCACCCATGTCCTGGCTGTCCCGACTCAGCCTCGTACAACGGGGCCTGATAGCGCTGATGTCGATCGTCGCGATCGCCTTCGGCGCCATCGCGATCCCGCAGCTCAAGCAGCAGCTCCTGCCCTCCATCGAGCTTCCGATGGTCTCCGTGCTGGCGCCCTACCAGGGTGCCTCGCCCGATGTCGTCGAGAAGCAGGTGATCGAGCCGCTGGAGGACGGTGTCCAGGCGGTCGACGGCATCAAGAGCGTCACCTCGACGTCCAGCGAGGGCTCGGGCGTCATCATGGCGCAGTTCGACTACGGCAACGACTCCAAGCGGCTGGTCGCCGACGTCCAGCAGGCCGTCAACCGCGCCCGCGCCAAGCTGCCCAAGGACGTCGACCCGCAGGTGGTGGCCGGCTCGACGGACGACATCCCCACCGTCGTCCTCGCCGTCTCCTCCTCGGCCAAGGACCAGCAGAGCCTGGCCGACCAGCTCGACCGCAGCGTCGTACCGGACCTGAAGAACATCGAGGGCGTCAGCCAGGTCACCGTGGACGGCGTCCAGGACCGGATCGTCGCGGTCACCCCCGACGAGCGCAAGCTCGCCGCCGCCGGGCTGAACTCCCAGGCGCTCGGCAAGGCGCTGGAGGCCGGCGGTACCTCGGTGCCCGCCGGTTCCTTCGCCGAGGGCGGCAGGAGCAAGACCGTCCAGGTCGGCGCCGGATTCACCTCGGTGCAGCAGATCAAGGACCTGAGCATCGCGCCGGCCGCGGGGGCGGGCGCGGGCGGTGCCGGCGCCGGCCAGTCCGCCGCCGAGCCGGTCCGCCTCGGCGACGTGGCCACCGTCAAGGAGGAGCCGGCCACCCCGACCTCCCTGACCCGCACCAACGGCAAGCCCAGCCTCGCCGTGATGGTGACGATGGACCAGGACGGCAGCGCGGTCGCGATCTCCGACGCGGTCAAGGACAAGCTCGCCGACATCCGCAAGGACCTGGGCAAGGGCACCGACGTCACGGTCGCCTCCGACCAGGGCCCCGCGGTCTCCAAGTCGATCGAGTCGCTGACCACCGAGGGCCTGCTCGGCCTCGCCATGGCCGTCATCGTCATCCTGGTCTTCCTGCTCAGCCTCCGCTCCACCCTGGTCACCGCGGTCTCCATTCCGCTCTCGGTCGTCATCACGCTGATCGTGCTGTGGACCGGTGACCTCTCGCTGAACATGCTCACCCTCGGCGCGCTGACCATCGCGATCGGCCGCGTCGTCGACGACTCGATCGTCGTCCTGGAGAACATCAAGCGGCACCTGGGCTACGGCGAGGAGCGCCGCGAGGCGATCCTCTCCGCCGTCAAGGAGGTCTCCGGAGCGATCACCTCCTCCACCCTCACCACGGTCGCGGTCTTCCTCCCGATCGGTGTGGTCGGCGGCATGGTCGGGGCCCTCTTCGGCTCCTTCTCCCTCACGGTGACCGTCGCCCTGCTCTCCTCCCTGATCGTCTCGCTGACGGTCGTCCCGGTCCTGTCGTACTGGTTCCTGCGCGCCCCGAAGATCCCCGAGGGCACCACGGTGGACGAGCTGCGCCGCAAGGCCGAGGAGAAGGAGACGCAGAGCCCGCTGCAGCGCCTGTACGTCCCGGTGCTGCGCTTCGCGACCCGCCGCCGGATCACCAGCCTGGTCATCGCCGTGGTCATCCTCATCGGCACGTTCGGCATGGGCCCGCTGCTGAAGACCAACTTCTTCGACCAGGGCGACCAGGACACCCTCACCCTCAAGCAGGAGCTCAAGCCCGGCACCAGCCTGGGCGCGTCCGACGCGCAGGCCAAGAAGGTCGAGAAGCTGCTCGCGGCCGACGACGACATCGCCGACTACCAGGTCACCGTCGGCTCCTCCGGCTTCATGGCGGCCTTCGGCGGCGGCACCGGCGCCAACCAGGCCTCCTACCAGCTGAAGCTGAAGGACTCCGCGGACTCCGGCAAGGTCACCGACGACCTGCGGGCCTCGCTCGACAAGCTCGGCAAGTCCATCGGCGACACCACCGTCACCGCCGGGGGCGGCTTCGGCAACCAGGACCTCAGCGTGGTCGTCAAGGCGGGCGACGCCGACGTCCTCAAGCAGGCCGCCGAGCAGGTCCGCAAGGCCGTCGCCGGGCTCGACGACGTCACCGACGTCCAGAGCGATCTGGCACAGAGCGTGCCGCGGATCTCCGTCAAGCCCAACGCCAAGGCGGCCGGGGCCGGTTACGACCAGACCATGCTCGGCGGCGCGGTCGCCCAGGCGATCCGCGGCACCACCAGCGGCAAGGCCGTCCTGGACGACACCGAGCGGGACATCGTCATCAAGTCGGCCCACCCGGCCACCACCGAGGACGAGCTGAAGAACCTGGCCGTCCCGACGCCGGCCGGCCCGGTGAAGCTCGGCACCATCGCCACCGTGAAGACCGTGCCCGGCCCGGTCCAGATGACCCGGATCGACGGGGCCCGCTCGGCGACCATCACCGCCAAGCCGACCGGCGACAACACCGGCGCGGTCAGCGCCAAGCTGCAGAGCGAGATCGACGCGCTGAAGCTGCCGGACGGTGCGACGGCGAAGATCGGCGGCGTCTCCCAGGACCAGACCGACGCCTTCTCCTCGCTGGGCCTGGCGATGCTGGCGGCCATCGCCATCGTCTTCATGCTCCTGGTGGCCACCTTCAAGTCGCTGATCCAGCCGCTGATCCTGCTGGTCTCCATACCCTTCGCGGCGACCGGCGCGATCGGCCTGCTGGTCGCCACCGGCACCCCGCTGGGCGTCCCGGCGATGATCGGCATGCTGATGCTGATCGGCATCGTGGTCACCAACGCCATCGTGCTGATCGACCTGATCAACCAGTACCGCGCACAGGGCTACGGCGTCGTCGAGGCGGTCGTCGAGGGCGGCCGGCACCGTCTGCGCCCGATCCTGATGACCGCGCTGGCCACGATCATGGCGCTGCTGCCGATGGCGCTGTCCATCACCGGTGACGGCGGCTTCATATCCCAGCCGCTGGCCGTGGTCGTGATCGGCGGTCTGATCACCTCCACCCTGCTCACCCTCCTCCTCGTCCCGACGCTCTACGCGATGATCGAACTCCGCAAGGAGCGCCGGGCGAAGAAGAAGGCCGCCAAGCGCGCCGCGAAGTCCGGCGCGCGGCCCGAGGAGGCCGACCGCACCCCGGAGCCCGCGGGCGTCTAGGCCCCGCCCCCGACTCGGTTCGAGCCGGGGGACCGCCACCGGGACGCGACCAGGAGCCCCCGCTGCCGTACGCACGGCAGCGGGGGCTCCCGCGTACGCCGGTGGCCGCGGCGCCCGACTGACCTCCCGTCATACGCCTTCCAGTGGTTTATCCAGTCTTGTCGGCATACGCCCGCCGGGCCCGAGAAGCATGACTCCCGAATATGCCGCACCGGGAGGAGAGCGATGACCGACCCCGCAGCAGCCGATGGAACAGCGGACCGGGCAGCCGACGAACCAGCCGACGAACTGGGCGACTTCGTCACCTACTGCGTGCCGCTGACCGGCTTCGCCGCATTCGATCTGTACGCCACCGGCATGGCCCGGCTCTACCTGGACACCGCCCGCGGCCAGGTGGGCGCCGCCCAGTTCACGACGTTCTGGACCAAGTGGAAGGAAGCCGTAGCCCAGGGCAAGGGGCCCCAGGCCCTGGACCTCCCCCACCGCGAGGTCGCCCGGGCGCTGATCTACCTCTGGTACACCGGCGCCTGGCCCCGGCTGGCCCCCGCGGCGCACGCAACGCTCCGGCGCGAGGTCGCCAACACCGAGTCCGTCGCCTCGCCCAGCGCCTACGTCGAGGGCCTGGTGTGGCGCACCTTCCAGGGCCACCCGGCGGGCGCCAAACCGCCGGGCTTCGGCACCTGGGCGGTCAAACCGCCCGCGCCGGCCGGGCAGAGCCTCGTCCGGCTCGGCACCGGTCCGGACCTCGCCGACGTCCCCTACCGCACCGGACTGGCCGGTGAGGTCGCCCCCGACGCGATCCCCGACGAGCTGCTCCCCGGCCACCGCCTGAGCCGCCACATCCCGCCGTCCGCCGTGCCCACCGCGGCCGCCGCGCGAAGCGAAGCCGCCGCCACCCCCGAGGAGGCCACCCCATGACCGGACCCGTCCCCGCGGAGGCCGCCGCCCGCCGCCGCTACGACGTGATCGTCGTCGGTGCGGGCTGGGCCGGCAGCGCACTGGCCAAACGCCTCGGCGACCAGGGCTGGGACGTCCTCGTCCTGGAGGCCGGCAACAGCGGCACCGAGACCTGGCCCGGCTATCTGGACTCCCTGTCCACCTACTACTCGGCCGTCGCCAAGGTCCCCAACTCCGCCTACCGCCGCAACAAGGCCGCGCCCTACCCCGACGTCCTCGACCTCGCCCCGGTGGCCGATCCTGCCTCCGGACAGCCCGAGTTCACCGCCAACGGCTACTTGGTCCAGGACGGCAAGCTCCCCTACGGCACCGACTACCTGCGCGAGCTCGGCGGCGCCGCCATGCACTGGCTCGGCGCCGTCCCCCGCATGCTCCCCGACGACTTCGCCACCGCCAAGGACTACGGGTACGGCCGGAACTGGCCCTTCACCGCCGCCGAACTCCAGCCCTGGTACGCCGAGGCCGAGCGCGAGTTCGGCGTCGCCGGCAACGCCAAGGAGCAAAGGGCCCTCGGCACCGTCACCGACCCCGCCTACGAGTACCCCATGCACCACATCCCGCAGAGCTATATCGACCAGCGGTGCATGAACCTCGACGGCAAGGTCGTCAAGGACGGCGTGGCCGGCCAGGACTACGCGCTGACCGTGTACGGCCTGCCGCAGGCCCGCAACTCCACCCCCAACCCCGCCTACCGGGACCCGTACCGCGTCCAGGGCGCCGTCGGCATCCCCAACTACGGCGAGCGCTGCGTGGGCAACGCCAGCTGCGTCCCCATCTGCCCCGTGCAGGCCAAGTCGCATCCGCTGCGCATCCAGGCCGGCTGGCCCAAGTCCGTCACCCTGGCCACCCGCTGCGTGGTCAGCCGGGTCCGGGCGCGGTCGGACGGCCGGGTCACCGGCGTGGAGTACCGCACGTACACCGACCCCGTCTCACCGGTCCACCAGACCTACCTCGCGGAGGCGGACGTGATCGTCCTCGCCGCGCACGCCATCGAGAACGCCCGGCTGCTGCTGTTCTCGGGCCTGGCCAAGAAGAGCGGGCAGGTCGGCCGCAACCTGATGGACCACCCCACCCTCCTCAACTGGGCGCTCGCCCCCGAGGACAAGGGCCCGGTCGGCCCGTTCCGCGGCCCCGGGCACACCTCCGGCTGGGAGGTCTTCCGCAGCGGAGCCGGACGCGGCAAGCGCGCGCCCTTCCGCATCGAGATCGGCAACTGGGGCTGGGGCTGGGCCACCGGCGCCCCGCTCAGCAATGTCGCCACCGCCCTGGGCGTCGGCGGCAACCCCGACGGCAGCATCCGGGACAAGGGCGTCTACGGGCCCGAACTGCGCAGCCTCCTGGGCCACTCCATCGGCCGGCAGCTCCAGCTGCAGATCGCCGTCGAGCAGTCCGCGAACGAGCACAACCGCGTCACCATCGATCCGGCCCGCTACCGCGACGCCATGGGAAACCCCCGCCCGATCGTCACCTACGACCTCGACGACCACGTCCGCAAGGGCCTGTACGCCGCCCGCCTGGTCGCCCAGCAGATCTTCGGCCTCCTCCAGGCCAAGGACTACACCCACCACGCCCCGCAGAACGGCGTCCCCCCGCTCGGCCACGTCGTCTACAACGGCACCCACCTCGCCTACAGCGGAGCCGGGCACGGAGCGGGCACCCACATCATGGGCACCAAAGACACCACGTCCGTGGTGGACCGGGACCAGCGCACCCACGACCACCCCAACCTCTACGCCGTCGGCTGCGGCAGCATGCCGTCCGTCGGCACCAGCAACCCCACCCTCACCATGATGGCGCTGGCCCTGCGCAGCGCCGCCCAGATCCACCGGGACCTCGTCGACGCCCGCCGCCCGGTCGAGCTCGCCGGCCCCGCCCACGAGGAGGCATCGGCGTGATCACCGCGATGGCCCTGCACGCACAGGGATTCGGCGTCCCGAAGACCCTCGACGAGCTCCGCAGGTACCTCCAGGGCGCCCTGGAGGTCGAGCACCTCACCATCCCCGTCTACATGACCGGGATGTACTCCATCCACCCGGGCACCAACCGCACCGCCTACTTCGCCATCCGCAGCGTCCTGATGGAGGAGATGCTGCATATGACCCTGGTGGCGAACCTCCTCAACGCGGTCGGCGGCAAGCCCGTGGTGGGCCGCAAGGAGTTCGTCGCCAAGTACCCGGCGAAGCTGCCGTTCAGCAGCGACAAGGACGTGCCCCTGATCCATCTCCAGCACTTCTCGCCCGACGCGCTGCGCACCTTCCTGCGCATCGAGCTGCCCCGCAAACTGGCCCCCGACCCCGCGCCGGGGGAGGGCTGGACCTCCATCGGCCAGTTCTACGACGCCATCCGCCAGGGCCTGGAGAAGCTGGTCAAGGACCTCGGCGAGGCCGCGGTCTTCCCCCAGCGGCCCGAACGCCAGGTCGGCCCGGAGGACTTCTACAACTCCGGCGGCGAGGTCTTCGCCGTACACGACCTGAAGTCGGCCAAGCTCGCCATCCGCGTCATCAGCGAACAGGGCGAGGGCCTCGACGACCACATCTGGACCAGCGACGACCTGATCTTCGGCGAGCAGCGGCAGCTCGCCCACTACTTCCGCTTCAACGAGATCTGCACCGGCCGCAGCTACGGCCCCCACGACACCCCCAAGGACCCGCCCAGCGGCCCCCTGCTGGACGTCACCTGGGACGACGCCTACCCGATCCACGGCGACTCCAAGGTCACCGACTACAAGAAGAACAAGGAGGTGTACGAGCAGGCCGTCGCCTTCAACACCCGCTACGCCGCCCTGCTCTCCTACCTCCAGCAGGCATTCGACGGCAAGCCCCGGGCGATGGCCCTGGCCATCCCCACCATGCTGGAACTCCGCGACCGCTCCGAACAGCTCTACCGCAACCCGCACCCCGGGCGGCCGGGCCGTTTCGCCAGCCCCACCTTCGAACTCGAAAAGCCGCAGTTCGACGCGGTCCACGAAACCGTGGAGGAGAACCTGCGGCTCGCCGGCCTGGAGGCCGGCGAGCCGATCGATCTCTCCGCCGTCCCGAGCTGGACGGCGCAGCACCCTACCGACGCATAGGGCGGCACAAGACGCCATGCCGCACCCCGGAGCAGCGCACCGCGGGGTGCGGCGCCCGCATCAGCGGCCGAGGCCCGCGAAGCCCCCGAAGCCCCCGCCGCCCCTGCGGGCGCTCACGAGGGTGTCGGTGATGTCGCCCCCGGCGGTCTGCTTGAGCTTGGCGATCGTCCGGTGGTTGTCGATGAGGATGTTCGTACGGCAACCGTCCGAGGGGAGCAGGAGGGTGAACGTCGGCGCGCAGTGCACGTCCTCGTCGAAGAACCCGCCATCCCAGCCCTTGGCACCGGCCGTGCCGGTCGCCGACAGCACCAGCACACCGGCCCCGAGGGCGCCCGCGACCATACGCATTGCCTTACCCACGACGGAACTTCCTTCCTGTCTGGACCCGATCTGATACCGGGATCACCGCGCTAACGAACCGGCAACGAATGGATTACGCAGCGTTACGCTGTCGTGGTGACGGCGCGGTGTTTCCGTCCCTCCGGCGGCCCAGCCGGGCCCGCCCTCGCCGGGCCCCGGGGGCCGTGTCGCGGATCGAGGGCCACCCGAGCGACCGGCTCGCGCATCGCGGTGAGTAGTGCGACGGTGGCCTTGGGTGAAAAACCGACGAAAGGCGGGAGACCGTGCGCTGTGCTCCGGCCCGCAGGGCCGCCCTGGTGCCGGCGGCCGGACTCGTCCTCGCGCTCGCGCCGCCGGCCGCCACCGACGGCCCCGTCGCCCCGGTCCGGGTCGCGGTCACCGGCGGCGCCTTCACCGGCAGCGTGGGCATCGTGCGCACGGCGGCGCGCTCCCTGTACGGCGGCTTCCGCTGCGCCGCCGACGGTGTGCGCCCCACCCCGCTCACCGCCCTGGCCGACGCCGACCGGAGGTACCACCTGGGCGTGCGGGCGCACTGGGACGAGGCGGCCGGGGATTTCGTGGTCACCGAGATCCGCGGGGACGCCGCGGACGGCGACCGGAAGTGGAACGCCTACGTCAACGAAGAGAAGATCACGACCGGGCCCTGCGGCACCGCGGTCAAGGACCACGACAAGGTCCGCTGGACCCTGGAGGCCGCCACAAGCTGACGGCCGCCGCACCCGCAGGGGCCTCCCCACGGGTGCGGCGGCCGTTCGCCGCGCCTACGGCAGGCTCAGCATCCGCTCCAGCGCCAGCTTCGCGAAGCTCTCGGTCTCCTTGTCGACCTCGATGCGGTTGACGACCTTGCCGGCCGCCAGCGACTCCAGCGCCCACACCAGGTGGGGGAGGTCGATGCGGTTCATCGTCGAGCAGAAGCAGACCGTCTTGTCGAGGAAGACGATCTCCTTGTCCTCCGCGGCGAAGCGGTTCGCCAGGCGGCGGACCAGGTTCAGCTCCGTGCCGATGGCCCACTTCGAGCCGCGCGGGGCGGCCTCCAGGGCCTTGATGATGTACTCCGTCGAGCCGACGTAGTCCGCGGCCGCCACGACCTCGTGCTTGCACTCGGGGTGGACCAGGACGTTGACGTCCGGGATGCGGGCCCGCACGTCGTTCACCGAGTCCAGGGAGAACCGGCCGTGGACCGAGCAGTGGCCGCGCCAGAGGATCATCTTCGCGTTGCGCAGCTGCTCGACGGTCAGGCCGCCGTTCGGCTTGTGCGGGTTGAAGACCACGCAGTCGTCCAGGGACATGCCCAGGTCGCGGACGGCGGTGTTGCGGCCCAGGTGCTGGTCGGGCAGGAAGAGGACCTTCTCGCCCTGCTCGAAGGCCCAGTCCAGCGCCCGCTCGGCGTTGGAGGAGGTGCAGATCGTGCCGCCGTGCTTGCCGGTGAATGCCTTGATGTCGGCCGAGGAGTTCATGTACGAGACCGGCACGACCTGCTCGGCTATGCCGGCCTCGGTGAGCACGTCCCAGCACTCGGCGACCTGCTCGGCGGTGGCCATGTCGGCCATCGAACAGCCCGCGGCCAGGTCGGGGAGGATGACCTGCTGGTCGTCGCCGGTGAGGATGTCGGCCGACTCGGCCATGAAGTGCACGCCGCAGAAGACGATGTACTCGGCGTCCGGCCGGGCGGCGGCGTCCCGCGCCAGCTTGAAGGAGTCGCCGGTGACGTCGGCGAACTCGATGACCTCGTCGCGCTGGTAGTGGTGCCCGAGGACGAAGACCTTGTCGCCGAGCTTCTCCTTCGCCGCGCGGGCGCGCGCGACGAGGTCGGGGTCGGACGGGGCGGGGAGGTCTCCGGGGCACTCCACGCCGCGCTCGCTCTTCGGGTCGGCCTCACGGCCGAGGAGGAGCAGGGCCAGCGGGGTCGGCTGGACGTCCAGGGGCTGGGCGGTGGTCACAACACGCACCCTCTCTACTCTGCGGACAGCTCTTTGCGCTCTTGAGCACAAGCCTTTTCGTCTATTTGACGCTATCTATCATAGCCGCTTCACGTCACTTTGACGATGGCCATAGTGTCGATGTGACGCATCACCGCCGCCCTGTGTGCGGTGGGCCACCTGTTCCCGGCCGCCGGTGTGCGAGCATGAAGAAGAAGCGCCCAGCCGGAATTAATCCGGGGCGTCGCCGGTTTCAGCTTGTTGCATCCGATGACAAGCGGTCCGTACAACCCGGGAGAGATGTAGATGAGCGTGCAGGACGAGAAGACCACCGTCAGCGACGGCATCATCCTGTCCGACGCGGCCGCGTCGAAGGTCAAGAGCCTGCTGGAGCAGGAGGGCCGGGACGACCTCGCGCTGCGGGTGGCGGTCCAGCCCGGCGGCTGCTCCGGTCTGCGCTACCAGCTCTTCTTCGATGAGCGCTCGCTCGACGGCGACGTCGTCAAGGACTTCGACGGCGTCAAGGTCGTCACCGACCGGATGAGCGCCCCGTACCTCGGCGGTGCCTCCATCGACTTCGTCGACACCATCGAGAAGCAGGGCTTCACGATCGACAACCCGAACGCCACGGGCTCCTGCGCCTGCGGCGACTCCTTCAGCTAAGGATCGCGGGTCCGCGCACATACGGCGAAGGCGGCGTCCCCCGGGTGGGGGCGCCGCCTTCGCCGTATCCGTGTCCGGGCCTGCCGCTACCGCTTCGGTACGGCCTCACCGGTCGACACGTCGATCACCTTCCGGCCGTCCAGCGGCTCGCGCAGCGTGACGGTCTTGGTGAACTCCTTGGCGATCTTCACGCAGACCTGACCCGGCTTCTTGTCCTTGCCGACGACCTTGGTCTTGACGGCCGTGTCCGACTCCTCGGCGCTCACCGAGTAGACGCTGCACACCCCGCCCCAGAAGTGCACGGTCAGCTTCCGCCCGCCGTCGCCCACGTCGTACGACTCCAGCGCCATCGCCCCCGGCTTGCCGGACGGCCCCTTCGGGGTCCGGTCCTTGTGCGCCAGGTACTTCGGATCCACCGCGGGGTGTGCGACGGTCGTCGTGGCGTCCGGGCCGCTGCCGGCGCCCGGCTGGCGGACCGTGTACAGCCACGACGGCACCAGCGCCTGGCCGCCGCTGACGTACTGCACCGCGAGCCCGAAGACGGCGCCGGTCACCTCGGCCGGCTTCTGGGCCTTCGTCGGCGAGGGCTCGCACGGCGCGATCTGGCCGCCCTTGTCGCCCTTGCCGCCCTTCCCGGGCGGCACCGACGGGCAGCCGGCCGGCGTGCGGCCCCCGCCCGCGTTCAGCCGCGCAAGCGTCTTGTCCGCGCTCAGCACGGGGTACACCGCGCCCTTGACGGGGTTCGCCAACTGGCCGCTGCCGCCGACCACTTGGCCGTCCGAGCCGACCTGGAGATCGCTCTGCCAGCCGTACGTCGGCAGCCCGCCGAGCACCGGATCGGCGGTGACGATCCGCACCGCGCCGGACAGCCCGCCGGCATCGAGCCGGGCGCTCTCCTGGCCGAGCGCCTTGAGCACCGGCCGCACCGCCTGCTTGGCCTTCTCCGGTGACACCGCGTCCTTGCCGCTGCTGTCGTCCTCGGTGGTGATGTCCCCGCCGCCGCGGTACGAGGGGCAGCCCGGCCGGCTCGACGCGCCGGCGCCCGCCTGGTCGCCGTCCTTGCCGTTCTCGGGGGCGGGCAGCGCGCAGTTCGTGCCGCCCGGGGTGCCGTACTGCGCGTACGTCCAGGAGCCCGAGCCGGTCTTGTTCACCTGCAGGACGGGGCTGCGGGCGTCCGGGGTCCCGCCCACCTTCCAGGTGGTGCCCTCCGAGCGGACCTTTCCGGCCACATCCAGCGCCTTCGCCAGCCGTTCCACCGACTCCCGGCTGATCTCGCCCTGGGGCCGGTACACCGGCGCCGACGACGGGCCGCCGGGCAGCTTCTTCACGGCCTTGTACTTCGCGCCCTGCGGATTGGGCTCACCGGCCGCTATCGAGCCGCCCGTGTACCCGTCGAGCGCGAGCGGCGGCGGGTCGGCCCGGCCCGCGGAACCCGGTCCGGAGTCCTCGTCGCCGGACGCGGACGAGGCCCAGTACGCCGCGCCGCCCCCGGCCAGCAGCACCGCGGCGGCCATCGAGGCGACCAGCAGCGGGCTGCGGCGCCGGCGCTCCTTGGGGTGGTCCGGGGTCGTGGGGGTGTCCTCGGTGTTCACCGCATCGCTCCTTCAGCTCCGCTGAACATCTGCCGTGCCACCCTCCCTGGGGTGGACGCCGATGGGACGGAGCGGGGGCGTGCGCGGTTCCCCGAACGGCTCAGTCGCCGTAGTCGGACATGTGGTCCACGATCTCGGCGGACCGCTCGGGAACCTCGACCCCGTGCAGATCGGACGCCCGGCCGGGCTTCGGCGCGGACCGGTGCCCGGCCTTCCAGCGCCCCGCCATCCGTGCGCAGTCCCCGCGCAGCTCGTCGAGCGACTCCGGCTCGGAATCGGCGGGTGAGGTGGCGACACGCGGTGTGACGGCTTTCACAGGCTTGGTCATAGGGGCACCGTACGCAGGCACGCGCCGAGGAGAAAGACCTACTATTGAGTAGTTATCCACTGGTTTCGGAGGTTCCGCCTGTCCGGGATGCGCAGGTGGTTTTGCACCCCGCCAGGTAGCGTTGCTCCACGTCCGCAAGTCCCTCCGCCACCCGCAGGAGCAGACCCGTCGTGCGTATCGCAGTCACCGGCTCCATCGCCACCGACCACCTGATGACCTTTCCCGGCCGCTTCGCCGACCAGCTCGTGGCCGACCAGCTGCATACGGTCTCCCTCTCCTTCCTGGTCGACCAGCTCGACGTCCGCCGTGGCGGAGTCGCCCCCAACATCTGCTTCGGCATGGGCCAGCTCGGCATCCAGCCGATCCTGGTGGGCGCCGCGGGCAACGACTTCGAGGAGTACCGCGCCTGGCTCGACCGCCACGGCGTCGACACCCGCTCCGTACGCATCTCGGAGGTGCTGCACACCGCGCGCTTCGTGTGCACCACCGACGCCGACCACAACCAGATCGGCTCCTTCTACACCGGCGCGATGAGCGAGGCCCGGCTGATCGAGCTCCAGCACGTGGCCGAGCGGGTCGGCGGCCTGGACCTCGTACTGATCGGCGCGGACGACCCCGAGGCGATGATCCGGCACACCGAGGAGTGCCGCACCCGCGGCATCCCCTTCGCCGCCGACTTCTCCCAGCAGATCGCCCGGATGGACGGCGAGAACATCCGCACCCTCATGGAGGGCGCCACCTACCTCTTCTCCAACGAGTACGAGAAGGGCCTGATCGAGTCCAAGACCGGCTGGACCGGCGACGAGATCCTCGCCAAGGTCGGCACCCGGGTCACCACCCTCGGCTCCAACGGCGTCCGCATCGAGCGGGTCGGCGAGGCCACCATCGAGGTCGGCGTCCCGGAGGAGAAGACCAAGGCCGACCCCACCGGCGTCGGCGACGCCTTCCGCGCCGGCTTCCTGTCCGGTCTGGCCTGGGGCGTCGGCCTGGAGCGCGCCGCGCAGGTCGGCTGCATGCTGGCGACGCTGGTCATCGAGACCGTCGGCACCCAGGAGTACGAGCTGCACCGCAGCCACTTCATGGACCGCTTCACCAAGGCGTACGGCCACGAGGCCGCCGCCGACGTCCAGCAGCACCTGGCCTGAACCGGCCGGAAGAACGTCTCAGACGCGGCGCCGCACGACATACGCGGCGCCGCGTTCCGCCGCCCGCTCGCCCACGTACTCCTGCTCGCGCATCGTGCACCAGGCGGGGATGTCCTGCCGGGCGGCCTCGTCGTCGGAGAGCACCGTCACCGTCCCGCCGACCGGCACCTCGCCGATCACCTTGGCCAGCTCGATGACCGGGATGGGGCAGCGCCTGCCGAGGGAGTCGACGACCAGGTCCTCGGCCCCGGCGCCGGCCGCGGTCCGCGGCGCCTCACCGGCCTCGGCCGCCGCACCGGCCTCGGGCGCCTCGGCCGCCACCGACGGCACCCCCAGCCGCTCCCGTACCGAGCGCACCACCCCGGGCAGCACCTCCAGGAACCGGTCGACATCCGCCTCCTTCGTCCCGTACGGCAGCGAGACCCGGACGTTGCCCTCGGACAGCACCCCCATCGCGCGCAGCACATGGCTCGGCGCCAGGGTGCTGGACGTACAGGACGATCCGGACGAGACGGAGAAGCCCGCCCGGTCGAGGTCGTGCAGCAGGGTCTCCCCGTCGACATAGAGACAGGAGAAGGTGACGAGATGCGGCAGGCGGTGCACCGGGTCGCCGACCACCTCCACCTCCGGGACCAGCGCCGGCACCCGGGTGCGGATCCGGTTCACCAGCTGCCGCAGCCGCGCCGCCTCGGCGGGGGCCCCGGGGTCGGCCCGCAGCGCGCGCAGCGACGCCGCGGCAGCCACGATCGCCGGGATGTTCTCGAACCCCGGGCTGCGGCCCGACTCCCGCTCGTCCGCGGGCCCCTGCGGCGCGAACCGGGTCCCCTTGCGGACCACGAGCAGACCGACACCGGGCGGGCCGCCCCACTTGTGGGCGCTGGCCGCCAGCAGCGACCAGTCGCCGGGCACCGGCCCCCAGGGCAGCGACTGCGCGGCGTCCACCAGCAGCGGCACGCCGGACTCCCGGCAGAGCCCGGCCGCCTCCTCGACCGGCTGCTCGGTGCCCACCTCGTGGTTGGCGGACTGCAGGGCGACCAGCGCGGTGTCCGGGGTGAGCGCGGCGGCCAGATCGCCGGCCGCCACCCGGCCCGTCCGGTCCACGGCCAGCTCCGCGCGGGTGCCGCCGGCCGCCTCATGGGCCTCGGCGGCGTGCAGTACGCAGGAGTGCTCGACGGCGGAGTGCAGCAGCCGGCGCCCGACGCGCCGACGGGCCGCCAGCGCACCGGCGACTCCCCGATGCACCGCCTGCGTACCCGAAGGGGTGAAAACCAACTCGTCCGGCCGACAGCCGACGGCCTCGGCCGCGGCCTCGCGGGCGGCGTCCAGCAGCAGCCGGCCGCGGCGGCCCTCGCGGTAGAGGCGAGCCGGGTCGGCCCAGCCCTCGTCGAGCGAGGCGAGCAGCGCCTCACGGGCGACCGGGTGCAGGGGAGCGGAGGACGCGGCGTCGAAGTAGGGCACGTACGAGACGTTAGCCCCCCGTGGTCCCCGGCGGTGGCCCCCGCCCGGCCGGTCCGCGGGCCGGCCGCCCCGGCCCGGCCCGCCGGGCCGGGGCGGGCCGATGCCGGTCACGCCGTCAGATGCCTGGTGGGAGCGGGTAATCGGGTGCGGCGAGGGCGCCTCCCGGAGGACCCGGCCACCCCTTAGGGGTGCGTCGCGGCGCGTTGGGCACCCTCCCCGCGCGACCCCAAATAGCGTCCAGTAGGGTTTGGTCCGCATAAACATCCAAACCCCTGCCCGACGCAGGGCGGCGACCGACCAGCGAGTAAGGCCGCAGCCGACCGCGCGGGCGAGACTCTCGGGAAGGCGCTACGTGAGTCCCAACGGCTCCGACCGCTCGTCGCGGCGCCCGATGCGGCGGAAGCTGCCGCAGGTGCTTGCTGCGGGCCTGGTCCTGGCGACCGCTACTGGTTGCACATATAAGGACTTCCCCCGCCTCGGCATGCCAACGCCCGTCACCGACGAGGCGCCGCGGATCCTCTCTCTTTGGCAGGGCTCCTGGGCCGCCGCCCTCGCAACGGGCGTGCTGGTGTGGGGCCTGATCATTTGGAGCGTGATCTTCCACCGCCGCAGCAGGACCAAGGTGGAGGTCCCCGCGCAGACCCGGTACAACATGCCGATCGAGGCGTTGTACACGATCGTCCCGTTCATCATCATCGCGGTGCTCTTCTACTTCACCGCGCGTGATGAGAGCGCACTCCTGAAGACTTCCAAGAAGCCGGACCACGTCATCAACGTGGTGGGCTTCCAGTGGAGCTGGGGGTTCAACTACCTGGAGGACGTCGACGGCGACAAGTCGACCACGAACATCAACTCCAGCGCGCTCTCGGCGATCCCGGACAAGTGGAAGAAGACCGCGCCGGCCGGTGCCGACGGTGTCTACGACGTGGGCGTTCCGGGCACCCGGAACCCGCAGACCGGCAACCCCGGTCCGACGCTGTGGCTGCCGAAGGGTGAGACGGTCCAGTTCGTCCTCACTTCGCGCGATGTCATCCACTCCTTCTGGGTGGTGCCGTTCCTGATGAAGCAGGACGTCATCCCGGGCCACACCAATGTCTTCGAGGTGACCCCCAACAAGGAGGGCACCTTCATGGGCAAGTGCGCCGAGCTCTGCGGCGTCGACCACTCCCGGATGCTCTTCAACGTCAAGGTCGTCTCCCCTGAGCGGTACCGGGAGCACCTGCAGGACCTGAAGAAGAAGGGCCAGGCCGGATACCTGCCGTCGGGCATCAAGCAGACGGATCACGCCAGGAATGCGGAGACGAAGAACCAGTGAGCATCCTCAACGAACCTCAGGGTGCCGCCGCCGATACGGCTCCGGCAGCACCGCCCGTACGGAAAAAGCAGCCCGGTATCGCCGCCGTGAAGTGGCTGACGACCACTGACCACAAGACCATCGGCACGATGTACCTGGTCACGTCGTTCGCGTTCTTCTGCATCGGCGGCATCATGGCGCTGCTGATGCGGGCCGAGCTGGCCCGCCCCGGCACGCAGCTCATGTCGAACGAGCAGTTCAACCAGGCGTTCACCATGCATGGCACGATCATGCTGCTGATGTTCGCCACCCCGCTGTTCGCCGGCTTCGCGAACTGGATCATGCCGCTGCAGATCGGCGCGCCCGACGTGGCGTTCCCGCGGCTGAACATGTTCGCCTACTGGCTGTACCTCTTCGGCTCGCTGATCGCGGTGGCCGGCTTCCTCACCCCGCAGGGTGCGGCGGACTTCGGCTGGTTCGCGTACTCGCCGCTGTCGGACGCGGTGCGTTCGCCGGGCGTCGGCGCCGATATGTGGATCATGGGTCTGGCCTTCTCCGGCTTCGGCACGATCCTCGGTTCGGTCAACTTCATCACGACGATCATCTGCATGCGGGCGCCTGGCATGACGATGTTCCGGATGCCGATCTTCACCTGGAACGTGCTGCTGACCGGTGTGCTGGTCCTGCTGGCCTTCCCGGTGCTGGCGGCGGCGCTGTTCGCGCTGGAGGCGGACCGTAAATTCGGTGCCCATGTATTCGATGCGGCCAATGGTGGCGCTCTGCTCTGGCAGCACCTCTTCTGGTTCTTCGGCCATCCCGAGGTGTACATCATCGCGCTGCCGTTCTTCGGCATCATTTC
>NZ_JBVHQM010000032.1:0-97453 GCF_055567415.1 Streptomyces sp. NPDC026575
TCCGAACCCGCCACCCGCTGCGCCGTCCGCGTGATCCGCCCCAACGGCGCCAGCACCCGCCCCGCCATCGCATAACCGAACGCGAACGCCACCACGGCCAGCCCCACCAGGGCGATCAGCGAGCGGTGCAGGAAGGTGTTCAGCGCCAGTGTGCGCTGGTCGTGGAGGCAGTCGCCGATCGCCGCGTTGATCTCGCCGGCCGTGCCGACCGACGGCAGGTCGGGGCAGCCGATATTGCCCACCCTGACGTTGCTGCCGAAGATCCTGATCTCGGGGGTGCCGTCCTTGAGGGTGTCGGCCGCCAGGAAGTAGATGATCGTCAGCAGCACGATCCCCGCCATCAGGAACATGCCGCCGTACAGCAGCGTCAGCCGTATCCGGATGGTCGGCCGCAGCCACGGTGCCGGCCGCCGGCGCGGCTCGGCGCTCCGGGTGGCCCCAGGGCTACTGGGCGCCTCAGGGTCCTCCAGGGGCTTCGGGCTCCCGGTGGGCTTCGGGCTCCTCGTGGGATCCGGAATCCCCGTGGGTTTCGGACCATGGGCGGGTTTCGGAGGCACGGTCGACGGCGCGGGCTGCCGGGCAGAGGCGGCCACGGCGCTCAGCCCCGACGCCCCGGCGCGGCGGGTACGGCGACGGAATCCTCGACGACGGGTGAGCGCACGGCTGATCCTTCCTCAGGTACCTCAGGGCGCACGACAGTTGCCGCGCCTCACCCATCCTGCTCAAAGAGGTCATAAACCGGCAGTAAGCAGGGAATCGCCGCCCGACCGGACACACCGGCCGAGCCGCTCCATCGCGAGAGGTACCGAGTGGCCCGCCTCCGGCCCCGGCCGCCCTGGCACGCCGTGGCCGGGGGCGCGGAGGCTGGAGGGACCGGAGAGACCGAAGAGACCGGAGAGACCGGAGAGACCGGAGAGACCGGAGAGACCGGAGAGATGCGCCCTACAGTCCCTGCCACTCCGGCTTGGCGGCGTAGGTGGCGCGGAAGTAGTCGGCGAGCTTCAGCTTGGCGGCCGCGGCCTCGTCGACGACGACCGTGGCGTGGGGGTGGAGCTGCAGCGCCGAGGCCGGGACCAGCGCGGCGACCGGGCCCTCGACGGCGTGCGCCACGGCGTCCGCCTTGCCCTCGCCCGTGGCGAGCAGCACCAGGTGGCGGGCCTCCAGGATGGTGCCGATGCCCTGGGTGATGACGTGGTGGGGGACCTCGTCGAGGCTGTCGAAGAACCGGGCGTTGTCCTCCCGGGTCTGCTGGGTCAGCGTCTTGATGCGGGTACGGGAAGCCAGCGACGAGCAGGGCTCGTTGAAGCCGATGTGCCCGTCGGTGCCGATGCCGAGCAGTTGGAGGTCCACCCCGCCGGCCTCGCCCAGCGCGCGGTCGTACGCCTCGCAGGCGGCCGGCACGTCCCGGGCCGTGCCGTCGGGGCCCATGAAGGAGTCCTCGCCGAGGCCGAGCGGCTCGACCACTTCGCGCAGCACCACCGAGCGGTAGGACTCCGGGTGCCCGGCAGGCAGGCCCACATACTCGTCGAGCTGGCAGATACGGGCCCGCGAGGCGTCCACGGCACCGGCCCGGACCTTCGCCGCCAGCGCCTCGTAGATGGGCAGCGGGGTCGAGCCGGTGGCCACACCGAGCAGCGCGTCGGGCTTGCGGCGCACCAGGGTCGCGATGGCCTCCGCGATCAGCTCGCCGCCCGCCCTGGCGTCCGGAACGATGACAACTTCCACGCTTTGGCCTGCCGTTCTGGAGAGTGGACTCATATGGTCATGTGGTATAGACCAATCTATCAGAGGGTGGGCATCCGGTCCCGGCGGCGCCCGCGAACGATGTGACACGATTCCCCGTCCTTCCGGCGACGGGAAGGCCACCGGAAGGCCACCGGAAGACCACCGGAACGGGTGCCGCCGGGAGGATGAGGGCGAGGGGCGGCCCGGAAGGCGTCCAGGCCGCGAGCCCCCCGAGATCGGGCCATCGGCCGTCAGAGCAGGACGCCTCCCGTCGCGTCGATCCACTGGCCCGTCACCCAGCGGCTGTCGTCCGAGGCCAGGAAGGCCACGACGTCTCCGATGTCGTCGGCCTGCGCTATCCGGCCCAGCGGGGACATCTCCGCCAGTCGCCGCTGCGCTTCGGTGTTGGCCTCGCCCCTGAGCCAGCCGGCGTTCATATCGGTGTTCACCGCCCCGGGCGCCACCGCGTTCACCGTGATCCCGCGCGGCCCCAGGTCCTTGGCGAGCGTCGAGGTGAACACGTCGAGCGCGCCCTTGGTCATGGCGTAGGCGATCAGCTCGGGCTTGGCCGCGCCGCGCGTCAGCCCCGTCGAGGTGTTGATGATCCGCCCGCCGTCCCGCAGGCGGGACAGCCCCTGCTGGACGATGAAGAACGGCGCCTTGGTGTTGACCGCGAAGAGGTGGTCGAAGTCCTCCGCCGTCACCTCGCCGATCCGCTTGAGCGTCCCGTCCACGGCCTTGTTGATCCCGGCGTTGTTGACCAGGATGTCCAACCCCTCGGCCTGCTCGTCGAACGCGGTCCACAGCGCTTCGGCGTCTCCCGGCGCGCCCAGCTCCGCCCGGACCGCGAAGGCCCGGCCCCCCGCCGCCTCGATCGCCGAGACCGTCTCCTTGGCCGCGGTCTCGTCGCGGCCGTAATGCACGCCGACCCGCGCGCCGTCCCTCCCCAGCCGCTCCGAGATCGCCCGGCCGATCCCCCTGCTGCCGCCTGTGACCAGTGCCGTCCTGCCGCTGAGCGCGCCCATGGCCGTGCCCCTCCCTGTTCGTGCGTGCGCGCGTCCGTGCAGGCGCGCGCCCCCTGCTCCCGAGCGATCCCGCATTTTTGTATCGCTCGCTACAGAAAAACCGTAGCACGCGTTCCGTACCGACCGCTATAAAATTCCTCCCATGGCGACCAAGGAAACGAAGCAGCGCGGCCGGCCCCGGTCCTTCGACCGCGAGACGGCGTTGGAGCGGGCGGTCCGGTCCTTCTGGGAGCAGGGCTACGAGGCCACGTCCATCGCCGACCTCACCCGCGCCATGGGCATCAGCGCCCCCAGCCTCTACGCCGCCTTCGGCGACAAGCGGGCGCTGTTCGACGAGGTCGTCGCCGAGTACGGGCGGCTCTACGGAGGCTTCATCTCCCGCGCCGTGGCCGAGGAGCCGACCGCCCGCCGCGGCGTCGGACGCGCACTGCGCGAGGCCGCGGTCGAGTACACCCTGCCCGGCCGCCCGCGCGGCTGCCTGGTCATCAGCGCCGCGCTGAACATCTCTCCCGCGTCCGTCGAAGTCGCCGACTTCCTGCGGGAGATGAGGCTGTCGAACATCCGGGAGATCGCGAGCGCCATCCGGGCGGACATCGCCGCGGGGGAGCTCCCGGCCGACACGGACGCCGGCGCGCTGGCCGGCTTCGTGGGCGCCGTCATCCAGGGCATGTCCCAGCAGGCGCGGGACGGTGCGGCGGAGGCGGAGCTGGCGTCGATCGCCGAGCTGGCGATGGCGGCCTGGCCGCGGACGGCGAGCGGCGCGACGGCCTGAGGCCCCTTCGAAAACACCCGCGGGCCGCGGCGCCGGGACAGGACCCTCAACCTGTCCGGCACCGCAGCCCGGAGCTGACATCGGCCGGCCCCGCCTTGCGGGCGGGGGGTGTCCCCATGTGCGGTAGGGGCGCCACCCCGTCCTGGGGCCGGTCGATCGGAGGCCTTGGCGCAGTCAGGGCAGAGAGCGCCATCGGCCTCGTTCCGCTCTCCTGTGCGGGGAGAACGG
Organism: Streptomyces sp. NPDC026575; assembly: GCF_055567415.1. Taxonomy (NCBI): domain Bacteria; kingdom Bacillati; phylum Actinomycetota; class Actinomycetes; order Kitasatosporales; family Streptomycetaceae; genus Streptomyces; species Streptomyces sp. NPDC026575. The sequence continues at coordinate 3,751 of NZ_JBVHQM010000032.1, forward strand.
AGGTCTTTTCTGAATTCTGGACTAGACCATTCTTACTTGTCCATGCCCGTGCAGGCACAACACATACACCGTACGCCGGTAGGCTCCAAGACGTGCCCTCCATGAACGATCTCGTCCGCCAGCACACCGCTCTGAGCGACTCCGACCTCGAGTGGCTCCATCTGCTGGTCTCGGAGTGGCAGCTGCTCTCCGACCTCTCCTTCGCCGATCTCGTGCTGTGGGTCCCCACCCTCGACGGCACCCGCTACGTCTCCGTCGCCCAGATGCGCCCCAACACCGGGCCCACCTCCTACCAGGACGACATGGTGGGCCATCTCGTTCCCCGGGGGCGCCGTCCGATGCTGGACTCCGCCTTGGATGAGGGCCGCATCGTACGCGAGGGCGACCCGGAGTGGCGAGAGGAAGTTCCGGTCCGGGTGGAGTCCATTCCGGTGCGCCGCGAGGGCCGGGTGCTCGGCGTGATCGCCCGCAACACCAATCTGCTGACCGTGCGCACCCCCAGCCGGCTGGAGCTCACCTACCTCCAGAGCGCCTCCGACCTCGCCCAGATGATCGCTGCCGGAACGTTTCCCTTCCCCGGGCAGCAGGTCGACATGGACGCCTCGCCGCGCGCCGGCGACGGACTGATCCGGCTCGACGCGGACGGCGTCGTCCAGTACGCCAGCCCCAACGCGCTCTCCGCCTACCACCGGCTCGGCCTCGCCGCCGACCTGGTGGGCCACCACCTGGGCCAGGCCACCGCCGAACTGGCACCCGCCCGCGGCCCGGTGGACGAGGCCCTGGTCAAGCTCGCCAGCGGCTGGGCCCCCAGGGAGTTCGAGGTCGAGGGCAACGACGGCGTGATCCAGCTGCGCGCCATTCCGCTCAAGCCGAAGGGCACGCACATCGGTTCGCTGGTGCTGCTGCGCGATGTCACCGAGCTGCGGCGCCGCGAGCGGGAACTGATCACCAAGGACGCCACCATCCGGGAGATCCACCACCGGGTGAAGAACAACCTGCAGACGGTCGCCGCACTGCTGCGGCTGCAGTCCCGCCGGATGGACTCCGAACAGGGCCGCGAGGCCCTCAACGAGGCCGTACGCAGGGTCGGTTCGATCGCGATCGTGCACGAGACGCTGTCCCAGAACCTCGACGAGCGGGTCGAGTTCGACGAGATCGCGGACCGGGTGCTGGCCATGGTCGCGGAGATCTCCCCGGGCAAGGTGATCACCCGCCGCACCGGCCGCTTCGGCATCCTGGACGCGGAGGTGGCCACGCCGCTGTCGATGGTGCTCACCGAGGTCCTCCAGAACGCCCTGGAGCACGCCTTCGACCAGGCGGAACAGGGCATCGTCGAGGTCGGCGCGGTACGCGGCGGCAGCCGTACCGAACCGCGGCTGCTGGTCACCGTCCAGGACAACGGCCGCGGGCTGCCCGAGGGATTCGACCCGCACCGCGCCGGCAACCTGGGGCTGCAGATCGTACGGACCCTGGTGGAAGGCGAGTTGGGCGGAAAGTTCGACATGGTGCGGGCGGCCGGCCGCGGCACCCAGGTGGTCCTCGACGTGCCCGTGCGCCCCGAGAAGCAGCACTGAGACCCGGGGCCGTATACCGGGACGGGGGAGCGGCCCGGCGAACCGGGGCGGAAAGCGTTACGGGGAAGCGATACTGCGGACAGCGCGGCGAAGCGTTTTCGAGACCGTACCGAGGCGGAACCGATATCCGCTCCGGCAAGGGAAATGGACCCGGCCCGAACAGCAACAAGCCCCGGACCATACGGTCCGGGGCTCAAAGCTATTGCGATGCGATAACGACCGGGCTATTCAGCGCCGATGGTGCATCGGGTGTACTGCGCGCTGCGGCTCGGGGGCCACGGGGCGGCTGGCTCAGGCGCTGGCGTTGCGCGCCCGGTTGCGAGCTGCACGGCGCTTCATCGCGCGGCGCTCGTCCTCGCTCAGACCACCCCAGACGCCGGAGTCCTGGCCGGACTCGAGCGCCCACTGCAGGCACTGCTCCATGACGGGGCAGCGGCGGCAGACGGCCTTGGCTTCCTCGATCTGCAGCAGCGCAGGACCGGTGTTGCCGATAGGGAAGAAGAGCTCGGGGTCTTCCTCGCGGCAAACGGCGCGGTGACGCCAGTCCATGGCTGCTCCATCTCCTCGTGTGACGGGATCGTTGCTTGTGAATGTGAACGCTTTCACGAATCCCTCCACAAGGGAAGGGCCGATCTCCAGCTGCGAACTGGTGCGGTCCTGTGGAATGAGGAGGGGGTTCGGGCTCTCAAGGGGGCCGTTAAAGCGGCCGTCCCGATCGCCATGAAGAGACTCGCAAACCTCGGCTGCGGATACAACCCCTTCCGGAAACTTTTTTTTGATTCCTTGGTGTCGCCTCGGTCACAGCCGTCATTCCAGGGGGTGGGAACCAGCCTAAACGTTCGAGTGAAAGGACTTTAGGCCCTACTGCTCACACAATCACACGCAGTGCACGGCGAACGCCTGTGAACGTCACACTCGTACGCAGGCCCAGGTGGTCACCGTCCATCTGGAAGGGCAGCGGCACCTGCGAATGCAAGGTGAAGTTCGTGAGGTCGTGAAGTGAGAGCGCGTGCTTGCCATGGGGGCCGCGCTCGGGTGTTGACGTCAGCAGCTGGGTGACATAACGGGCCACCGCGGGGGACGAGAGCTTGCTCAGTGCGAACAGATCCAGCCCGGTGTCGAACGACGCGTCCGGGGACGGGTAGATCGGCCGATTGCCCAGGTAGGACCACGGAGCGGTGTTGCAGATTATGGCCAGCGCCAGGTTCTCGACGAGGTCCGCGGAGCCGTCGTCACCGCCCGGACGTTCGAGGGTGATGACGCCCCGGCGGCGGTTCGCCTCGCCCAGGAACTGCCGTACGACCTGTCGCACGTACAGGGCGTGGGTCGAACGCTTGCCGCGTTCCCGCTGCTGCTCGACCCGGCCGACGACGCCGGCGTCGAAGCCGAAGCCCGCGCAGAAGGTGAACCAGCGCTCCGGTACGCCCTCGTCCTCGGTGCCCGGGGTGCCGGCGGCCAGGCCCAGGCCGATCGTGCGCTCGCTGCCGTCGCGCAGCGCGTCCAGCAGGGCGCCGGTCGCCTCCACGACGTCGTTGGGCAGCCCCAGCGCGCGGGCGAAGACATTGGTGGAGCCGCCGGGGACGACGGCCAGCCGGGGGTGCGAGTCCGGGTCGGGGCCGTTCGCCAGCAGACCGTTGACGACCTCGTTGACCGTGCCGTCGCCGCCGAGCGCCACGACCAGTTCGGTCTCCCCGCCCTCGGTGGCCTGCCGGGCGAGATCGCGGGCGTGCCCCCGGTAGCGGGTCTCGGCGACCTCCAGCTTGAGGTCGCTGGCGAGTGCGTGGGCGAGTACTTCACGGGTGCGGGCACTGGTGGTGGTTGCAGCGGGATTGACCACGAGGAGTGCGCGCATGTGCAGCAGCGTACCTACCTGCTGTTACCGGTCTTGCGCCCCGTCCGGATCCGGGGCGTCCCCGGGCTCCGGGAGGCCGGCGCTACCCTGCTGGGGTGAGCAGTCAGCAGAAACAGTCCGCGCGGCGAGCGGCCGGCGCCCCCGCCGCGGCCGCGCCGAACGAGCCGTCCGGGCCGCGGCCTGCCCGCCTGAGCGCCGCGGCGGCGCTCACCGCGGTCGAGGGGATCGCGCTCGCGGCGCTGGGTGCGTACATGCTGATCATGGGGCTGGTCGGTTCGCCGGACAGTGCGCGGCAGGCGGAGATGGGCGGGCTGACCGTGCTCGCGCTCGCCGCGCTGCCGCTGGTCGCGGCCCGGGGGCTGTGGCTGCGGCGCCGCTGGAGCCGGGGCCCCTCGCTGATCACGCAGATCGTCGCGCTGCCGGTGGCCTGGACGCTGGTCAACGGCGGCGGGGCGCTGATCGCCGCCGGTATCGCGCTGGCCGTCGCCGCGCTCGTCGTGCTCGTCCTGCTGGTCAACCCGACGGCCACCGAGGCACTGGGCATCGGGCCGCGGGAGAACCCGTAGGCAACGCAAGATCGCGAGAGCCCGTGGGCGGTTGGGTGCCTGGGCGGCGCATGACCGCGTAGGCCGCGAGGGACGCCGCGACGCGGAGACCCCGTAGGGGAGGGGCGAACGGATCCCGTAGGGGGTGCGAGGGCCCCCTGCGGGCCACAACAGGGTGCGGGTGGGGCGGTATTCCGCATGGGGTCGGGCGGGGCTGGAGTGAGGCGGGGGTGGCGCTGGAGTGAGGCGGGGCGGCGCTGGAGCGGGTCGGGGAGGGCCGGGTTCCGTACTGCCACCGGGGTCGTGGCTGCGGCTGCGGGCGGTGGGGCCGGGGTCCCGGTGGGGGCGGGTCCCGGTGAGGACGAGGCCCCGGTGAGAACGGGGCCCGGTGAGGGCGGGGCCCAGTGAGGGCGGGGTCCGGTGAGGGCGGGGTCCGTACCGCCTTTGTGACCGTGGCTGGGGGCGGTGGGGTGGCTTTCCCCGTGGGGCGGGGATGGCGCGGGGTGCGCCGGGGCTCGTTCCTCGTGGGAGTGGGAGTGGGCGAGGTCGGGGGCGGGACCCGCGGTGCGGGGCCGGGATCGCATTGCCCATGGGGGCAGGGGTGAACGGTGCCACGCCGGCAGGGCGGCCGTAAGTTCCCCGTAGGGCGCGGCCAGGAAGGGCTCACGGGCAGGACCGGAACGGAACCGTACCCACAGGCGGGGCCAAGGTGGCCTGCACGTGATTGCCGTGATCGTCGTGACTGCCGGCCCCGCCCCCGCGGGCCGTCGTCTGCTACTCCTCCACGAGCAGTTTGTCGCGGAGCTGGGCGAGGGTGCGGGCCAGCAGGCGGGAGACGTGCATCTGGGAGATGCCGACCTCCTGGGCGATCTGCGACTGGGTCATATTGCCGAAGAAGCGCAGCAGCAGGATCTTCTTCTCGCGCGGCGGGAGGTCCTCCAGCAGCGGCTTGAGGGACTCGCGGTACTCCACGCCCTCCAGCGCCTCGTCCTCGGCGCCGAGAGTGTCGGCGACGGCCGGGGACTCGTCGTCCGTGTCCGGCACGTCCAGGGAGAGCGTGCTGTACGCGTTGGCGGACTCCAGGCCCTCCAGGACCTCCTCCTCGGAGATCGCCAGATGCTCGGCCAGCTCATGGACGGTCGGCGCCCGGCCGTGCCGCTGGGAGAGCTCGGCGGTCGCCGTCGTCAGCGACAGCCGCAGCTCCTGGAGGCGACGCGGGACGCGGACCGCCCAGCCCTTGTCGCGGAAGTGCCGCTTGATCTCGCCGACGACGGTGGGGGTGGCGTACGTGGAGAACTCCACGCCGCGCTCCGGGTCGAAGCGGTCCACCGACTTGATCAGGCCGATGGTGGCGACCTGGGTCAGATCGTCCAGCGGCTCGCCCCGGTTGCGGAAGCGCCGGGCCAGATGCTCGACGAGCGGGAGGTGCATGCGGACAAGGGTGTTGCGCAGCTCCGCCCGCTCCGGGGAGCCCTCGGGCAGCTTGCGCAGCTCGTAGAACATCGCCCGGGCGCCGCTGCGGTCCTGCGGCTCCTGGGAATGCTGCTGGTGGTGCAGCTTGTCGTCGGGAGCGGGCGCGTCCTGCCGATGCGCCTGCTGACCCTGCTGCTCGCTGTGGTCCATGTGGTCTGCCCGCTCCGCCTGCTCCGCCGCGTCCAAATGGCCGCCGTGGTCGTCCACTCCCACCGGATGCGGCCGGGCCTGCTGCTCGGGGATGGTCGCACTCGACGCCATCCGCCCGCCGCGTTCGAGATCTTTCACGGGGCCCCCTGTTCGGTCATGACGGTCCGGGACCGGCGCCGCGCTCCTTGTACAGACTGATGGTGACGGTACGGTCCTCGGCGACGGTGGAATCGACCTTGCCGGCGAGTGCGGAGAGCACCGTCCAGGCGAAGGTGTCGCGCTCCGGGGCACGGCCGTCGGTCGTCGGGGCGGACACGGTCACCTGCAGTGCGTCGTCGATCAAGCGGAAGACGCAGCTCAGCACACTGCCGGGGACGGCCTGTTGCAGCAGGATCGCGCATGCCTCGTCGACCGCGATGCGCAGATCCTCGATCTCGTCGAGGGTGAAGTCCAAGCGGGCTGCGAGCCCGGCCGTGGCCGTACGCAGCACGGACAGGTAGGCACCCGCAGCGGGCAGACGGACTTCCACGAAGTCCTGAGTCCCGGGCTCGCCTGCGATCTGGGACACCCTCACCTCCAAGGTGGCACAAGCTGGTTGAGCTGGAATGCGCGATATTCGCGTTGTTCGGGATATTTCGCTCCGGCTCTTTCTCCTGTCGAGTGAAAGGAGAACGATCCGGCGCGGCACATGGTTCGGCTGTGACGCTATCGCGATCTGCGGGCCGGTGTCGCCCGGAAGAGGCACGGCCGCCTCCGGGCGGCAGCCGTCCCGAGGCCGCCGCATGCCTTAGCTGTCACTGATTGTAAAACTGCGGGTACGGACAGTGGCTAGGGGTGTGCACCGTCAAATCGAGGCCGATTACGCTCCGTTGGCGTGCGGGCCGGCTGCCAGGTCGTGCAGTGCCCCTCCAGTGAGCCGGAAGACGGTCCATTCGTCCATGGGCTGCGCACCGATCGACCGGTAAAAACCGATGGACGGTTCATTCCAATCCAGGACTGACCACTCGAAACGCTCGTATCCGCGGTCCACGCAGATCTTCGCGAGGGCCGCGAGCAGCGCCTTGCCGTGGCCGCCGCCGCGCGCCTCGGGGCGGACGTAGAGGTCCTCCAAATAGACACCGTGCGTGCCCGTCCAGGTGGAGAAGTTCCGGAACCACAGGGCAAAGCCCACCGGGGCGCCGTCCGCCTCGGCGATCAGCGCGAAGGCGGCCGGCTGCGCGCCGAAGAGGGCCTCCTTCAGCTGCGGCTCGGTGGCCTGTGCGGCCTCGGGGGCGCGCTCGTACGCGGCCAGTTCGCCGATCATGGCGAGAATGACGGGGACGTCGTCCGGGGTCGCTTCGCGGATCATAGGTGAAGGGTAAACGGACTCCGCCGAATGTCACTCGTCGTTTTGCGCGCACCGCCTCCCGGCCGCTCCGTCCTGCGCGCGCCGGCTCCCGGTCACACCAGCTGCTGGTCGACGAAGCACCAGCGCCAGGAGTCACCCGGCTCGAACGTCCGCATCAGGGGGTGGCCGGTCTCCTCGAAGTGCCCCGTCGCGTGCCGGTACGGCGAGGAGTCGCAGCAGCCGACATGGCCGCAGGCCAGGCACAGGCGCAGCTGGACGGGGTGGCTGCCGACGGCCAGGCACTCCAGGCAGGTGGCGCTCAGCGGGGCCGGTTCGGCGCCCGGCAGGTCGGCGACGTGCGCGCACTCGCTCATGCCGATCCCCCGCTCCGCCCGGCCTCGCGTTCGCGAGGCACGCACCTTCTTGTGATTCGCTCGCTGCACTCACTCATGATGGCCAGGTTAGATCGCCGGGACCGATGGCGACGGGTACGGGGACGGGACGGGCCGATGGCTGTGATGCCGCTGTTTTTGCTGGTCGCGGGGAGCGCCGCGGTGGCCGGGCTGGCGCGCCGGACGCCGGTGCCGGCGCCGCTGCTGCTGGTGGCCGCCGGGCTCGCGGCGTCCGCCATCCCGGGTGTCCCGCACTACCCCCTCGATCCGCACATCGTGCTGCCGCTGGTGCTGCCCCCGCTGCTGCACACCGCCGCCCTGGACAGCTCCTACCTGGACCTGCGGGCCAATCTGCGGCCGGTCGCGCTGCTGTCGGTGGGCTATGTGCTGTTCGCGACGCTGGCGGTCGGCTATGCGGCCTACCTGCTCATCCCGGACCTGCCGCTGACCGCGGCCCTCGTCCTGGGCGCCGTCGTCGCCCCGCCGGACGCCGTCGCGGCCACCGCCATCGCCCGCCGGCTCGGGCTGCCGCACCGGATCACGACGATCCTGCAGGGCGAGTCGCTGGTCAACGACGCCACCGCGATCACCGCGTACAAGGTGGCGGTGGCCGCCGCCGTCGGGATCGGTGCCACTTGGGCCGGCGGGATCGAGGAGTTCGCCCTGGCGTCCGTGGGCGGTATCGGCATCGGTGTCGTGCTGATGGTGCCGCTGCACTGGCTGCGCGTCCGGCTGTGCGAATCGGCGCTGCTGGAGAACACCCTGTCGCTGCTCATCCCGTTCGTCGCCTACGCGGCGGCCGAGCAGGTCGGGGCCTCCGGGGTGCTCGCCGTCGTCGTGGTCGCCCTCTATCTGGGGCACCGCTCCTGGCAGGTCGACTTCGAGACCCGGCTCCAGGAGGAGGCCGTCTGGAAGATGATCTCCTTCCTGCTGGAGTCGGCGGTCTTCGCGCTGATCGGGCTGCAGCTGCCGGTCGTGCTGCGCGGCCTGGGGGAGTTCAGCGGGGCCCAGGCCCTCTGGTACGCGGTCGTGGTGTTCCTCGTCGTGGTCGTGGCCCGCTTCGTCTGGGTCTTTCCCGCGACCTATGTGCCGCGCCTGCTCTCGGCCCGGATCCGCACCCGCGAGCCCGATACGACCTGGACCGCGCCGGTCATCGTCGGCTGGGCCGGGATGCGCGGGGTGGTGTCGCTGGCCATCGCGTTCTCCATCCCGGCCACGGTGCAGGGCGGCGGCCCCTTCCCCGCCCGCAACCTCGTGCTCTTCCTGACCTTCACCACCGTCATCGCCACCCTCGTCGTCCAGGGCCTCACCCTGCCGCCGCTGATCCGCGCCCTGCGGATGCCCGGCCGGGACGCCCAGGCCGAGACGCTCGCCGAGGCCCAGGCCCAGAGCGAGGCCTCGCGGGCCGCCGAGGAGCGTCTGGACGAACTGCTCCGGGACGAGCGCAACGCGCTGCCCGGTCCGCTCGCCGACCGGCTGCGCACCGTCATGGAGCGGCGCCGCAACTCCGTGTGGGAGCGGCTGGGCGCGGTCAACGAGGTCACCGGGGAGTCCGCCGACGAGACCTACCGCCGGCTGGCCCGGGAGATGATCGACACCGAGCGGCGGGTCTTCGTCCGCCTGCGCGACGCCCGGCGCATCGACGACGAGATGATGCGCACGCTGCTGCGCAGGCTGGACCTGGAGGAGGCGGCGGCGTACCGGGAGGGCGCCGAGTAGCCCGGTGGGGCGCCTTGGCGGCGGCACCTCACGGCGTGCCGGTGACGACCGCGGCGACCGTGCTGCCCGGTGGGAAGGCGCCCTCCTCGACCAGCGTGGTCAACCCGTAGAGCAGCTTGGCGACATAGACCCGCTCCAGGGGCAGCCCGTGCCGCGCGGTAAAGGCGTCGGCGAACGCGTCCAGCTGCGGGGTGCTGCGGGCGTATCCGCCGCAGTGGAAGCGGGTCTCCAGCCGCCAGTCGCCGCGCGGTGCCCCGAATGCCGCGCGCTGCAGCTCCTCGACGGTCTCCTGGAGGAAGTGCGGGGTGCCGCCCTTGAGGACGGGGATACCGAGGGCCCGCTGGCCGGGCGCCAGTCCGGCGGCCAGACCGGCCAGGGTGCCGCCGGTACCGCAGGCCACCGCGACCGTGTCCGCGGCGCCGCGCAGCTCCCGGCCCAGTTCCACGCAGCCCTGTGCGGCCGGCGCGTTGCTGCCGCCCTCCGGTATGACGCGGAACGCGCCGAAGCGGTCGTGCAGCGCGTCGAGCACGTCCGCCTCGGTCTTGCGGCGGTAGGCGGCCCGGTCGACGAAGTGCAGCCGCATCCCGTCGGCGGCGCAGCGGGCCAGCGACCAGTTGAGCGGTGCGCCGGCCAGTTCGTCGCCGCGGACCACGCCGATGGTGGCGAAGCCGAGCAGCCGGCCGGCCGCAGCGGTGGCCCGCAGATGGTTGGAGTACGCGCCGCCGAAGGTCAGCAGCGCGCGCTCGCCGGCGGCGGCCGCGGCCCGCAGATTGGGCGCCAGCTTGCGCCACTTGTTGCCCGGCAGGTCCGGATGGATCAGATCGTCCCGCTTGAGCAGCAGCCGTACGCCGCGGCGTGCGAAGGGCTCGTCCTCGATCTCCTGGAGGGGCGAGGGCAGCCGGGGGCGCAGTGCGCGCAGGTCGGGCGGCGGATCGGGGACGGTGCGGGTCACGCGGCCCATTGTCGCGCGGGGGCGGCGGCGCCGGCCCGCCGCCCGCCTTGGGCGAGCGGCGGGCCCGCTCACTTCAGCAGCGCACCGATCCGCTCGCGCAGCGCGTCCATCGTGAAGCCGCGCGGGTCGACCTTGCCCGGCTGCCACTCCAGATGGCCGAGCACCGAGCGCTCGCCCCAGCCGTGCGCCCGGCAGACCGCCGCCGCGGCCTTCTCCAGCGCCGCCAGCTGGGCCTCGGGCCAGGGGTCCTGGCCGTCGCCGAGGTTCTCGCACTCGAAGCCGTAGAAGACGCGATTGCCGTCGGTGTCGGCCTCGTTGTCCGGCGGCAGCCGCTTCTCGGCGATCACCGCGCGCAGCACGTCGCCGTCGCCGAGCCCCGCGTGGTTGGCGCGGCCGCAGCCCACCAGATGCACCGTGCCGTCCTTGGTGATCACGCCGTGGCACAGCGGGCCGGGCAGATCCGGCCGGCCGTCGCGGCAGAGCCGGACGGTGCGCTCGGCGCCGGACGTGCCGGTGTGGTGCACCATCACGCCGTGCACCGGGCCCCAGGCCCCCTTGTCGTCGCGGTTGTGCGTCCTCCAGCCGTCGGTCTCGACGACCCGCAGCCCCTCGGACTTCAGCGCGTCGAGGAACTGTTCGGCGGACAGCGGTCGGGACATGGCCCCACTCCGATGCGTGCGCGGCGGCCGCCGGCCGCGCACCGCCTCCTGCCTCGCTTGTACGGGACGGTCCGGCACCGATGGAGTGGAACGGAATAAAACGGACCGGTCGTTCGGGGCCTGTACGAGCGGTTTCGGCCGCCGCCGCGGGTCCGGCACCCGACCGGCCGGGCGGCTTGGGTGCCTATCCGTGCAGGAACCCGTCGCCGTGTGCGCTGATGTGCGCCTCCAGCGCGGTGAGCGCCGCCTGCGTGGCCTCGGGCGAACCGCTGCCCCGCCGCTCGGCGTAGTACGCGGCGCCCAGCTTCTTCAGCAGGTCGTTGCCGTGCCGGTGCTGCTGCACCTCGTCGACCTTCTGCTTGCCCTGCGCCAGTCCCTTTTGGGCCTGCTCCTTGGCGCGGTCGAGAAACCCTGACATGTGCCACCTCCGTGAGGTCCGTGTCGTAAGGGATCAACGGCGCGGACGGCCGTGGGGTTCCCGTGCCAGGCTGAGGGACATGGGCCGAGAGCGCGACACAGGTGGGCCGCCCGGCGTATCGGGCGGGTACCGGGAGCGGGCGTCCCGGCTGGCCGGCGCGGTGCTGTGGACCACCACCACGACGCCGTCGGCGCGGCCGGTGCTGCCCGACGGCTGCATGGACCTGATCTGGAGCGCGGGCCGGCTGCTGGTGGCCGGCCCGGACACCGGGCCCTACCGCCCCGACGGCGTCCCGCCCGGCACTCGCTACGTCGGGGTGCGCTTCGCGCCCGGCCAGGCCCCGCCCGTCCTCGGCGTACCGGCCCGTGAACTACGCGACCTGCGGGTGCCGTTGACCGACCTGTGGCCCGCCGCCGCAGTACGGGAGCTGACCGAGCGGGCGGCGGCGGCCGGGGAGCCCGGACCGGTCGCCCGGGTGCTGGAGGAGGCCGCCGCGGCCCGTCTGCGGGAGGCGGCCGCACCGGACGGCCGGACCGCCGCCGTCGCCGCGGCGCTGGCCCGCGGCCGCCCCGTCGCCGAGGTCGCCCGCGCCGTGGCGCTGAGCGAACGCCAGCTGCACCGCCTGAGCCTGGACGCCTTCGGCTACGGCCCCAAGACCCTCACCCGAGTGCTCCGGCTCGTCCGCGCGCTCGATCTGGCGCGCCGCGGGACGCCCTACGCCGAGGTCGCCCTGCGCGCCGGATACGCGGACCAGGCGCACCTCGCGCGCGAGGTGAAGTCACTGGCGGGGGCTCCCATGGGGGTGCTGCTCGCCCCGGGTTAGCGTGTCGGTCATGGACTACCAGGCCGTTCTTGAGGAGGTAGCGGCCTACGCCAGGCCGCTGGTGCGACATGGGCGGGTCGCCGACTACATACCGGCGCTGGAGCGGGTGTCGACGGACCGTTTCGGGATCGCGGTCGCCGACATACACGGCGCGGTGTACGGGGTCGGCGACTGGGAGGTGCCGTTCTCGGTCCAGTCGATCTCCAAGACCTTCTCGCTGGCGCTGGTGATGTCGCAGAGCCACGGCGGCCCCGGCGGCGACGACGACATCTGGCGGCGGGTCGGCCGCGAGCCGTCCGGGACGCCGTTCAACTCGCTGGTCCAGCTGGAGGCGGAGAACGGCATCCCGCGCAACCCGTTCATCAACGCGGGCGCGCTGGTGGTCACCGACCGGCTGCAGACCCTCACCGGCGACGCCAGCACCTCGATGCTGCACTTCCTGCGCGAGGAGAGCGGCAACCCCGACCTCGCCTTCGACCAGGCGGTGGCCGACTCGGAGGCCGCGCACGGCGACCGCAACGCCGCCCTCGCGCACTTCATGGCGTCCTTCGGCAATCTGGAGAACCCCGTCCCCAGCGTCATCGAGCACTACTTCTGGCAGTGCTCGATCGAGATGAGCTGCCGCGATCTGGCCGTGGCCGGCGGCTTCCTGGCCCGCCACGGGCTGCGCGCCGACGGCAGCCGGCTGCTGGAGGCCCGCGAGGCCAAGCGGATCAACGCGGTGATGCTGACCTGCGGGACGTACGACGCGGCCGGGGAGTTCGCCTACCGCGTGGGGCTGCCCGCCAAGAGCGGCGTCGGCGGCGGGATCATCGCCGTCATCCCCGGCCGCTGCACGCTGTGCGTGTGGAGCCCCGGACTCGACGCCCGCGGCAACTCGGTCGCGGGCGCGGCGGCGCTCGACCACTTCACGACGCTGACGGGATGGTCGGTGTTCTGACCGGCGCCCACCGGCGGTCGCCTGGCGTTGTGGCCCCCGGTCCGCGGGCGCATCGTATGGGTAGGAGGTGCACCGCCATGGAGCACGAGATTCGCGCCGAGTACGACGAGGGCGTCCTGCCGCACGAGGACACCCCGGTAAAGCTCTGGCACATGACGCGGGTGGGCACCACCACGGCCATGTGCGGACGGGACCTGGCGCCGGCCGCCGCCACCCAGCCGGCCGAGGCATGGGGCACCGGCAGGGCCGAGCCGTTCTGCTTCCTGTGCGGCGCGCACTACCTGCGTGAGCAGTCCGGGAGCTAGGGCCTGTCCGGATGGGTCCTGGCCGGCCCCCACGACCGGCCGGCGGCCCCTCAGGGCGCCTTCTCGGGCAGCGGCGCGAACAGGTCCACGCCCTGGCCGTCCGGGTCCTGTACGACCGCGTAGCGCTGTCCCCAGAACGCGTCCCACGGCGGCTTCTCGCCCGTATAGCCGGCGCCGGTGAGTTCCGCGTAGAGGGTGTCGACCCCGGCGGGGCCGTCGCACTCGAACGCCAGCCCCGTAGGGGTTCCGGCCGGCGGAGGCGTCCAGTCCGGGTCGATGGCGCGGGCGGTGACGTACGAGTCCCACATCAGGCGCAGACCGCCGGGGAGCCGTGCCTCGGCGTGCGGGGCGGCCTCCGACCCGGCGGGGACGTCCAGGCCCAGGCGGCGGTAGAAGGCGAGGGACGCGGCCATGTCGGAGACGACGACGCCGATGGCGGCGAACCGGGGGAACGGGTGCGGGTCCCGTGGGGTGGTGGTCATGGCGCGAGCGTAGGCAGCCCGCCGCACGGCGGTCTTGAACGAATCGGACGTGCCCGGTGCGGGCCGGGGGCGGGCCGGGGGCGGGCCGGGCCGCGCCCCGTGCCTCACGGGCAGCGGATGACCTGGCCCGCGTAGGAGAGGTTGCCGCCGAAGGCGAACAGCAGGACCGGGTCGCCGGAGGAGACCTCCCGGCGCTCGACCAGCTTGGACAGCGCCAGCGGCACCGAGGCGGCGGAGGTGTTCCCGGAGTCGACGACGTCCTTGGCGACCACCGCGTTGACCGCGCCGAGCCGCTCCGCGACCGGCTCGATGATCCGCAGGTTGGCCTGGTGCAGCACCACTCCCGCGAGGTCGGCGGGGGTGATCCCGGAGCGCTCGCAGACCTGGCGGGCGATCGCCGGCAGCTGGGTCGTCGCCCAGCGGTAGACGGTCTGGCCCTCCTGGGCGAACCGGGCCGGCTCGCCCTCGATGCGGACCGCGCCGCCCATCTGGGGGGCCGAGCCCCACAGCACCGGGCCGATCCCCGGCTCCGGCGCGGCGGTGACCACCGCGGCGCCCGCCCCGTCGCCGACCAGCACACAGGTCGTACGGTCCGTCCAGTCGACCACGTCGGTGAACTTCTCCGCGCCGATGACCAGGGCGTTCGTCGCCGATCCGGCCCGGATGGCGTGGTCGGCGACGGCCAGCGCATGGGTGAAGCCGGAGCAGACGACGTTGATGTCCATCGTGGCCGGCGCGTTCAGCCCGAGCTTGGCGGCGACCCGGGCGGCGGCGTTCGGGCTGCGGTCGGTGGCCGTGCAGGTGGCGACCAGGACCAGGTCGATGTCGTGCGGGACGAGGCCGCTGCCGGCCAGGGCCTTGGCCGCGGCGGCGGCCGCCATCGAGTCCACGGTCTCGTCGGCCGCCGCGACATGGCGGGTGCGGATGCCGACCCGGCTGCGGATCCAGGCGTCGTCGGTTTCGACGATCTTGGCGAGATCGTCGTTGGTGAGCACGCCGGAGGGCTGGTAATGGCCGAGAGCCAGGACGCGTGACCCGGTCATGGTTTCCCCTGTACGTGGACGGTCGATGCCTGACCAGTCTCACCCGCCGGCCGCGGCCTGCGGGTGAGCGATCGACCAATGTTCCGGCCCCAGAACTGGAGACAGGCACCAGAACCGCGGCGGCCGCCGGGCGTGGGTCAGCCGTGGGCGGCCGTGCGGACCAGCGGACGGAAGCGGCGCAGCCGCAGGCTGTTGCCGACGACGAAGACCGAGGAGAAGGCCATCGCGGCGCCGGCGATCATCGGGTTGAGCAGCCCGGCCGCGGCCAGCGGCAGCGCGGCGACGTTGTAGCCGAACGCCCAGAACAGGTTCGTCCGGATGGTGCTGAGAGTGGCGCGGGCCAGCCGGATGGCGTCCGCCGCCACCCGCAGATCGCCCCGCACCAGGGTGAGGTCGCCGGCCTCGATGGCGGCGTCGGTGCCGGTGCCCATCGCCAGCCCCAGGTCGGCGCGGGCCAGCGCGGCCGCGTCGTTGACGCCGTCGCCGACCATGGCGACCGAGCGTCCCTCGGACTGCAGCCGGGCCACGACCGCCACCTTGTCCTCGGGGAGTACCTCGGCGATCACCTCGTCGATGCCGACCTCGGCCGCCACGGCCTCGGCCACCGCCTTGTTGTCGCCGGTCAGCAGCACCGGCGTCAGTCCCAGGCCGCGCAGCAGCCGGACCGCCTCGGCGCTGGTGGGCCTGACCGCGTCGGAGACCACCAGGACCGCGCGCGCCGCGCCGTCCCAGCCGACGGTGACGGCGGTGGCGCCCTCGGCCTCGGCGGCCGCCTTGGCGGCGGCCAGCCCGGCCGGCAGGGCCAGGCCCCGGTCGGCGAGCAGCCTCTCGCGGCCCACCAGGACGGTGTGCCCCTCGACGACTCCGTGGACGCCCAGGCCGGGGACGGATCCGAAGTCCTCGGGGGCGGGCAGCGCGCCGATGCGGGACTCGGCGCCGCCGGCGACGGCGCGGGCCACGGGGTGCTCGGAGGCGTGCTCCAGGGCGCCGGCCAGTCGCAGCGCCTGCGTCTCGTCGACGCCCGCGGCGAGGTGGATCCCGGTCAGCGACATCTCGCCGGTGGTGACCGTGCCGGTCTTGTCCAGGACGATGGTGTCGACCTTGCGGGTGGACTCCAGCACCTCCGGGCCCTTGAGCAGGATGCCCAGTTGGGCGCCCCGCCCCGTGCCGACCATCAGGGCGGTGGGGGTGGCCAGCCCCAGGGCGCACGGGCAGGCGATGATCAGGACGGCGACGGCCGCGGTGAAGGCGGCCACCGCCCCGGCGCCGGTGGCGAGCCAGTAGCCGAGGGTGCCCAGGGCGAGCACGATCACGGCCGGGACGAACACCGCGGAGATCCGGTCGGCCAGCCGCTGCGCCGCGGCCTTGCCGTTCTGGGCCTCCTCCACCAGCCGCGCCATCCGGGCCAGCTGGGTGTCCGCGCCGACCCGGGTGGCCTCCACCACCAGCCGGCCGCCCGCGTTGACGGTGGCGCCGGTGACCGTGTCACCGGGGGAGACCTCGACCGGGACCGACTCGCCGGTGAGCATCGACGCGTCCACGGCGGAGGCGCCGTCCAGGACCGTGCCGTCGGTGGCGATCTTCTCCCCGGGGCGTACGACGAAGTGGTCGCCGACCCGCAGCTCGTTCGTGGGGATGCGCACCTCGCGGCCCGCGCGCAGCACGGCGACGTCCTTGGCGCCCAGCTCCAGCAGTGCGCGCAGCGCCGCGCCGGCCTTCCGCTTGGCGCGCGCCTCGAAGTAGCGCCCGGCCAGGATGAAGGTGGTGACCCCGGCCGCGGCCTCCAGGTAGATGGAGCTGCTGCCGTCGGTGCGGGCGATGGTCAGCGCGAAGGGGTGGGTCATCCCGGGCATGCCCGCGTGGCCGAGGAAGAGCGCCCACAGCGACCAGCCCAGCGCCGCGAGGGTGCCCATCGAGATGAGGGTGTCCATCGTGGCGGCGCCGTGCCGCAGATTCGTCCAGGCGGCCTTGTGGAACGGCCAGGCGCCGTACGCCACCACCGGGGCGGCGAGGGTCAGCGACAACCACTGCCAGTACGTGAACTGCAGTGGCGGCACCATCGCCATCAGGACCACGGGGACGGTCAGCACGAGGGAGATCAGCAGGCGCTGCCGCAGCGGGGTGAGGGCGTCGTCCGCCGTGTCGCCGGCGTCGCCGTCGGCCTCGGCGCGGGCCGGTGCGGCGGCCGGCGGCTCGGGGACGGCGGCGGTGTAGCCGGTCCGCTCCACCGTGGCGATCAGGTCCGCGACCGAGACGTCACCCTCGTAGGCCACCTGCGCCTTCGCGGTGGCGTAGTTGACGGTGGCGGTGACGCCCTCCATGCGGTTGAGCTTCTTCTCGACGCGGGCCGCGCACGAGGCACAGGTCATCCCGCCGATCCGCAGCTCGACGTCGCGCTCTCCGGTCACGGTGGTCATGCGTGCTCCTCGGTCTGGTGCGAGTGTGCCCCTCCACTGTCCCAACCTTATACCCCCTAGGGGTATTCCGTCAGGGTGTGGTTTCCGCCACCTCGTCCTCCGCCGGCCCGGCCGCCCGGCTCACCCGTCCCGCCATCTGGCGCAGATACGCGGTCAGCTCCGGCGGCTCGTGCACGGTGAACTCGCGCCCCAGCATGGCCAGCCGCACCGCCAGCCACTCCAGGGATTCGGGGGCGCTGCGCCAGCGGCAGGACCCCTCGTCGAGCGCGGTAACCTCGCCCGCGGCCGGTCCGCCCAGCCGTGCCGACACCTCGGCGGCCGGTGCCCGGACCGTCGCCACGGCCCGGAAGGCCGGGGCCCTCCCCTGCATCCGCTCGCGCACATACGCACCCGCGTCGGCGGCGGGCAGCTCGCGCGGCGGGGTCCGCACGCCGGTGGGGAACGGCTCGCTCAGCCGGTCCACCCGGAAGATCCGCCAGTCCTCGCGGTCGTTGTCGTAGGCGACGAGGTACCAGCGCCGCCCCGCCGCGACCAGCCGGTGCGGCTCCACCAGGCGCTTGCTGCGGGCGCCGGCGCCCGCCCGATAGGCGAAGCGCAGCCGCTCGTGGTTGGCGATGGCCGCGGCCAGCACCGTCAGATGCTCGGGGTCGACGGTCGGCCCGTCCCCGGCGGGCATCGGGACGGTGGCCGTACCGAGCGTGCCCACCCTGCGCCGCAGCCGGGCCGGCAGCACCTGTTCGAGCTTGGCCAGCGCCCGTACGGACGCCTCCTCGATGCCCTCGATGGTGTGGCCGGCCGCCGAGCGCAGGCCGACCGCGATGGCCACCGCCTCCTCGTCGTCCAGCAGCAGCGGCGGCATCGCGGTTCCCGCGGCCAGCCGGTAGCCGCCCTCCGCGCCCATCGTGGCGTGCACGGGGTAGCCCAGCTCGCGCAGCCGCTCGATGTCGCGGCGGATCGTGCGGGTGGTGACCCGCAGCCGTCCGGCCAGCTCGCTGCCGGGCCATTCGCGCGGGGTCTGCAGGAGGGACAGCAGGTTCAGCAGTCGTGCCGACGTCTCACTCATGGGACCGATGATGCCCGTCCAAGTAGGACCGGTGCTGTCCTAGACGACCCTTAGTGTCGACGACGTCGAACGAGCCGATCACTGGAGATACGCCATGACCACGACCGTCCCCCCGACGGCCGACCGCAGACGCTGGACGGCGCTCGCCGTCGTCCTCACGGCCAGCTTCATGGACCTGGTCGACGCGACCATCGTCAATATCGCCATCCCCAGCATCCAGCGGGACACCGGCGCCTCCTTCAGTGCCCTGCAGTGGGTCACCGCCGGCTACGCCCTCGCCTTCGCCCTCGGACTGATCACCGGCGGCCGGCTCGGCGATATCTACGGCCGCAAGAAGCTCTTCCTGCTCGGCATCGGCGGCTTCACCGTGGCCTCCGCGCTGTGCGGCCTGGCCGCGACCCCGGGGATGCTGGTCGGCGCCCGGGTGCTGCAGGGCGCGATGGCCGCGCTGATGGTGCCGCAGGTGCTGGCGATCATCCACGTCACCTTCCCCGCGCACGAGCGCGGCAAGGTCTTCGGGATGTTCGGCGCGGTGATCGGCCTCGGCGCGGTCTGCGGCCCGCTGATAGGCGCGCTGCTCACCGAGGGCGATCTCTTCGGTCTGGAGTGGCGCCCGATCTTCCTGATCAACCTTCCGGTCGGGATCGCCGGCATCCTGCTCGGCCGCCGCTTCATCACCGAGTCCCGGTCCTCCGACGCCCTGCGCCTGGACCTCGTCGGCACCGCGCTGGCCACCCTCGGGCTGCTGATGCTGCTCTACCCGCTCACCCAGGGCCGCGAGGACGGCTGGCCGCTGTGGGGCTTCGTCTCGATGGCCGCGAGCCCGGTGGTGCTGGCGCTCTTCGTCCGCTACGAGCGCGCCAAGGCCCGCAAGGACGGCTCACCGCTGGTCGAGCTCTCCCTCTTCAGGGTCACGACGTTCGCCGCGGGCTCCGGCGTCCAGCTGACGTTCGGCGTGGTCACCGGCCTGTTCTTCCTGATCTGGACCCTCCATATGCAGCTGGGCCTGGGCTGGAGCCCGCTGCACGCCGGGCTCACCGGGGTGCCGTTCTCGGTGGCCTGCTCGGCCGCGGCCGGGATGTCCGTACAGAAGCTGGTGCCGCGCTTCGGGCGCAAGGTCCTGCAGGCCGGCGCGCTGATCATGCTGTCGGGCGCGCTGCTGTACCTCTGGCAGGCCGGGCACTACGGCGCCGCCCTCACGTCCTGGCAGATGGCGCCGGCGATGCTGCTGCTGGGCGGCGGGATGGGGCTGATCGTCGCCCCGATCACGGATGCGGCGATCTCCGAGGTGCCGACCGAGCACTCCGGTTCGGCGTCCGGCATCTTCAACACCACCGGCCAGCTGGGCATGGCGCTCGGCCTGGCGCTGTCGTCGGTGGCGTTCTTCGCGGTCGCCGACGACGCGGGGGCGAAGGGCGGGGCCGCTCCGGGCGCCGGGTTCATCGACGCCACCACGCACGCCCTGTGGTGGGTCTCCGGCGGTCTGGTCGTCGTCCTCGGCCTGCTGTTCTGGCTGCCGCGGCGGGCCGGCGCGCAGCAGGCGGCGGGGGAGCCGGCCGCTTCGGAGGAGGCCGCGGCGGCCGGCGCCGAGGCGGAGCAGCAGCCGGCCCTGGCCTCCTGAGGGGCGCCGCCCCACCGGCCCGGCGACCGGGCCCCCGCCACCCCGGCGCACGGGCCGCCCGTCGCCGGGGCGGCCCGCGCCCGCGTAAAAACAGCCGCTTTGCCATACCCTTCGCGGCTCCGCGCGGTCCATACTTGCCGGGTGTCGATGATCAGCAACCTCCGCAAGGCCGTCCGGCTGCCGCAGCCGCGTACCCGGGGTGTCGACCTCAGTCACCCGGCGCGCTCCCCGCTCGGCACCGCCGTGGTCAACTGCGCGGTGTACGTGGACGGGGTGCGGCAGGACGGCAACCACCCGGCCGACGTGGCGATACGGCGGGTCCGCAGGTCCGGCCGGGGATTTGTCTGGATCGGGCTGCATGAGCCGTCCGAGAAGGAGTTCTCCGGAATCGTCGAGCTGTTCGGGCTGCATCCGCTCGCCGTCGAGGACGCGGTCCTCGCCCACCAGCGGCCCAAGCTGGAGAACTACGACGACTCGCTGTTCACGGTCTTCAAGACCGTCCGCTATGTCGAGCACGACCAGCTCACGGACACCAGCGAAGTGGTGGAGACCGGCGAGATCATGGTGTTCACCGGCACCGACTTCGTGATCACGGTGCGGCACGGCGGGCACGGCTCACTGGGCCCGCTGCGCGAGCATCTGGAGCGGGTCCCCGAGCAGCTGGCGCTCGGGCCGTCCGCCGTCCTGCACGCCATCGCCGACCTCGTGGTGGACGACTATCTGGACGTCACCGCCGCCGTCCAGGACGACATCGACGACGTCGAGAGCGAGGTGTTCTCGGTCCGCGGCGGCGCCGGGGCGGGCCGGATCTACCAGCTCAAGCGCGAACTGCTGGAACTCAAGCGCGCGGTGGCCCCGTTGGACCCGCCGATGCGGGAGCTGGCGACCCGGTCGATGCGGCAGGTCGACCCCCGGATCAAGACCTACTTCCGGGACGTGGCCGACCACCTCGACCGCGTCACCGAGCAGATCAACGCCTTCGACGAACTGCTCAACTCCATACTCCAGGCCCATCTCGCCCAGGTCACCGTCGCCCAGAACGAGGACATGCGCAAGATCAGCGCCTGGGTGGCGATCCTGGCGGTGCCGACCATGGTCTGCGGGGTGTACGGGATGAACTTCGAGCACATGCCGGAGAAGCACTGGACGTTCGGCTATCCGCTGGTGATGGCGCTGATCGTGGTTGCCTGCTGGGTCATCCACCGCGGCTTCAAGCGCAACGGCTGGCTCTAGGGCCTGTCCGATGGGTCCTGGCCGGGCCCGCGGCGTCTGGCACGGCACCTCGCGGCGTTGCCGAATCATCCCGATAGCTCCGCTATCGAGACGCTCCGGCGCCTTGCGATGCACCGCACCAGACGCCGCGGTCTTTCCGACCCCGACCCATCGGACAGGCCCTAGGGGCCCCAGCGGGCCCCGGTCGCCCCCGCGCGGCTACCGGCCCGCCACATGCCGCGGTCGTGCCGCGCCCAGGCCCACCGCGATCTGCGGGAGCAGCAGCGCCAGCAGGAGCGCGAGCGGCACCGTCCAGCTGGCGGAGGCGTCGTGCACGGCGCCCAGGACGGCCGGGCCGGTGGCGGCGAGGACATAGCCGAAACACTGCGCCATGCTGGACAGTTGGGCGGTGTGCCGGGCGTCCGGGGCGCGCTGGACGATGAACAGCAGCGCCAGGCTGATCGCCGCGCCCTGGCCCAGGCCGAGCAGCACCATCCAGACGTAGCCGCCGCCGACCGGCGCGACCAGCACGCCGGTGAAGGCGGCCGCGCACAGCACCGCCGCGACGGCGGCCAGCACACCGGCCGGCAGCCGGCGGCCGACGACGACGGGGGCGAGGAACGAGCCCGCGATGCCCAGCAGCGACGAGAAGGACAGCATCCAGCCGGCGTCGCCCGCGCTCATCCCGGCGTCGGTGAGCATCGTCGGCAGCCATGCCGCGGCCGCGTAGTAGCTCAGCGACTGCAGGCCCATGTAGCCGGTGACCTGCCAGGCAAGCGGGTCGCGCCACAGGCCGCGCACCGGGTGCGCCGCCTCGCCGGCCGCGCCTCGCGGCACCCGGGTACGGCTGCGGACCTGCGGCAGCCAGCAGACCAGCGCCAGCACCGCCAGCGCGCCCCAGCAGGCCAGCGTCGCCTGCCAGTTCAGACCGGCGGCCTGCTGGACGGGGACGGTGACACCGGCCGCGAGTGCCGCGCCGCCGAAGAGCGACATGGAGTACAGGCCGGTCATCAGGCCCGCCCGGGACGGGAAGTCGCGCTTGATCAGGCCGGGCAGCAGGACGTTGGCGACGGCTATCCCGGCGCCGATCACGATCGTCCCGGCGAACAGCGCCGCCACCGAGTCCAGCAGGCGCAGTGCGGTGCCCAGGCAGATCAGCGCCATCGTGCCGAGCAGCGACCGCTCCATGCCCAGCCGCCGCCCCAGCCGCGGTGCGAGCGGCGCCAGCAGGCCGAAGCAGAGCAGCGGCAGCGCGGTGAGCAGGCTCGTCGCGGCGGCCGACATCCCGCTGTCGTCGCGGATGGTGCCGGCCAGCGGGGAGACCGCGACCAGCGCCGGGCGCAGGTTCAGGGCCAGCAGGACGACGCCGATGCCGAGGTGGAGGGCGCGGCGGCCGGTGGCGCCGGGCGGGGCCGCCGGCGGCGCGGCCGGCGCCGGGGCGTGCGCGGGCGCGCTGGTCTTCTCCCGGGTCACTGCTGCCTTCCCTTCGGGCGCTCGGACTCCGTGCGGTCGCCGGCGCTCTCGCGCAGGGCCGCCATGCCCTGCGCGAGGTGTGCCAGCGCCGCACGCTCGGCGCCCTCGGCGTCCCGCGCCTCGATGGCGTCGACGATGGCCTCGTGCGCGTCGTACTGGTTGCGTACGGAATCGGGGACGGGGGCGCCGATGACCGACTGGAGCGTCGCGCGCAGGGCGTCGCTGAGGTGCTCGTACAGCTCGGCGAGGACGCTGTTGTGGGCCGCGGCGGCGATGGTGCGGTGGAACTCCACGTCCGCGTCGATGAAGGCGGTCAGATCGCCGCTCTTCCAGGCGCGGTCGCGGTCGGCGAGGGTGGCGCGCAGCGCGGCGAGGTCCTCGTCGGTACGGCGCTGCGCGGCGTAGCGCGCGGCGTCGCGCTCCAGGCAGGCGCGCACCTCGAACGCCTCCAGGTCGCCGGCCCGCCGCAGTCTGCGCTGCACGGCGGCGCCGAAGCCGCTGCTGGCGCGGACATAGGTGCCGTCGCCCTGGCGCGGCTCCAGCAGCCCGGTGTGCACCAGTGCGCGCACGGCCTCCCGGACGGTGTTGCGGCCCACGTCGAGCTGCTCGACCAGCGCGGGCTCGGCGGGGATCTTCGTCCCGACCTGCCACTCGCCGTCGGCGATCAGGCCCTCCATCTGCTCGATGACCAGGTCCACCAGATTGGTGCGGGTGGTGCTGCGCAGGGGCATGGGCGTCCTCCGTCGTGATTCCACCGGTGATGGGAACATCCCATGTTTGGTGCTGTCAAATAGGCAGGGATAGCCTGAGGACGCCGAAGATCCCGGGAGACATATGGACGAGCGAGCCCGCCGTGCGGCGCCCTGGGAGGGCCAGTGGCCGGTGATCGGCGTGGTGGCCGCGGGCGGCGCGGCCGGTGCCACGGCCCGGTACGGCGCCGCGCTGCTGTGGCCCACCGGTACCGGCGCCTTCCCCTGGACGACGCTGACCGTCAACGCCGTGGGCTGTGCGCTGATGGGCGTGCTGATGGTGCTGGTCACCGAGGTCTGGTCGGCCCACCGGCTGCTGCGCCCCTTCCTGGGCACCGGCGTCCTCGGCGGCTTCACCACCTTCTCCACCTACGCGGTCGACATCCAGCGGCTGACCGACGCCCGGGAGCCGCTGCTCGCCCTGGCCTACCTCGCGGGCACCCTGCTCGCCGCGCTCGCCGCGGTGTGGGGCGCGGTCGTCGGCACCCGCGCACTCTTCGCACTGAGGCGGCGGACGGTATGACCCACGGAACGGCACACCCCGGCGGCGTCCCCGCGCTGCGGCTCACGGTCCTGGTCGGCGAAGGGGACCTCTGGCACCACAAGCCCCTCTACGCGGAGATCGTGCACCGCGCCCGCGCGGCCGGACTGGCCGGCGCCAGCGTCTTCCGCGGTATCGAGGGCTTCGGCGCCACCTCGGTCATCCACACCCAGCGGCTGCTGTCGCTGAGCGAGGAGCTGCCGGTCACGATCGTCGTCGTCGACGCGCAGGAGCGGGTACGGGCCTTCCTCCCGCAGCTCGACGAACTCCTCGCCGGCGGCGGCCTGGTGACGCTCGACGCATGCGAGATGATCGCCTACCCGGCCGCGGACACCGACAGCGCACGCCCGGACGGGAGCGGGCGCGGGTGAACTGGCTGCTGGTGGTGGCCGGTGCGATGGTCGGGGCGCCGCTGCGCTTCCTCACCGACCGCTGGGTCCAGGCACGGCACGACACGGTCTTCCCGTGGGGGACCTTCGTCATCAACACCGTCGGCTCGCTGATCCTGGGCCTGCTCACCGGCGCGGTCGCGGCCGGCGCGGCCTCCTCGCACGTCCAGCTGCTGGTGGGCACCGGCCTGTGCGGCGCGCTGACGACGTACTCGACCTTCTCCTACGAGACGTTCCGGCTGGCGGCGGACGGGGCGCGGGGCTACGCCGCGCTCAACGTCGCGGCGAGCGTGCCGGCCGCTCTGGCGGCGGCGTTCGCCGGTGCGGCCGCCGCCCGGGCCCTGTGGGGCTGAGGCCCGGCGAGCCCGCCGTCCCCCTGGCATCGGGCGGTACACACACGAAAGCGGTGGGGCTCTTGGAGGAGCCCCACCGCCCTGGGCGGCGCAGGAACTGCGAGGACTGGTGGGGGTACGAGGGCCGGCCGCCAGGTTCCGGCACTCGTCAGCCCCAGGCCGGGTCCGGACCGACCACCGTCAGTGCGGTCCGGACCGCGGGCCACCGCCGAACTCGTGACGCGCGAACTGCTTCGTGGTGCGGGAGGTGTGGTGCGGATCAGGCCGTGCGGCCGGTCAGGACGCCTTGCCGAAGTGGACGCCCGCCAGGCCGTTGGCCCACAGCTGCTCCACCTGGGCGCGCTCGTTGTCGTCCGGCTGGGTGTTCTGGCAGGACGTGCCGGGGCCGCCACCGGACATCAGCTCGCTGCACGGGCCCTCGTAGTGGTCCGGCAGACCCAGCACATGGCCGGTCTCGTGCGCGGTGACGCGGGTGGAGTTGTACTCCTGGTTCTGCTGGTAGTCCAGGAAGACGAAGCCCTTGCCGTGGCCGTCGGTGCTGGCGTACGAACCGCGCGGGTCGTTGCCCTCGCGGTACTGGAAGTCGCCGCCGCTGCCTTCCTTCAGCTGCACGTTCTTCACGGCGCTGTTCCAGATCGAGGTGCTCTCGGCTATCTGGCCCTTGAACTTCGGCGCCGCGCTGGCGTCGTAGGTCACGGTGACCGAGGCCGCGTGCGGGTTGGCCTTCATCTTGGCCCTGGCCGACTTCATCACGGCCTCGAAGAACGCCTTGGTGTTCGCCTTCTCCGCCGCCGACCCGTTGTACGCCGCGATCGAGGCGGCGGAGCTGCGGGCGGACTTGGCGGGGGAGGAGGAGGTGGCCGACACCGGCGCGGCGATCGCGAGGGTGGCGGCCAGGCCCAGACCGAGCGCCGCCGACAGCGCCGTCTTAGGAGATCTCATGTGGGGGGCTCCTTAATTTCCGAGGGCCGTACGGTCGCCGTGTGGGGCGGCGACCGGGGCCCTGCGGATTTCTTGGTGCCGTTGAGTCTGGACGGAGTTCACCCGGAAGACGGAGATGCCAGGTGGCGATAGCACGGGCCTATACCCTTGCCAAGGGACTTGGGGAAAAAGGCGAGTTCCGGCGGGTTTGAGAGTCTGGTGTGACCGATGCCGTGGTCGTTATGCTCCCGACGTGGAGCTCGAAGTAAGACATCTTCGCGCGCTGTGCGCCATCGCCGACTCAGGCAGCGTACGCAAGGCAGCGCGGCAGCTGGGCATGACCCAGCCTTCCTTGACGACCCAGCTCCACCGCATCGAGAAGGCCCTGGGGGGCCAGCTCTTCTTCCGGGAGTCGACCGGCAGTCGACCGACGCCGCTGGGGCATTCGGTGCTGTGCCGGGCGAGACCGATAGTGGCCGAAATGCAGGCCCTTGTCGATGAGGTCGCCTCGGCCTCCCACCGCGGACAGGGCGCACGGCTGAACATCGGCAGCACCAACAGCCCCGCGGTCGCCGGCTGGCTGCGCCGGCTGCGGGTGCGACTGCCGGAGACGGACACGACGATACGTGCCGATGTGTCCGCCAATTCCCTGCTGCACATGGTCGCCATGGGCCAGCTCGACGCCGCCTTCGTGCACGAGGTCGAGGGCGCGCCGCTGCGCGTCCCCGACGGCCTGGTCGAACACGAACTCATCGCCAGGGAGCCGCAGTTCATCGCGCTGGCGGACTCCCACCCGGCGGCCGCCAAGGAGATCGTCCGGGTCGTGGACCTCGCCGACGACCAGTGGATGGTGGACCCGACCGTGGACGGCGAATGGGCCGGCCTGCGGCGCATCTGGGCCGCGGCCGGCGTCAACCCCCGGGTCGTCCACGGCGACTACCTCACCGCGGTCGACCTGGTCACGGCCGGCGAGGTGGTCACCCCCTGCCAGCCGACCGCCCGCTCCCGGCACGGTATGGCCATCCGCCCGCTGTACGGCGACCCGCTGGCCGTCCGGCTCTTCATGGCCTGCCGCCAGGACGGCACCCCGGCCGCCTCCCCGGACGACCTGTTCGCCGACCTGACCGCCTCGTACATGGAGATCGCCTGGGCGAGCGAGGCGTACCGGGCCTGGCTCGTACGCCATGACGGGCCGCTGCCGGTGGCGACCTAGGGCCTGTC
The DNA here is from genome assembly GCF_055567415.1 of Streptomyces sp. NPDC026575. Taxonomy (NCBI): domain Bacteria; kingdom Bacillati; phylum Actinomycetota; class Actinomycetes; order Kitasatosporales; family Streptomycetaceae; genus Streptomyces; species Streptomyces sp. NPDC026575. The sequence continues at coordinate 30,365 of NZ_JBVHQM010000032.1, forward strand.
CGATGGGTCCTGGCCGGGCCCGCGACGCCTGGCACGGCACCTCGCGGCGTTGCCGAATCATCCCGATAGCTCCGCTATCGAGACGCTCCGGCGCCTTGCGATGCACCGCACCAGACGCCGCGGCCTTTCCGACCCCGACCCATCGGACAGGCCCTAGGTCGACGGGGGCCGCAGCCGCGCCGCCCGTTCCTCCAGCAGGGCCCGCTCGCGGGCGTTGCGGGTCAGCGACGCGGCCCGCAGGAATTCCTCGCGGGCCTGGGTCGTCCGCCCCAACCGGGCCAGCAGATCGCCCCGTACGCTCGGCAGCAGGTGATAGCCGGCCAGTGCCGGCTCCGCCGCCAGCTCGTCCACGGCGGCCAGCCCCTCCTCGGCCCCGAACGCCATGCCCACTGCCACCGCCCGGTTCAGCTCCACGACCGGTGACGGCGCGACCCGCGCCAGCGCCTCGTACAGCAGCGCGATCCGCGGCCAGTCGGTCTCCGCGGCGGTGCGCGCCCGGGCGTGGCAGGCGGCGATCGCGGCCTGCAGGGCGTACGGGCCGACCGTCCCGCCCAGTTCCTCGGCGCGGGCGAGCGCGGCCAGACCCCGCCGGATCAGCAGCCGGTCCCAGCGCGCGCGGTTCTGCTCCCTCAGCAGCACCGGCTCACCGTGCGGCCCGGTCCGGGCGGCCGACCGCGACGCCTGGATCTCCATCAGCGCCACCAGCCCGTGCGCCTCCGGCTCCCGCGGCAGCAGCCCGGCCACCATCCGCCCCAGCCGCAGCGCCTCCTCGCACAGCGCCGGCCGCATCCAGTCGTCCCCGGCCGTGGCCGCATAGCCCTCGTTGAAGACCAGGTAGACGACCTCCAGCACGGACGACAGCCGCTCGGTCAGCTCCTCGCGGCCCGGCACCTCGAACGGCACCCGCGCCTGGGCCAGCCGCTTCTTGGCCCGGACGATCCGCTGCTGCACCGTCGGCTCCGACACCAGGAAGGCGCGCGCGATCTCGTCGGTCCGCAGCCCGCCCACCAGCCGCAGGGTCAGCGTGACCCGGGCCTGGGTGGACAGCACCGGATGACAGGCGATGAAGACCAGCCGCAGCAGGTCGTCCTCGATCTCCGCGCTGTCCACCACCCGCGCGAAATCGGCCTCGGCCCAGCTCGGCCCGCTCTGCGCATCGTGCCCCAGGGCAGCCACCTTCCGGGCCAGCCGCTCCCGGCGGCGCAGCAGATCGATCGCGCGGTTCTTCGCGGTGGCCATCAGCCAGGCACCCGGATTCTCCGGGACACCGGTTTCCGGCCACCGCTCCAGCGCCGCCACCATGGCGTCCTGGGCCAGCTCCTCGGCGAGCCCGACCTCGCCCACGATCCGGGTCAGCCCGGCGATCAGCCGCGCGGACTCGATCCTGAACACCGCTTCGATCGCGCGCCGCGCCTCATCCGCCGTCTGCCTGGCCGTCACAGGCACCCATCACAGCACCCGTGCCCCGGCCCGGCAATCCGCGGGCGCCGGGGCACGGGCGGACCGGCGGGGCCGCTCAGGCCCCGGCCTCCGGCGGCTCCTCCACGTGCCGGATCTCGGACGTCAGCGTCCACTCGTCCCCGTGCACCCGCAGGAACCGCGTCGCCCATTCGACCGCCTCCTCCTTCGACGCGGCCTGGATGAGCGCGTACCCGCCGATGACCTCCTTGGCCTCGGTGAACGGCCCGTCCGTCGCGGTGATCCTCCCGCCCGACAGATGCAGCCGCGTGCTCTGCGCGGTCGGCGCCAGCCCGGCGGTGTCCAGCAGCACCCCGGCCTTGGTCATCTCGTCGAGCAGCCGGCCCATCTCCGCCATCAGCTCCGGGCTCGGCCCGCCGTCCGGAACGTTGTTCTCGTCGATCTTGAGCAGCATCATGAAGCGCATGGCGGTCTCCTCCGCTAGGTGTCCGGGTCTTCCGAGGAGCGAAATCCGTGGCCCGGATCCGCCCCTACACTCACGCGACGAACACCCGTCGCCGGACTCGACACCCGGCACGGAGGTTTTTTGATTTTTCTTCGGCACGCCCCGCCCCCCTTTCCGTCACATCGGCCCGGCTTCGCGAGTCATTGCTCTGACACCAGGTGACGGAGGAGTGCGACCGATGGACGAATGCGATTTCCCGGCGGCGCGGTTCGAGCGGCACCGGTCTCGGCGGCGCGGGCATCCGCCCGGGCCGCAGCCGCCCGCCGGCCCCGAGCGGCAGGTCCGGCTGGCCGATTCGGTCGCCCTGGCCCTCCTCACGGCCCTGGAGACCCTCACCCCGGCCGAGCGCCTCGCCTTCGTCCTGCACGACCTGTTCGCCCTGCCGCTCGACGACGTCGCCCCCCTCGTCGGCCGCAGCCCCACCGCCGCCCGCCACCTCGTCGACCACGCCCGCCGCCGGATGCGGGGCACGGCCCTGCCCCTCGACGACTGACGAGCCGGACGACTGACGAGCGGACGGGAAAAAAACGACCGCACCCGATCCGTCAAGGACGTCGTGGTGGACGTCCCGCGGACCGGGTGCGGACAAGTCGGCAAGGTCCCTGTAGGGCAAACCGGCCAAGATCGGGCATTCTTGGTCTCCTGGTAATCGGCCGGGTTGGTGACCTGCGGTGATGGCTGCTGCAGGTCGCTGACCTGGCCTTTTGCTGATTGCTAGCGAGGGGGTGCGACGGTCCTGATCGGGTGTCTTGCGGACTGTGTGCGGACTGCTGTGGGGCCAGGCGATCTGTCGGACACGCCTTAGCAGGCCCGGCATGCAGTGAAGTGCGGCATCAACCGCCTGAAGCTGCACCGTGTCGTAGCGACGAGGTACTACAAGCTTGCGGTCCGCTATGAGACGACGATCCTCGTCGCGGCCATCGACGAACGGCTCTTCGCAGTTCGGGACGGGCTTTAAACCAGCCACTTCCCCTCACGCATAAGGGTCCGTCCGGTCATCTCGGGACGTGTTCCCCACGCCTGCAGAACCTCTGGGATCACCTGGAAGAAGACGTAAGAGGAATGATCCTTCCGAGGATCCCAGCCGTCCTTGGCTGCGAAGGCATCGCCCACCTCAGCCGGAAGCTCCTCGCGGGTCAGCATGCGCGCGGTGCCGTGGACCAAGACCACGTCCTGGGTATGGCCGAAGCACAGGCGGACCAGTCCCGAGGCAGACAGGTTGCGCCCGGTCGGGTTGGTGACGCGGGTGGACAGCCACACAGCCTCGCCGTCCCACCAGAAGGCAAGCGGAACGAGGCACGGCTCGCCGGTGGCGTCGGCCGTAGCCACCCATACATCGTTGTCCCGCGTGAGCCGTTCCAGCGCCTCGCGCTTGCGCTGCTCTGGGCTGCGGGGACCGCTGGGACGAGAGTCAACTGACGTCATGGGGAGCGAGGTTATGGCTTGAGGCACTGCACCACATCCGTCGGCGGAACTAGGTCGCAGGTCCGAGAGCCGACCTCATGCCGGCAGACGGATTCTGCAGCTGATGTGAGGTCAGGCTGTTCGAAACAGGTCCTAGCGTCGGACCGCCGCCACCGCACGACCAGCGAGAGCAGGCACAGCATGAGGCACAGCGGTGAATAGAGCACCGAGTTCCAGCGCTGGAACTCCGCGGCAGCACCGGAGTGCATGAGGTAGCCGCCTGCACCGCGGACGAACATGACCAAGGCGAAGCCGAACATGCCGGTCAGCTGGAGCTACTCGGGTCCGAGTCCGGGGATGGTGTCGTTGACCATGAGGGTCAGTGCCCGGAACCGATCAGGGCTACTCCCACCAGCGCGGATTGGGCGCCCGGTATCTTGCCGTCGGCGATGCCGCCGATCGTCTTGGTGAAGGTCACCTCGTCGCCAAAAGGCCAGGGCGAGAAGGCCCAGATGAAGTGGAAGACGCCGATCACCACGACGATGAAGGTGAGCAGACCAGGGACCACAGTGCGGATCATTCCCCCACCTTTCGCGCCTGGCAGGACTTCGGTCACCCGCCTCATGTGTGCGGCTGCGGAGAGGCGAAGGCTGGCCAAGCTCTTGATCTACTTCTGAAACAGGCCCCTTAGCCCTCTATGGGGTGTCTGATGGGGCGAGCTGGCCCGTCGGCACATTGCCATGGCCTGGGTGTGACCAAGCCGTCGGTCAGCGTGCGGGTCGGCAGCGGCGTACGTAATAGGCGTAGGTCAGTGCCAGCACCAGAGGGCCCCACAACATGCCTGGGGCGATGCAGACCTTCGCCAATATCTCCCACCAGATGTTGGAGAACCCAAGTCCGTCGAAGCCAGGGACGTGGAGCCAGTGCAGCAGCGTCGGCGCCCAGAAGGCAGTGGCGCCCAGGCCACCGAGCACGGCGGGGACGATGGCTGCGAAGGGCGGAATACGCCTTCCCCCGATAACCGGCAGCCAGCGGGGCGCCACCTCGCCCCAGCCTCGTACCAGGCCGAAGGAGAGCAGCGCCAATGCCTCCGAAACGATGCTGAGTCCGAACACGTAAGGGACGGCCCACCACACCCACTCCGGTGCGTTGGGGTCGAACATCCCCATGTTGAAGCCGAAGGCGTAGGGCAGGCGCCACAGGCACTGTGGCAGCAGCAGAAGCGGGATTGCGTGCGCGGTGATGTCCGCCCATCTCGGGACGGGACGCTTCGTTCCTCGCGGAAACGGCATACAGCGCTCGGGGTCGATCGTCGTCATGCCCGTCAGTCTTCACGGTCTCCGGTGAATGAACGTCGGCCTACGGCAGGGCTTCTCTCCCCCGCAGGGGGGAACGCACGTCAGCCTGCGGAACGATTCCTGGAGGCAGTGATTCGACTCCGTGACCGCGAAGCCGCAGCAATTTCCTTCCCGGAACGATTCGCCGGTGCGCCCGTCCCCAACCCGTCGGCCCCCCCGAACTCTTCAGGCCGGGAGGTCGGTGTCCGCTGCCGCTCCTGCCCGGCTGGGGCAGGAGCGGCCGACGGGGTTGTCAGCGGAGGGCGTCGGCGACGCGGCGTCGCAGACGTGCGTCGCTGAGTGTGTCGAGGGCTCGCCAGGAGGCGTCGGTGACCTCCTCGGTCTGCAACTGACCGACGTCGGTGGTGGTGCGGAAGAGGAACCTGAAGTCGATGTGCTGGTGGGCGGCTTCCGCCTTGGCTTCGTTGGCGGGAATGGGGTGGATGTCGATGTGGACGGGCCGGTGGCTGACGGTGGTGACGGCGTCGGCGGGGATGCCGGTCTTCACGGCCCAGGCGATCACCGTCACTCCGTTCCTGACCCCCACCGCCGGCATCTGGGCCTTCGGCCGCCGGATCAGTTCCGTGTGGGTGCTGATGACACTCGGACCGGCCGCGCTGGCCGACCAGCTTCGGACAGTCGCCGCCTGTGGGTCCGGTGCTTCGCGCGGAGCCGAAGCGATCTGACGTGTGGCCGGGTGAAGAAGACCGCACCCGCTCCGTCATGGACGCCGTGCTCGGCGGCATGCGGAACGGGTGCGGAAAGCTAGGCGGGGCGACCCGTGAAAGTGCAGGTCAGACCGCATAGGTAAGGCTCAAGCCTTCTTGGTCTCCCAGAAGATCTTGTCGATCTGGGCGATGTAGTCCAGCGCCTTCTGGCCGGTGGCCGGGTCGTTGGAACCCTTGGCGGCGCTGAGCGCCTTGAGGGTGTCGTTGACCAGCTGGTGCAGCTCCGGGTACTTCTCGAAGTGCGGGGGCTTGAAGTAGTCGCTCCACAGCACCGAGACGTGGTGCTTGGCCAGCTCCGCGCGCTGCTCCTTGATCAGGACGGCGCGGGTGCGGAAGTCGGCGTCCTCGTTGGCCTGGTACTTCTCCTGGACGGCCTTGACCGACTCGGCCTCGATGCGGGCCTGGGCCGGGTCGTACACGCCGCAGGGCAGGTCGCAGTGGGCGCTGACCTTGACCTTGGGGGCGAACAGGCGCGAAAGCATGTTCAGTCCTTCCTCGTGATCGTCTTCTCAGGTGCGAGATTACTCGGTGCGGGAAGGCTTTTCTCGGGTGGCCCGGGGGTCTTAGGGCAAAAGTCCAGTGTCACGCTGGGACTGATGGAGGATGGACCGGTGAGCGGTCGGACCGGGAGGTACGGGATGCCGGAGCGGGTGCACGAGCGCGGCCCGGAGCAGGGCGGGGGCGCGGAGCCGGGGCACGAGCGGGGCGGGGTGCTGCGGGCGTTCGGCCTGGCCGAGGTCTACAACCCGTCAATGGTGCCGTCGCTGCTGCCCGGTGACCAGTTGGTGGTGCAGTACGGGGCGGCGGTGCGGCCCGGCGACGTGGTCGTGCTGCGGCACCCGTTCCGGCAGGATCTGCTGATCGTCAAGCGCGCCGTGCGGCGGTGCGACGGTGGTTGGTGGGTCCAGGGGGACAATCCGTTCGTCGAGAACGACAGCCGGGAATTCGGTGCGGTCCCGGACGAACTGGTCGTCGCCCGCGCCTGGGTGCGCCTCCGGCCGCCGCGGGGGATTCAGCGGTCGGTCGCCGGAGTGCTGTCCTGGGCGGTCTCGGCGGTCCGTCCCGTAAGGGCCGAGCGCTCGCTCTCCAGGCGCTTGCGGGCGCGGTAGGCGGCGACGTTGGCGCGGGTGGCGCAGCGGTCGGAGCAGTAGCGCCGCGAGCGGTTGGTCGAGGTGTCCACGTAGACGTTGCGGCAGGGCCGCGCCTCGCAGACGCCCAGCCGGTCCACGCCCAGTTCGGTGAGGTGGAAGGCCAGGCCCATGCAGGCGGTGGCGGTGAAGCCGGCCGTGGCGTTGGCCGCGTGGTCGGCGATGTGCATGTGCCACTTGGGGCGGCCCCCATCGTCCCGGAACTCGTGGCCGGAGATCTGCGGGCTGACCGGGAACTCCATCATCAGGGCGTTGAGCAGGTCCACGGCCAGGACCTCGTCGCCGGCGTCGGCGGCCTCGAAGACGGCGCGCAGGCGGGCGCGGACCGTGCGCAGCCGGGTGACGTCGCTGTCGGTCGCGCGCCGGGCGGACTGCTGGGCCGGGCCGAAGAGCTCGCGTACGGCCTCCACCGAGGTGAGGCTGTCGCCGCCGCGCTCGGGCTGCTCGCTGTTGACCAGTCGCACGGCGTAGTCCGAGTAATAGGCCAGTTCCACTTGTAGTCCTTACGGGCGGGGATTAGGGTGCGGGTACTCGCTCGCTGTAATGGGCGTTGGTACTACGAGGGTATTACGGCCTGGAGGGGAAGCGATGACCGAGACCGTCGCCGGCGCCGATTGGCAGGCGTGGCAGAACAGTTGGGACCGCCAGCAGGAGTGGTACCTCCCCGATCGCGAGGAGCGGTTCCGGGTGATGCTGGACATGGTCGAGGCGCTGGTGGGTCCCGAGCCCCGGGTCCTGGACCTGGCGTGCGGCACGGGCAGTATCTCCGACCGGCTGCTGAAGCGGTTCCCGAAGGCCGAGAGTGTGGGCGTCGATCTGGATCCCGCGCTGCTGGCCATCGCGGAAGGGTACTTCGAGGGCGAGCCCCGGGTCCGCTTCGTACGAGCCGATCTGAAGGACCCGCACTGGACGGCGAAGCTGCCGCACGGCAGCTATGACGCGGTACTGACCGCCACCGCGCTGCACTGGCTGCACACCGAGGACCTGCGCGGGCTGTACGGGCAGCTCGGCGGGCTCGTACGGGACGGCGGGGTGTTCATGAACGCCGACCACATGCCCGAGGAGTCCACCCCGCGGATCAACGCCGCCGAGCGGGCCTTCCGGCATGCGCGGAGGGAGGCGGCGAGGGCCGCCGGCGCGGTCGACTGGGCCGAGTGGTGGCGGCTGGCCGCCGCCGATCCGCGGCTGGCCGAGCCGACCGCCGAGCGCTTCGCGATCTACGGCGAGCACGCGGACGGGGACACTCCGTCGTTGGCCTGGCACGCCCAGGTGCTGCGCGAGTCGGGCTTCGCGGAGGCCCGTGCGGTGTGGGCCTCGCCCACGGACGCCCTGGTCCTGGGGCTGAAGTAGCCGGGCGGCGGAACCGGCCCGGAAGCCGCGGACCCGGCCCGCAAACCGCGGACCCGGCCCGGAGGCCGTGGCACCGGGCCGGAAGGCAGCGGTGCCCGCCGTCGCGGCGAGGACTTCCGCCGCGACGGCGGGCACCGTGCAGGATCCGCTACAGCACCTTCGACAGGAACGACTTCGTCCGCTCGTGCTGCGGGTTGCCGAGCACATCGCGCGGGTGGCCGGATTCGACCACCACTCCGTTGTCCATGAAGACCAGCGAGTCGCCGACCTCGCGGGCGAAGCCCATCTCATGGGTCACGACGATCATCGTCATACCGTCCGCGGCCAGGTCCTTCATGACGTCCAGGACGTCACCGACCAGCTCCGGGTCGAGGGCCGAGGTCGGCTCGTCGAAGAGCATCAGCTTGGGCTCCATCGCCAGCGCACGGGCGATGGCGACGCGCTGCTGCTGGCCCCCGGAGAGCTGCGAGGGGTAGTTCCCCGCCTTGTCGGCCAGGCCGACGCGGTCCAGCAGCTTGGTCGCGCGCTCGCGGGCGTTCGCCTTGGACTCGCCCTTGACCTGGATCGGCGCCTCCATGATGTTCTCCACCGCGGTCATGTGCGGGAAGAGGTTGAAGCGCTGGAAGACCATGCCGATGTCGCGGCGGCGGGCGGCGACCTCGCGGTCGCGCAGCTCGTAGAGCTTGCCGTTGTGCTCGCGGTAGCCGACCAGTTCGCCGTCGACGGACAGCCGGCCGGCGTTGACCTTCTCCAGGTGGTTGATGCACCGCAGGAAGGTCGACTTGCCGGAGCCGGACGGGCCGATCAGGCAGAAGACCTCCCGGGGCGCGACCTCCAGGTCGATGCCCTTGAGGATGTGGGCCGCGCCGTAGGACTTGTGGACGCCCTCGGCCAGGACCATCGGGCCGCCGCTGGTGCCCGCGGCCTTGTCAGTGGTGATCTTGCTGGTCATCCGACACCTCCGGCGGAGCGGTTGAAGCCGCCGGCCAGCTTCGCCTTGACGCGCTGGAGCGGAGTGGGCGGGAGCTGGCGGCTGGAGCCGCGGGCGTAGTAGCGCTCAAGGTAGTACTGCCCGATGCTCAGCACCGTAGTGGCGATCAGGTACCAGGTGGCGGCGAGGATCAGCATCTCGACCACCACACCGGAGTCCCGGCCGATGTTCTGGGCGGCCTGCAGCAGGTCGTAGTACTGGACGGCGGCGACCAGGGACGAGGTCTTCAGCATGTTGATGACCTCGTTGCCGGTCGGCGGCACGATCACCCGCATCGCCTGCGGGATGATGATCCGGCGCAGCGTCTTGGAGTGGCTCATGCCCAGCGCGTGCGCCGCCTCGGTCTGCCCCTCGTCGACGGCGTTCAGGCCGGCCCGGCAGATCTCCGCCATGTACGCCGCCTCGTTGAGGCCGAGGCCCAGCAGCGCGCACAGGAACGGGGTCATGAAGTCCGACCACTCGTCCTTGTAGATCGGCATGATGTCGATGTACTGGAAGACGAGGCCCAGGTTGAACCACAGGAACAGCTGGACATAGACCGGCGTACCGCGGAAGAACCAGACGTAGAACCACGCGACGGACGAGGTCACCGGGTTCTTGGACTGGCGCATCACGGCCAGGACCACGCCGCCCACGACGCCGATGATCATCGAGAGCACGGTGATCAGCAGGGTGTTGCGCAGGCCCTTGAGGATGTCCGTGTTGAACATGTACTGGGGGACGGCGCCCCAGTTGACGTTCCCGGAGGCGAAGGCCCGCCAGAGCAGGACGAGCAGCCCGATGACGACGATCGCCGCGACCCAGCGGCCGTAGTGGCGGACCGGGATGGCTTTGATGGGCTCGGGCTGGGGCGGCGGAGTGTCTGCCGGCGGCTGGGCCGACTTGTCGACGTCAACTGACACGGATGTTGCCTTTCAGCGTTCGGCGGGGTGGCCGGAGGGGACGGGACGGCTGCCGGCGGCTCAGTTGCCGCTGTTGAGCTTCACTTCCTTGACCGCCGCGTCCTTGACGTCCCACTTGTCCAGGACCTTGGCGTACGAGCCGTTCTTGATCGTGAGTTCCACCGCGGCCCGGAGGGCGTCGCGCAGCTTCTCCTGGCCCTTGGGGACCGCGATGCCGTACGGCGCCGCCTTGAGCGGGGCGCCGCCGACCATCTCGAAGTCCTTGCCGCCGCCGGAGACCTTCACCGCGTACGCCGCGACCGGGTAGTCGCTGGAGACGGCGTCCACGCCGCCGGTGCGCAGCCGGGTCTGGGCCTCGGAGTCGTTGTCGAACGCCTCGATGGCGATCGGCTCCTCGTCGTTCTTCTCGCAGGTCTTCGACTTGTCCTTGGCCAGGTCGTGCGAGACGGTGCCGCGCTGTACCGCGATCTTCTTGCCGCACAGCGTTTCCCAGCCGTCGATGCCGTCGGTCTTGCCCTTCTGGGTGTAGAGCGAGACGCCGACGTTGAGGTAGTCGATGAAGTCGACGCCCTGGCCGATCTTCTTGCCGGTGCTGCTGTCGATGCCCTGCTGGCGCTCCTTGGTGTCCGTCATCGCCGACATCGCGACGTCGTAGCGCTGGGACTTCAGGCCGCCCATGAGGGTGTCGAAGGTGGCGTTGTTGAAGTTGAGCTTGACGCCCAGGGCCTTCTCCATCGCCGCTGCGAGGTCCGGGTCGATGCCGGTGACCTTGCCGTTCGAACGGAACTCCACCGGCTTGTACGTGATGTCCGAGCCGACCTGGAGCAGGCCGATCTCCTGCACGTCCTTGGGCAGCAGCTTGAACAGCGGCGCGTGGACGTTGCGGTTCTTCTGCGCCTCACGCTTGGCGATGGCCGCGTCCGTCTGGTCGCCGCAGGCGCTGAGGAGCATCAGCGAGGCGGCGACCGCGGCCGCGGCGGCCACGGCCGTACGCGACCTGCCGGCGGCCCTGCGACGGGTGGTGCTTGCGGTCATGCTGTTCCTCCTGCGGATGGAGAAGCCGACGTGGCGGAGACGTGACAAAGGGCCGGGGGACACCCCTTCGAGCGCCGCGACCTCGGTTGGTGACGGAATCCTGCCATCCGGACTCCGGTATTCGGACTGCCGTTCAGGTCAAAATCGGATAACGGACGGGGAAGGGGAGGTGGCGCCCTTGTGTCACAAGGGAAAGTCGCCTCCAACCGGGCGCGAGGGGCGTTCGGCGCACTCCGGACGTCTCGGATTCCGGACATCACGGCGAGAGCTCTTCTGCCGTTTTCAACTACTTCGCCGTTATTGTCGGAACCTTGAACCCGAGGGTAATGAATCTGACTCGTCGGGGCCCGCGCCCGTCCGGTAGAAATGTTCGTTACACCCCTCATCCGGGGCTCAGGGCGCGTGTGCGGCGCGCCCGGCGTCCGTACCTCCCCCTGCGGGGCGGCCATCCGTCCACACAGGGCGCGGACGCGGTGCCCGCCCACTCCTCAACCAGGGAGTGGCCACCCTCAGCAGATTTACGAATAAAGGGGTAAGACAAGTGGCAGCGGAGATCGTCAATCCTCGCAGCGACGGAAATACGGGCGCGGACGAAGGCACGGGCACGGCGCCCGACGGGACCTTCGATCCCGCCTTCGCGCTGCATCGCGGCGGCAAGATGGCCATCCAGGCGACCGTGCCGGTCCGCGACAAGGACGACCTGTCCCTCGCGTACACGCCGGGCGTCGCCAAGGTGTGCAGCGCCATCGCCGAGCAGCCCGAGCTCGTGCACGACTACACATGGAAGTCCCAGGTCGTCGCCGTCGTCACGGACGGCACCGCGGTGCTGGGCCTGGGCGACATCGGCCCGGAGGCATCCCTCCCCGTGATGGAGGGCAAGGCCATCCTCTTCAAGCAGTTCGGCGGGGTGGACGCGGTGCCGATCGCGCTCGCCACCACCGACACCGACGAGATCGTGGAGACCGTCGTCCGGCTCGCGCCGTCCTTCGGCGGCGTCAACCTGGAGGACATCTCGGCGCCCCGGTGCTTCGAGATCGAGCGCCGCCTCCAGGAGGCGCTGGACATCCCGGTCTTCCACGACGACCAGCACGGCACGGCCGTGGTCACGCTGGCCGCGCTGCGCAACGCCGCCAAGCTCACCGACCGCTCGCTGGGCCAGCTGCGGGCGGTCATCTCCGGCGCCGGTGCGGCCGGTGTCGCCATCGCCAAGATCCTCATCGAGGCGGGCATCGGCGATGTCGCGGTCTGCGACCGCAAGGGCGTGGTCTCCACCGACCGCGGCGACCTCACGGACGTCAAGCGCGAGGTGGCCGGCTTCACCAACAAGGCGCAGCTGACCGGTTCGCTGGAGCAGGCGCTGGACGGTGCCGACGTCTTCATCGGGGTCTCCGGCGGCACGGTGCCCGAGGCGGCGGTGGCGAAGATGGCGAAGAACTCGCTGATCTTCGCGATGGCCAACCCCACCCCGGAGATCCACCCCGACGTCGCGCACAAGTACGCGGCCGTGGTCGCCACCGGGCGCAGCGACTTCCCCAACCAGATCAACAACGTGCTGGCCTTCCCCGGCATCTTCGCGGGTGCCATGCAGGTGCGGGCCTCGCGGATCACGGAGGGCATGAAGCTCGCCGCCGCCGAGGCGCTGGCCGCCGTCGTCGCCGACGAACTCAGCGCCGACCGGGTCATCCCCTCGCCGTTCGACGAGCGGGTCGCCCCGGCCGTCACCGCCGCCGTCGCGGCCGCGGCCCGCGCCGAGGGCGTGGCGCGCCGCTGAGCGTTCCCGCCGTACGCCGACGGGCCGGGCCCGCACCCGAGAGGGTGCGGGCCCGGCCCGTTGCGGTGGCGGCGCCGGGGTGACGGCTGCACGGCGGGGGAGGCGGCGAACGGCGCGCGGCCGACCCGGCGCGGTGCGTGTCACACCCGTACGTGGTACCGCGGCGCGCGGCCGCGGCCTACGTTGGGATCATGTTTGCCGCCTATGCCGCCCGCATCGACCGTGACCAGCCGCTGAACGGCCTCGAATTGGGGGAGCGCCCGGCCCCCGACGTACGCCCCGGCTGGACGACCGTCAACGTCAAGGCCGCCACCCTCAACCACCACGACCTGTGGTCGCTGCGCGGGGTCGGCATCAGCGAGGAGTCGCTGCCGATGATCCTCGGCTGCGACGCCGCCGGGATCGACGAGGACGGCAACGAAGTCGTCCTGCACTCCGTCATCGGCCAGACCGGTCACGGCGTCGGCCCCAAGGAGAAGCCCTCCATCCTCACCGAGCGCTACCAGGGCACCTTCGCCGAGCAGGTCACCGTCCCCGCCTGGAACGTCCTGCCCAAGCCGAAGGAGCTGTCCTTCGAGGAGGCCGCCTGCCTGCCGACCGCCTGGCTGACCGCGTACCGCATGCTGTTCACCAACGGGGGCGTACGGCCCGGGGACAGCGTCCTGGTGCAGGGCGCCGGCGGCGGTGTCGCGACCGCGGCCATCGTGCTCGGCGCCGCCGCGGGGCTGCGGGTCTTCGCCACCAGCCGGGACGAGGCCAAGCGCAAGCGCGCGCTGGAGCTGGGCGCCGAGGGGGTGTTCGCCAGCGGTGAGCGGCTGCCGCAGCGGGTGGACGCGGTGATCGAGACCGTCGGCGCGGCCACCTGGTCGCACTCGGTCAAGTCGCTCAGGCCCGGGGGCACCCTGGTCATCTCGGGCGCCACCAGCGGCTACACCCCCGAGAACGGGGAGCTCAACCGGATCTTCTTCCTGGAGCTGAAGGTCGTCGGCTCCACGATGGGCACCAAGGAGGAGCTGGCCGGGCTGCTCGCCTTCTGCGCCGCCAAGGGCATCCGCCCGGTCATCGACTCGACGCTGCCGCTGGACCGGGCGCGCGAGGGCTTCGCGAAGATGGCCCAGGGCGAACTGTTCGGCAAGATCGTGCTGACGGTCTGACCGTTGCCGACCGACGTGCGGATCCTGCGGGCGCGGCAGCGCGCCGCCGCGCCGTGGGCCAACGGTGGCGGGGTGACCCGCGAGGTCGCCGCCCACCCGCCCGGCGCCGGCTGGGACGCCTTCGCCTGGCGGGTCAGCCTGGCCGAGGTCACCCGGGACGGCCCGTACTCACCGCTGCCCGGCGTCCGGCGGATCCTGACCGTCGTCGACGGCCGCGGCCTGGAGCTGACGGTGGACGGCACCGCCCACCTCCTCCCGGGCCGCTACCGCCCGTTCGCCTTCCCCGGCGGGGCCGATACCGACTGCCGGCTGCTGTCCGGCCCGGTCGTCAACCTCAATGTGATGCTGCGGGACGGGCGCGCGGCGGCGACGGTGGAGATGGTGCGCGGAAGCCGGACGGTGGCACCGGGCCGGTCGCCGGGCCACGGCGGCGGTGGCGACGGTGACGGCGACGGCGGTGATCGGGCCGTCATGGTGGTCGCGCTGGAGGGGTGCACCGAGGTGCGCACCGAAGTGGGTACCGAAGGGCGCGACGACCCCGTGCTGCGCCTGGAGCGCTTCGACGCCGCTCTGCTGACCCCCGGTTCGCTGTCGGGTGCTCAGATGCCGGTCGAGGCGCGGACGGTCGAGCTGCGGACGGACGGGGTGGCGGCGGTGATCTCGCTGTCCGGTGGCGGGGCGGCGCTCTGAGGCGGTGCCCTGAAAGCGGGCGCCGCCCCGGTGCCCCGAGCGGGGCCGGGGCGGCGGCATGTCTCACTGCTGGGCGCAGCGAAGGGGCCCGGGGTCGACGATGAAGGAGAGGTCGGCCAGGCAGGTTGTCTCGGCCGGCGGGGACTGGTGCCCTCGGATCGCGCTGAGGGGGTCGCGGGCTTCGCCGTCGGCGGCGGCGAGGGGGGCGCCGCCCAGAACGGCCACGCCGGCCAGGGCCGCTGCCGCGGCGAGGGTACGGACACGCATGATGATCTCCCATCGGGTGGGGCTCGCGGGTACCCCTCGATCGGACCCCGCATCCGCGCGCCCCGCACGTCCGGATACTGCATACGGCGTCAGGAACCGCTGGGCGGCGGCCTGTCGAGGCGCCTCTGGGGTGTACCCGGAGAGCCGTCCGCAGTCGGGCGCGGCCCAGTGGCCCTGCGGGGGGAACGAGTTGGGCGAACGGCGGGCCTTCGCTCCCTGGGGCGGGGCATCGCGGAAACGCCTTACAGGTAGGCCATCTTCAGCGCGCCGATGCCCAGGGTGTTGTGGCGCGGCAGATAGCCGGCGTCGACGATCGCGCCGAGTACGGGGTGGAGCAGCTGCGCCAGCCGCTCGGCGCGCGGACGGCCCAGCGCCCGCCAGGGGCCTGCCGCCAGACGGTCCGTCATCCGCTCGATCGCCTCGCGCTCCTCGCGGGCGCGCTCGGTGGCGCCGCCGTCCGGGCCGATCCAGCCGCGGGCGGCGAGGCGGCCGCGGGCCTCGCTCCACTCCTGGCCGCTCCAGCCGCGCCCCGCGAAGTCCGCGGTCGGCGCGGCACCGATCGCGGCGAACGACACCAGGGCCTCGCACGGGTCGAGCCCGAAGGTCAGCAGCGCCGCCAGATGGCCGTCGCCGCGGTGCTCGCGCAGCACCGTCGCGGCCTGCCAGAGCGTGAGATGGGGGGCGTCCGGCCAGGGCAGATCGCGGTTGGCGGCGGCCAGCGGCCGGGCGGCCGGGCCGGCGTTCTCGGCGGCCTGGCGCGCGAGCCGGGCCGCCTCGGCGAGCTGGGCGCCGCTCAGTCGGCGGCCGATGAGGGCGGTCAGCGCACGGTCCACGGCCAGCAGCCGTGCGTCGAGCACCTTGGCCGGCTCCGCGACGGTCCAGATCTGCGGGACATACCGCGCGATCATGCGCGGGCTGAAGGTGTAGAACGTCGCGGCCACCAGCTCGGGCCCGGCCGCGCCCAGCGGGGCGGTACGCCAGGCGAAGTAGCTGGGCCAGCGGGAGCCGACGTCGTAGCCGAGGTCGGCGGCGACCTGGCGGGCCTCGGGGGCGAAGTACAGCGCGGCGTGCAGTGGCTCCAGCAGATGCCACATCCGGCGGGCGACCGCGTGGTATTCCGACATCGCTTCACCTCATGGCCTTCACGATGCGTGCGCAGACAGGAAGAGGGGGCCGTAGTCCGGAAACACAGCCGTCGGTCCGCGGAATCGGGCAGCTGGGGCTCCCTGGAACCCGGTGCCGGACGAAAAGCCGTGCGAAATACTGCCTTCCCTGATTACGCCGCGTGAATCCAGCGGGAAGATGGCAACTCTGTGTAGTTGCGGGTTCGTTGGGGTCTCGTGGCAGGCGGAGTGGATTTCGGCCGCCCGTCCGGGCCGGTGGGACAGGGGCGCGCCGTACGGCGCGGGCGCCCCCTGCGCACAGCGTCACCGGCGGGCGCCCGGCCTCCGCGGGGCGGGACCGGGGTCCGGGCGCGCGGACCGGGCGGCCCGTACCGGATGCCGCGGCCCCGGCCGGGCGCCACCGGACCTACGCGTCCGGGTCCGTACGGGACGAGGCGTTCTGCCCGGGGTGGCGCAGCAGCGCGCCGATGTGCGCGGCGGCCGTGCCCAGCCGCCGGCGGGACTCCCCGAGCTGCTCGGCCGTGATGCCGTGATCGCGGGCGGCATCCCGCAGATCGTCGCGGAAGCGGTCCAGCAGCCGGTCGAAGTCGCGGGCCGGGTCGCCGCTCGTCGGCTCCTGCGCCCATTCCGGGGCCGGGGGCGCCTCGGCGGGCGGGGCCTGCGCGCCGTCCTCCTTGGCCAGGTCGACGCGCTCGACCGTCACCCGGGTCGTCCCGTCCGCGCCGCCACCGGGGCCGGCGCCGCCATGCTCACCGGACCGGTCGCCGGTGAACCGGCCGACCTCGCGGGACACCTCGGCCAGCGCCTCGCGCACCGCGCCCGACCAGTCGCCGGACCGCACCGCCTCCTGGGCCTGGTCCTGGACGCGCCGGATGACCCGCTGGACCTCCTCGTGCGCGAACACCTGCGCCTCCCTGGCCTGCTTACGGGCCCGCTGGGCGTCCTGCTTGGCGCGCTTGCTCTCCTCCTTGGCCCGCCGGGCCTGCTCCTTCCACTCCTCCTTGGCGCGCCGGAACTCCTCCTTCGCCTGCCGCCAGGCGTCCTTGTCGCCGAACGCGCCGTCGAAGTAGTCGGCGGCCTCCGGGAACGGCCGGCCGCCGCCCGCGGAGCCCTTCCCGCCGCCGTCGCGCCCGGACTTCCCGGCCGCGCCGGCCTCCGCACGGGCCTGCTGGGCGGCCGCCCGGACCTCGCGGCGCAGATCCCGCGCCGAACCGCTCACGTCCTCGCGGATGTCCGAGGCGAGCGAGGCGACCGACTCCCTGATCTCCAGCTCCAGATCGGCCAGCTCGCCACCGCGGTCGGCGAGTTCGGCCCGGCCGGCGTCGGTGATCGAGTAGACCTTGCGACCGCCTTCGGTCGCATGCGTCACCAGGCCCTCGGTCTCCAGCTTGGCCAGCCGGGGGTAGACCGTGCCGGCGGAGGGGGCGTACAGGCCCTGGAAGCGCTCCTCCAGCAGGCGGATGATCTCGTAGCCGTGCCGGGGGGCCTCGTCGAGCAGCTTGAGGAGGTAGAGCCGCAGGCGGCCGTGGGCGAAGACGGGGGGCATCTCAGCGCGCCTCCTTCGTTGCGGGCGGGTCGGTGGGGGAGTCCTCGAAGGCGGGGCGGCGCAGCAGGGCCAGTCCGCCGGAGACGGTGGTGACCTTCAGCCTGCCGGTGCCCTCGCCCAGCGAGCCGGTGATCTTCTTCGCGCCCCACTGGCCGCTGACCCGCAGATCGTCGAAGGCGTTGGAGACCGTGCCCGAGGTGGTGTTCGCCTCCACCCTGGCGTCGGCAGGGTCGGGCAGCCGGATGGCGACCTCGCCGGAGACGGTCGTCAGACGGATGTCGGCGCCTTTGACGGGGTCCAGGTCGAGGACCATGTCGCCGCTGACGGAGTCGGCGTGCACCCCGCCGCCCGCACCGTCGATGACCGTCAGATCGCCCGAGACGGAGTTGAACCGCAGATCGCCGGTGAGCGACTGCGCCTCGACCTTGCCGGAGACGGTGTCGGCCCGCACCTCGCCGGAGAGTCCGACGAGCGTGCTGCGGCCGGAGACGCCGCGCACGTCCGTACGCGCCGAGATGCCGGAGACCACCGCGTCGGCGCCGACCACGCCGACCTCGACGCGGGTGCCGGACGGCACCGTCACCGACACCACCGCACGGCGGTTCCACCCCTTGCGCTCCAGGAACTTCAAGAAGCCCTTCCAGGGGAGGTCCTCGTACGCGATGGACAGGGTGCCGTTGTCGTAGGAGACGGTCAGCGGCGGGCCGTGCAGCTCGCTGACCTCCAGGCGGGCGGGGCTGCCGTCGGAGGTGCCGACCACGTTGACCGCGCCGCCGACCACGCGCACGCTGAGCGCGTCGACGGGCTCGGCGATCTCCAGCTTGCGTGGTTCGGCCACCTGCATCGGATTCTGCGACCACTCGGTCCGGGCTGACATTCCTGGCCTCCCCTGGATAGCCGTGCAACGCAACATATCGCGTCCTCACCAGACACGATATATCGCGGCATGGGGAAGTCAAGCAGTGCCGACCCTGACGTCACCCCGATATGACGCGTCGCGTCCCCTGGGTATCGCCCCTGGGTGCGGCCCCGCGCGGCCCTCCCGTCGGCTACGCGCCCTGCCGGCCCTACTCGTCCTCTTCGTCGTCCAGTCGTGCCAGCCAGGTGGCCAGCCGCTCCACCGGCACCTCGAAGTCCGGGTTCAGATCGACGAACGTGCGCAGCTGCTCGGCCACCCAGCCGAGGGTGACCTCCTCCTCGCCGCGCCGGTTCTCCAGCTCCTCGATGCCACGGTCAGTGAAATACACGCGCTCTCCACCAGGGGTCATGGGACATTCCCGGCCAGGATAGGCAGGCCCACGGACCTCTCGCGCCACAGGCGGCCGAGGGCTAGCCTGATCACCTGTCAACGGTCCTGCGGCAATTGGGGAATTGCCGTCCAGGGGGAGCAGGAGGCCGTGATGCAAGATCGCGCACAGCGCATCGAACTGCCCGACGGCACGGAGGTCTGGGCCCGGGTCTCCCGGCTGGACGAACCGGGGCTCGACGGTCTGGACGACGCCGTGGACGAGGACTTCGAGGACGTCGGCGCCTGGGACGCGCTCGGCGCCCGGGTCGAGGGGCTGCGCGAGGTGATCGGCGGGGTCGCGAGCAGCGTCCGCCAGGCCGCCGAGCGGGTCGCGCCGGACGAGACCAGCGTGACCTTCGGCGTGGAGCTGTCGGCCAAGCCCGGCAAGGCCGTCGCCCTGCTCGCGGACGGCGAGGCCAAGACCAACCTCTCCGTCACCCTCACCTGGCGGCACGACGGCGGAGCGCCGTCATCGCGGCAGCGGCACCGAACGCAGGCGGCCGACCGCCGGGAGCCGGACGATTCGGGCCGCTGATGGCGCCCCCCGAGCCGCCGGCCCCCGGCCGCGGTGACCGCGCCCGTTACACAGCACTCCTCGACCACGCCGGACGCACCACCGTCGGGCTGCGCGCCGCGCCCGGCGCGAGCGCGGCCCGGCTGTGGGGCAGCGGGGTGCTGATCGCGCCGGGATGGGTGCTGACCTGCGCGCATGTGCTCACTTCCGACGACGGCCGGCGCCGCGAGACGGGGCCGGACGGCGTCTTCGGCGTCGCGTTCGGCGGCCGGGTGGCGCCCGCGCGCCTGGTGTACGACATGAACCGGCCCGACCCGGCGGCCGGACCCGCCGCGGCCCGCGCCGACCTCGCCCTGGTCCGGCTCCTGGAGGGCGAGGCCGAGCACCCCTGCGCCTGGTTGAGCGATCAGCCGGCGACGCTCCTGGAGGACGCGTACATCTTCCGCGGGCACGAGCCGTCGGGCCCGGTCCCGTCCGGCGAACGCGTAGTACGCGAGTCGGGCGGCGGGCCCGGCGCCGACGCGGCGGCCGGCCCCCGGGGCGCCCCCGCCGCGGCCGGCTCCGTGGACCCCTTCATCGCCGTCCGCTTCGGCGCCCGCGACGCCCGGGGCCTGCAGTTCGGCAGCGACGTCCGGGTCACCCCCGGGGCCTCCGGCGGGCCGCTGCTCGACTGCGACCGCGGCGAGGTCGTCGGCATCGTCAAGGGCCGCCATCAGCACGACCACGTCGGGCTCGCGGTGCCGGTCACCGCCCTGCGCGGACTGGGCCCCGAGCATCTGGCCCCGGGCGCCGAGGGCCTGGGCCCCGACCCGTACCACGCGCTGATGGGCCTGCATGACCGCTGGCACTGGGCCGGCCAGGACCTCGGCCGGGCCGGCGCGGGGCCCACCTGGTTCGACGCCCAGCACGCGATCATGGCGGGCCGCGGCCGGCTGTGGGGCGTGCAGGAGCGGCTCCAGGCGCTGGACCTGCTCGCCCGGCTGCCCGCACCGCGCGACCCGCTGGTCGTGGAGGCCGCGGTCGGCGAGGTGCTGGAGCGCGGCGAGCGGCCCGGTGCCTGGTCGCTGCGCACCTGGCGGGACGGCCACGGCGCGCTCTACCAGGGCAGCGACCCGTACACGGAGCTGCGCGCCTTCGTGCACTATCTGCGGATCGTGGCCCAGCTGACCGCCGACGAGGTGCGCGAGGTGCCGGGCGAGCAGGCCGCCGCGGTAGGCGAAGAGGCCGCCAGGCTCGCGGAGTTCGTCCAGGCCAAGGCGGTGGTGCTGCGGCCGCAGGACCGCCGGCGGATCGGGCCGGTGCGCCGTCGCCCGCGCTCCGTACTCGTCGAGTTCGAGCCGCTCTTCTACGACGAGGGCGGCCGCGAGCTGTACAACTGGTCGGTCAGCGAGGGCTACGGCCAGGGGCAGTGGCTGCGCGTGGACGTACAGGAGTCGGCCGGCGGCGTGCCCTTCGAGCAGGCCCGGGAGCAGGTGCTGCGCCGGCTCGGCGGGCGGCTGCTGCGCGCCGACGGCGACGCCGGACCGGGCGCCCGCGTACGCCTGGAGGTCGCCGTCCCCGAGGGGCGCTGGCACACCGCCGCCGGCCAGTGGGAGGTCGCCGCCTCCACCCGGCGCACCGCCCGGCTGCGGCCGGTCGGCCCCGGGCGCGCCGTCGTCCTGCGCGACCAGGGGCGGCGCGAGCAGGTCGACCCGGCCTGGCTGCGCCGCTGGCAGGGCCTCACCGCCGCCCCCGAACTGCGGGCGCTGCGCATCCCACCGCCCACGGGCGCCGGCGCGCGCCCCGGTGCCGGCTCCGCCGAGGCGGTCTGGCGGCTGCTGGAGACCGCGGACGACGGCACGCTGCCCGCGCTGTGCCACACGGTCGCCGACGGGTTCGGACGGGACGCGGTCGGCGTCGCCCTGGACACCGGCTTCCCGGCCGGTCTGTGGCCGGCCCGCGGCCACGGGCAGGAGCGGGACTGCGATGCCTCCTGCGAGGAATTCCACCGCGGGGTACGGGAGTTGCTCCAGGGGTCGGGCGGTGTGGCGCGTCTTCCCGAGCTGGTGCGGCAGCTGCGCGCGAAGGCCGCGGAGGCCGCCGAGGAGGGCGCGCACTGGGCCCGCGACCTGGTGCTCCTCTACGACGATCCGGAGGACCCGATACCGCAGCTGTTCACCGACCGGCCCCAGACGTCGCCGCGATGAGCCGGTGCCGCGCCGCGCCGAGCCGCCCGGAGCCGCCCCGAGCCGCGCCGCGGCGCTCCGTGCGGCGTGTGCGCCGCGCATGCGCCCGGCGTCCGCCCCCGGCGCCCCCGCTCGCGTCGTCGCGCGTCGGCCCGGCCGGCGGCGGTGGCCGCAAGTCCCGCCCTGTGCGTGGCACTTGGCGCCCCCCGACGCGCCAGCGTGAGACCGGAAACCGCCCCGTGCGCTTCCGTACGGATGGGTACTGTCATAGCGTCGTGGAAGACTTGTTCGTGAAGACGTGATGGCGTGAGTGTGCGTGGCGGACGCGGGGTAAGGCCGGGGCGGATGCCGACGTCTCCGGCGGTCCTCCCTGACTCCCGCTCCTGACCGATGCCGGGCCGGCGACGAGGAGTTCCGACGTGAGCGACTGGCTCATCTACCGTGGCGCGGGGGCACCGCACGACGGAATTGAGCACCTTCCGCCGCCACCCCCCTGGCGTGATTTCGACGGCGGCCCTCCGGTGGCGCCGCCCGCGCCCCTCGATCCCGCCTCCGAGCGCAGGCTGGGCGTACAGCATCGGGAGGCCAGCCACCACCGCCCCGGCGAGACCGAGCGCGAGCTGGTCAACGCCGCGCTCTATCTGCGCAGACCGCTGCTGGTGACCGGCGCCCCGGGCAGCGGCAAGAGCACCCTGGCCCATTCGGTCGCCTACGAACTCGGCCTCGGCCGGGTGCTCGGCTGGCCGGTGGTCAGCCGCAGCACGCTCCGCGACGGCCTGTACGACTACGACGCCATCGGCCGCCTGCAGGACCTCCAGATAGCCCGACAGACCTTGGCCGAGCCGGAGGCGTTGTCGGCTGCCGTCGATGACGAGCCGGGCGGCGGCATCGGCCGCTATATCCGCCTCGGCCCGCTGGGCACGGCCCTGCTGCCCGCCGACCGGCCCCGCGTCCTGCTCGTCGACGAGCTCGACAAGAGCGATATCGATCTGCCCAACGACCTCCTGAACGTCCTGGAGGAAGGGGAGTTCAGGATCCCGGAGCTGGAGCGGCTGGCCGGATCCGCCCCCGAGGTGCAGGTGCTCAGCGACGACGGCGCGCGGGTGACGGTGCGCGGCGGCCGGGTGCGCTGCCGCGCCTTCCCGTTCATCGTCCTCACCAGCAACGGCGAACGGGACTTCCCCGCACCCCTGTTGCGCCGCTGCATCCACCTCCACATCCCGGTCCCCGACAAGGAGCGGCTCGCCGCCATGGTGCGGGCCCACTTCGGCGAGGGCGCCGCCGAGCGCTACGAAGCGGTGATCGACCGCTTCCTGGACCGCGAGCCCGGCGACGTCCGCGCCGTCGACCAGCTCTTCAACGCCATCCACCTCACACAGCAGGCCGGCTGGACGGACCAGGACGAGGAGGAGACCCGACGGCGCCTGACGGCGGAGCTGATGCGGCCTCTCGATCGGACGAGGTGAGTGCGGTGCCCCTCGGGGAGCCCGGCCCAGGTCCCCTCGACGAGCTCGTCGCCCGGCTGACCGCGGCGGGGCTGCCGGCCGATGCCCGCCAGATGGCCGACGCGCTCTGGCTCGCCCAGTGGATCACCCCGGACGAGGCGTCGGCCCAGGCCCGGAGCGACGCCGGCGCCGGTCGCAGCGACCGCATAGATCCGGCCACTTTCCGGGTGGGACAGGCCGGATCGGCACACCATCCGCCGGACGGCGGCGCGCCCTCGCCGGCGGACGGTCTCCCGACCGGGGACGCGCGCCGAGCCCGCGCCCGGCAGCGCGTCGCGGAGCTGCGGCCCCCTCAGGACACGGGGGAGCCCGCCGCGCCCCTGGGGCAGTGGGGGAGCCCGCCGGACCCGGACCGCCGGCGCCTCGGCGAGGTCGCCGTCCCGATCGCCTCCGCCTTCCCCGGGCTGCTGCCGCTCCAGCGCGCACTGCGGCCCGTCCAGCGCTACCGCCCGCCGGCCGCCCCCCTGCGCAGCAGGCTCGACGAGCCCGCCACCGCCGAGCTCTCCGCCCACGCCGAAATGATCATCCCGGTGCTGCGCGGGGTGCACCGCCGCACGGCCGCCCTGCGGCTGCTGATGGACGGCTCCTCCTCGATGGCCGTCTGGGAGCAGATGCTGCACGACCTGCGCCAGGTCTGCGAGCGGGTCGGCGCCTTCCGGGACGTCACGGTGCACTACCTCCACCCGCACGGCCCGGACGTGGGCGTCGCCACGGCCCCCGGCCCCGGCCGGCGGCTGCGCCCCGCCGACCAGCTGCACGACCCCACGGGCCACCACCTCACCCTCGTCCTCAGCGACTGCGCCGGCCCCCTGTGGCGCGACGGCCGGATGCAGCGGCTGCTCTACCGCTGGGCGGCCGACGCCCCGCTCGCCGTCGTCCAGCCGCTGCCCCAGCGGATGTGGGCGCGGACGCTGCTGCCCGCCGTCGCCGGGACCCTCGTCCGCCGCCAAGGCCCCTACCAGGCCCTCGACTTCACCCCCGCCCGACGGCGCCGACGGCCCGCCGCCGCACCGGGCGCACCGTCCGCGGTGCCCCGCGAACGCGCCGTCCCCGTCCTGTCCGCCACCCCCTCCGCCCTCGGCTCCTGGGCCCGGCTCGCCGCCGCCGACGCCGGTCTGTCGCTGCGCGGCGCGGCCTGCGTCGTCCGCGCCGACCACGGCGCCGAGCCCCCGGCCGGACCGCCGCCGGCGCCCGAGCCGGACGCGCCCTCCCGTATGGTCGGCGCGTTCGAACGGCAGGCATCGCCCGCCGCCCGGCTGCTGGCCGTCCACCTCTCGGCCGTGCCGCTGGCGCTGCCCGTCATCCAGCTCGTCCAGCGTGCGATGCTGCCGCAGACCGGACCGGCGGAGCTGGCGGAGGTGCTGCTCAGCGGCCTGGTGGCACAACTCGCCCCGGAGCAGCTGCCGTCGGGGGAGCAGGCCGCCGGCGGCCCGTGGTACGACTTCGTGCCGGGCGTGCGCGACGAGCTGCTCCGCCGGCTCAGCGCGGGCGAGGCCGCCCTGGTCCTCAAGCACTGCTCGCTCTACATCGAGCGCACCTTCGGCCGCAGCGCCCGCAACTTCCCGGCCGTGGCGGTCGCCATGCTCTCCGGCAGCGGCCGCGAGCCGGAGACCGGCCAACGGGCCGTGCCCGAACCCTTCGCCCGGGTCTCCGAACGCGTACTGCGCCGCTTCGAACCCGCGCTGCGCCCGCCCGACCGGCGGCCGTACGTCCCCGACGGCCCGGCCGCGGAAGGCGCGGCCCTCCTGGAGCGCTACGAACACGACCGCGCCGTCCGCGATCTGGTCGAGGCCGTCCGCCTGCTGCGCGCCGCCGCCGAACGCCGGCCGCAGGCCGGCACCGACCTCGCCCGCGCCCTGCTGCACGCCTGGGCTAAGTGGCGTCAGCCGGACGCCCTGGAGGAGGCCGAGCGGGTGGCCCGGGCGGCGGAAGGGGCGGGCGACGGCGACGACGCCGGGGAGGCCGAGCGCACCCGGGCGCTGATCGTGCTCGGCCGGGTCGCCCACGCCCGCGCCCGGGAACGCCGCCTGGCCGACGACCCGGACGGGGAGCGCACCGCGCTCACCGACGCCGCCCGCCGACTGCACACCGCCTGCGGGCTGATGAGCCTGCTCGACCCCCGCGTCCTGGAGAGCATGGTGCTGCGCACCGAAGTCCTGCGCCGCCTGGCCGCCCTGCCCGAGGTCCCCGGAACCCCGGTGGACGCGGCGGAGCCGTCGTCCGGCGACCCCCTCGACGAGGCGGAACGCTCCCTGACCACGCTGCTGGACCAGTGGCCCAGCGGCGAGCAGGTCCCCGGCGAGGTCTACGCCGCCCGCGGCGGGGTGCTGCTCGACCAGGCCCGCCGGGCCGCCGGCGACCCCGACGGGGCCCGCCCCGCCGACGCGCTCGCCGTTCGCGCCGCCGACGACCTCGACACCGCCACCGTCCTGCTCCGCCGCCGCGGCGACGGGGCCGACCGGCTGGTCTGCGAGACCCTGCTCGATCTGGCGGCGGCGCGCCAGATGAACGGTCGCGCGGGCCTGCCGTCCGTGCTGCCCACCCTCGAACGCGCCCGCGAGATGGCCCACGCACTGGGCGACGAGGCCCTGGAGGCCGACAGCCTGCGCCGGACGGCCGCCGCCCAGCGGGCCGTCCACACCCGAACCGGCGCGCCGGCCGCCCTGGACTCCGCGATCGCCGCGCTGGCGGCCGCGCTCCGTCTGACCGCTCCCGACTCGCCCGAGCACAGCGCGCTGCTCGCCGAACGCGGCGCGGCGCTGCTGCTGCGCGCCCGCCTGGAGCCCTCCGACGAGCCGGGCAAGCGGCTGGCCAACGAGGCGGTCCATGTACTGCGCGAGGCGCTGGCCAGGGTCGCGCCCCAGGACCCCGACCTCGGCAGCCACCGGCTGCTGTTCGGCCGCGCCCTGCGGCTGCGCTACGAACGCCAGCCCTCGCTCGCCGATCTGCACGAGGCCGACTGGATCCTGGAGCTGGCCGCCCGGGGCGCGGACGTGCCGGACGCGGTCTGCGCCGAGGCATGGCTCGAAGTGGGCGATGTCCAGCTGCTGTTGGACCGCCGCTTCGACTCCCGGGAACGGCACGACCGGGCCGCGGCGTGCTACCGTCGCGCCGCCGCGGCCGCCGGCCGGGCCGGCAGCGCCCTGCTGGCCGCCCGCGCCCACCACCGCCGTGGCGAGGTCCTGGAGGTCACGGCGGGCCCCCGCTCCGCGCTGCACGCCTACCGCGAGAGCTGGGAGCAGTGGCAGCGCGCCGCCGAGTCCACCGGCCCCGAGGCCCAGCGCACCCGCGCCCGGATGCGTGCCCTCGCCGACCCCGCCTGAGCGCCCGGTGGGGCCACCCCGGCCGGCCGTCTGGCCGTCCACCGTCCGACGTGTTTCTGTGGACAGCAGTTCGGGAACACCACCGTCCAGCCGGCCTGAGGAGAGCAGCGTGGCGACTACCCCCCGCACCGAACCGGCTGCGGCCGCCCCGTTCGAGCCGTCGGCCGAGCCGCTGCCGGATTTCTCCGGGGTCGACGTGGGCGCCCTGGCGGTCCGGACGGACCATGCGGTGCTGGGGGACGTGGCGGCGCTGCTGCTGCGCAACTGGCCCACGGGCAAGGACGCCGTGGCCTACTACGAGGACGGACCGGGCGCGCTCCTGCGGTGACGGGCCGAGTGGATCCCCGCGCCGTTCCGACGTGGGGCAGCGGGTTTTTGGGCAAACGCGCAAGGAAACCGGCCAGTTGTCGGCGTCTTTCGATTCTTTGATCGATGGCGGAGCCAAGTAACCAGACGGAGCCGAGTAACCGGACAACGGGCCGAAGCGGGCGATCGGAGACCGCCGACCGCACCTCGGCGAAGGCTGACGGGGGCAGGGGGGCGACGCCGTGGCGGGGGAGCAGACCGGCCGGAGCGCTGCCGTGCCCTTCCGGCAGTTCGTCCTGAAGGTCCACAGCCGCTGCAACCTCGCCTGCACCTACTGCTACCTCTACACCGGCCCCGACCACAGCTGGCGCGAGCGCCCCCCGACCGTCGCCGACGCCACCGTCCGGCAGACCGCCCTGCGCATCGCCGAGCACGCCCGCACCCACCGGCTGCGCGAGGTGCGCATCGATCTGCACGGCGGGGAGCCGCTGCTCACCGGTCCCGGCCCGCTCCTGGCCCAGGCCGCCGCCCTGCGCGCCGTGCTGCCCGCCGGCTGCACCGCCGAGTTCGGCGTGCAGACCAACGGCACCCTGCTCACCCGTAAGACCGTCGACACGCTCGGCGCCGCGGGCTTCCGGCTCGGCCTCAGCCTCGACGGCGGCACCCCCGGCCTCAACCGCCGCCGCCTCGACCACGCCGGACGGCCCTCCTGGCCCGCGGTCTCCCGGGCCGTGGGGCTGCTCAACGACCGGCCCGACGCCTTCGCCGGCATCCTGTGCACCATCGACATCACCGCCGACCCGGCCGAGGTCTACGGCTCGCTGCGGGCACTGGACCCGCCGATGCTCGACTTCCTGCTGCCGCACGCCAACTGGACCAGCCCTCCCCCGGCCACTGCGGGGAGCGGCCCCCGGCCCGGCCCCCTGGGCCCCGCCGGCCGCACCCCGTACGGCGACTGGCTGTGCACGGTCTTCGACCTGTGGTGGGACGGCGGGCCCGGACCCCGGGTGCGGGTGT
Organism: Streptomyces sp. NPDC026575; assembly: GCF_055567415.1. Classification (NCBI taxonomy): domain Bacteria; kingdom Bacillati; phylum Actinomycetota; class Actinomycetes; order Kitasatosporales; family Streptomycetaceae; genus Streptomyces; species Streptomyces sp. NPDC026575. Next base: position 57,854 of record NZ_JBVHQM010000032.1, read on the forward strand.
TCACCGAGATCCTGGGCCTGCTCCTGGGCCGCCCCAGCTCCAGCGAGGCGGTCGGTCTCTCACCGGTCGTCGCCCTGGTCGTCGACACCGACGGCGCCATCGAGCAGGTCGACTCGCTCAAGTCCACCTACGAGGGCGCCGCCGCGACCGGCCTCGACGTCTTCCACCACACCTTCGACCAGGCCCTGGCGCACCCCGGCATGGCCGCCCGCCAGCGCGGCCGGGACGGGCTCGCCGCCCAGTGCCGGGCCTGCGCCCTGGTGGAGGTCTGCGGCGGCGGCAACTACGCCCACCGCTACCGCGCGGACGCCGGCGGATTCGCCAACCCGTCCGTCTACTGCGCCGACCTGGAACGGCTGATACGGCATATCGCCGCCCGCCTGGACGCCGCCGTCTCACCCAACTGCCGTGCCACGGACATGACCTGACGCACTGTCGTCATCTGGAGCGATACTTGGGCTATCGTGCGAAAGAACCAGGGCACGCCCCAGCCTCCGCACGCGCGCACCATCGCATCTCAGGGAGACGGTCGCATGGTCGATCAGTCCATTTCTTCTGGTTCTTCTGGTTCCGCCGGCACTTCTGGCCGGCCCGGCCCGGCCGGCTCCCGCGAGCACATCACCATCAGCTATGCGGGCTTCGCCCGGCCCTGGGCCGCGTGGATCTCCCACCAGCTGGAGCAGCAGGGCCACGGCACGACCCTGCTCCGCTGGGACCCCCAGGTGGACACGGCGCTGGCCGCCGAGCTGTCGGGGCTGCTGGAGGCCGAGGGCCGGCTGCTGATCGTGCTCGACGACTGGTACTTCCGGCTGGGCCCCAAGACGCAGGAGGAGTGGACGGCCGCACTGCGGGAGGTGGTGCCCCCGCACGCCGACCGGTTCGCCGCGGTGAGCGTGGCCACGCAGAGCCTGCCGGCCACGGCCTCCCTGCTGCGCCCCGCCGACCTGCGCGACCTGGACGCCCGCGAGGCCCACCGCCGGGTGCTGCACCGGCTGGGCATCGCCGCCCCGGCCCGGACCCCGGACGAGGAGGCCCCCGGCGAGCCCCGCTTCCCGAACAACCCGCCCGAGGTCTGGAACATCCCCCGCCGCAACAACCGCTTCACCGGCCGCGACCACGTCTTCGAAGAGCTGCACGGCAGGCTCGCCGGCCCCGGGGTGGGCTCGGCCCCGCCGCTGGAGACCCGGATCGCGCTCTACGGCACCTCCGGCGTCGGCAAGAGCCAGATCGCCGCCGAGTACGCCCACCGCTTCGGCAACGACTACGACGTGGTGTGGTGGATCAGCGCCACCAACCGCGGCGCCGCCCGCGAGCAGCTCGCCGAACTCGCCACCCGGCTCGGCCTGCCGGTCGGCCGGGAGCTGGGCGACCGCATCCGCGCCGTCCACGAAGCGCTGCGCGTCGGCCGCCCCTACCGCCGGTGGCTGCTGATCTTCGACAGCGCCGACGACATGGAGCAGATCGAGGACCTGATCCCCGACGGCCGCGGCCATGTCCTGATCACCACCCTCACCCGCGACTGGTCGGGGTCCGGCAGCGCCCAGGAGATCGAGGTGCTGCCCTTCAACCGGGTCGAGTCCGTCGCCTACGCCCGGCGTCGGGCACCCCGGCTCACGCCGGTCGAGGCCGATATGCTCGCCGAGTCCGTCCAGGACCTGCCGCTGCTGCTGGCCCAGACCGCCGCCTGGCTCGACGCCAACCCGATGTCCCCCAAGGAGTACATCGAACTGATCCGGCGCGGCGAGCCCAGCCTCGTCGGCATCCGGATCTCCTCCGACTACCCCATGGCCTTCCAGACGAGCTGGGCCATAACTCTCAACACCCTGCGCGAGCGCAGCCCCGCGGCGGTCGAACTCCTCAAGCTGTTCGCCTTCTTCGCCCCGGACGCCATCCCGGTCCCGATGCTCGCCAGGGCCCGCCGCGGCGATCTGCCCGAGCACCTCGCCGATCTGGCCGCCGAGCCGATCAGCTGGAACACCGCGCTGCGCCGGCTGACCGAGTCCACCGCCGTACGCCTGGACTACCAGGTCTCCCAGGACTCCGACCCGGCCGTGGAGACCGCGCAGATGCACCGGCTCTACCACCGGTTCCTGCGCAGCGACATGACCGAGGACGAGCGCGACCTGATGGCGGCCACCGCCTGCCGGGTGCTGGTCACCGCCGACCCGCAGAACCCCGCCGACACCCGCTACTGGGAGCGCTACGCCGAACTCATCCCGCATCTGGAGCCGGCCGGCGTCCTCGACAGCCCCGATGCGGCCGTCCAGCAACTGCTGCTCAACTGCGTCGAGTACCTACGGGTCCGCGGCGAGTACCGCATCGGCCTGCGGCTGTGCGAGCAGTTCATGTCCCGCTGGCGCACCCGCCTCGAACCCACCCAGCGCACCATGCTCGTGCTCACCCACCAGCACGCCAACATGCTGCGCCGGCTCGGCCGCTACCGCGAGGCCGAGGCGGTCGGCGGCGCCGTCGTCGACCAGCTCGCCGCCGAGCGGGACGCCTCCGACGCCGACCTGCTGCGCGCCCAGGACGGCCTCGCCGGCACGCTGATCGCGCTGGGCTCGTACGAGCAGGCCCACGAGCTCTTCGAAGCCGTCTGGCGGGCCTACGCCGCGCTGCTCGGCCCCGAGGCACCCCGCACCCTCTCCTCGCGGCACAACCTCGGAACCGTCCTCGCGCTGCTCGGCCGCTACGAAGAGGCCCTGGTCACCCACCGCGAGGTGCTCGCCTTCCGGGAACGCGAGCTGCGCGCACGCCACCACCTCACCCTCAACGCCGGCACCGCGTACGCCCGCACGCTGCGCCTGCTGGGCCGCTACCGCGACGCCACCTCCAGTCAGGAGCTCAACGCCCGGCTGCATCTGCAGGTGATGGGCGCGCACACCCCGCAGACCCTGCGCGCCGAGCACAACCTCGCGCTGTGCCTGCGGCGCACCGGCGAGGTGGCCCGGGCCGGCGCCCTGCTGGCCGACCTCGTCGAACGCTCCCGCCGGGTGCAGGGCCCGCGCCACCCCGAGACGCTGATGGTCCGCGCCGACCACGCCACGTTCCTGCGCGAGCACGGCGACCTCGGCCAGGCCCGGGACCTGGCCGAGGAGGTCGCCGAGCGCTATCAGGCGCTGGCCGGCGAGCGGCATCCGTACACCGTCGGCACCCTCGGGAACGTCGGCCTGGTCCGCGCGGAGTTCGGGGAGACGGCGGAGGCGCTGGACATCGCCGAACGGGCGCTGCACGGCATGACCCGGGCGATGGGCCCCGACCACCCCTGGACGCTGGGCTGCGCGCTGAACGCCGGCGCCGCCCGCAGCCGGGTCGACGACGAGGACGGCGCGGTGGAACTGGGCCGCGACACCCTGGAGCGGGCCAAGGCGACGCTGGGCGACGCCCACCCGATGACCCTCTCCGCGAAGACGGCGCTGGCCGAGGACCTGCGCGCACTGCGCCGCCGCGGCCAGGAGGCGGCGAAGCTGGAGCAGGAGGCGATCCAGCAGCTCTCCGAGACGCTGGGCGCCGAGCACCCGCACACCCTGTCGGCCCGGCGCCGTCGCCGCCCGTACTGGGACTTCGAACCGCAGCCCGTCTAGCGGGGACACGGCAGGACACACGGCAGGGCCCGCCCCCGCAGCAGCGGGGACGGGCCCTGTTCCGTACAGCGGTCCGTGACGCTTACGCGTCGAACACCTCGGCGACCAGCTGCGCCTGCTCCGCCTGGTGGCGCTTGGCGGAGCCGACGGCCGGGGACGAGGAGTGCGGCCGCGAGATGCGACGCAGGCGCTCACCGTGCGGGACGTCGGCGCCGACGGCCAGATCGAGGTGGTCGATCAGGTTGAGGCCGAGGAACGGCCAGGCACCCTGGTTCGCCGGCTCCTCCTGCGCCCACAGGTACTTCTCGGCGTTCGGGAACTTGGCGATCTCCGCCTGGAGCTCCTTGCCGGGAAGCGGGTAGAGGCGCTCGATGCGGACAATCGCCGTGGCGGCAGCATCAGCGTCGTTCGCACCGCGCTTGGCGCGCTCGGCCTCCAGGTCGTAGTAGACCTTGCCGGAGCAGAAGACGACCTTGCGGACGGCGCTCGCGTCCACCGCGCCGGAGGCGACCTGGGTGTCGCCGATGACGGGGCGGAAGCCGCCCGTGGTGAACTCCTCCGTCTTCGACGCCGCGGCCTTCAGACGCAGCATCGACTTCGGGGTGAAGACGACCAGCGGCTTGTGGTGCGGGTTGTGCACCTGCCAGCGCAGCAGGTGGAAGTAGTTGGAGGGGAGCGTCGGCATGGCGACGGTCATGTTGTTCTGCGCGCACAGCTGCAGGAAGCGCTCGATCCGGGCCGAGGAGTGGTCCGGGCCCTGGCCCTCGTAGCCGTGCGGGAGGAGCAGGGTGACGCCGGAGGTCTGGCCCCACTTCTGCTCGGCCGAGGAGATGAACTCGTCGACGACCGTCTGGGCGCCGTTGACGAAGTCACCGAACTGGGCCTCCCACATGACCAGCGCCTCCGGGCGGGCCAGCGAGTAGCCGTACTCGAAGCCCATCGCCGCGTACTCGCTCAGCAGCGAGTCGTAGACGTTGAAGCGGGCCTGGTCCTCGGAGAGGTAGAGCAGCGGGGTGTAGTCCTCGCCGGTCTCGCGGTCGATGAGGACCGCGTGGCGCTGGCCGAACGTGCCGCGGCGGGAGTCCTGGCCGGCGAGCCGGACCGGGGTGCCCTCCATCAGCAGCGAGCCGACGGCGAGGGTCTCGCCCATGCCCCAGTCGATGGTGTTGTCCTCGACCTGGGCCGCGCGGCGCTGCAGCTGGGGCAGCAGACGCGGGTGGACCGTGATGTGGTCGGGGATGTTGACCTGGGACTCGGCGATCCGCTTGACGACCTCCTGGGAGATCGCGGTGTCCACGAAGACCGGGAACTCGGCCTTGGGCTGCGGCACCTCGGGGACGGCCGGGGCCGTCGTGGCGTCGCGGACCTCGGTGAAGACCTTCTCCAGCTGGCCCTGGAAGTCCTGCAGCGCCTGCTCGGCCTCTTCCAGCGTGATGTCGCCGCGACCGATGAGGGACTCGGTGTAGAGCTTGCGCACCGAGCGCTTCTTGTCGATCAGGTCGTACATCAGCGGCTGGGTGAAGGCCGGGTTGTCCGACTCGTTGTGACCGCGGCGGCGGTAGCAGATCAGGTCGATGACCACGTCCTTGTTGAACGCCTGGCGGAACTCGAAGGCCAGCCGGGCGACGCGGACGACGGCCTCGGGGTCGTCGCCGTTGACGTGGAAGATCGGCGCCTCGATCATGCGGGCCACGTCGGTGGCGTACATGGACGAACGCGAGGACTCCGGGGCGGCGGTGAAGCCGACCTGGTTGTTGATCACTACGTGCACCGTGCCGCCGGTGCGGTAGCCGCGCAGCTGGGACATGTTCAGCGTCTCGGCGACCACGCCCTGGCCGGCGAACGCGGCGTCGCCGTGCAGCTGGATCGGCAGGACGGTGAAGTCCGTGCCGCCCTTGTTGATGATGTCCTGCTTGGCGCGGGCGACACCCTCGACGACCGGGTCCACGGCCTCCAGGTGGGAGGGGTTGGCGGTGAGCGAGACCTTGATCTGCTCGCCGTCCAGGCCGGTGAAGGTGCCCTCGGCGCCCAGGTGGTACTTCACGTCGCCGGAGCCGTGCATCGACTTCGGGTCGAGGTTGCCCTCGAACTCGCGGAAGATCTGCGCGTAGGACTTGCCGACGATGTTGGCGAGGACGTTGAGGCGGCCGCGGTGGGCCATGCCGATGACGACCTCGTCCAGGCGCGACTCGGCCGCGGAGTCGATGACCGCGTCCAGCAGCGGGATGACGGACTCGCCGCCCTCCAGCGAGAAGCGCTTCTGGCCGACGTACTTGGTCTGCAGGAACGTCTCGAACGCCTCGGCGGAGTTCAGTCGGCGCAGGATGCGCAGCTGCTCGTCGCGCTCCGGCGACTTGTGCGAGCGCTCGACGCGGTCCTGGATCCACTGGCGCTGCTTGGGGTCCTGGATGTGCATGAACTCGATGCCGGTGGTGCGGCAGTACGAGTCGCGCAGCACGCCCAGGATGTCGCGCAGCTTCATCATGGACCGGCCGGAGAAGCCGCCGACCGCGAACTCGCGCTCCAGGTCCCACAGGGTGAGCCCGTGCTCGGTGATGTCGAGGTCGGGGTGCTTGCGCTGGTGGTACTCCAGCGGGTCGGTGTCGGCCATGACGTGGCCGCGGACCCGGTAGGAGTGGATCAGCTCGAAGACCCGGGCGGCCTTGGTGACGTCGTCGTCGTGCGAGGCGTCGATGTCCCGCAGCCAGCGGACCGGCTCGTAGGGGATCCGCAGCGACTTGAAGATGTCGTCGAAGAACTCGTTCTCGCCGAGCAGCAGCTGGCTCATGACGCGCAGGAACTCGCCGGAGGCGGCGCCCTGGATCACCCGGTGGTCGTAGGTGCTGGTCAGCGTCATGACCTTGGAGACGCCCAGCTTGTTCAGGGCGTCCTGGGAGGTGCCCTGGAACTCCGCGGGGTAGTCCATCGCGCCGACGCCCATGATCATGGACTGGCCGGGCATCAGACGGGGCACCGAGTGGACGGTGCCGATGCCGCCGGGGTTCGTCAGCGACGCGGTGACTCCGGTGAAGTCGTCCATCGTCAGCTTGTTGTCGCGGGCCCGGCGGACGATGTCCTCGTAGGCCTGCCAGAACTCGAAGAACGAGAGCGTCTCGGCCTTCTTGATGGCGGCGACGACGAGCTGGCGCTCACCGCTCGGCTTCACCAGGTCGATGGCCAGGCCGAGGTTGATGTGCGGCGGCTTGACCAGCGTCGGCTTGCCGTCCTTCTCCGCGAAGGAGTAGTTCATCGACGGCATGGCCTTGAGGGCCTGCACCATCGCGTACCCGATGAGGTGGGTGAAGGAGACCTTCCCGCCCCGGGCGCGCTTGAGGTGGTTGTTGATGACGATGCGGTTGTCGAACAGCAGCTTCACCGGGACGGCGCGGACGGACGTGGCCGTCGGCAGCTCCAGGGAGGCGTTCATGTTCTTCGCGACGGCGGCCGACGGGCCGCGCAGCTGGACGTACTCGGGCGCGGCCGGGGCCTCGCCGTCGGCGGCCTGCTTGGCGGCCGGCTTCGCGGCGGCCTTGGCGGGGGCCGCCTTGGCCGGGGCCGGCTTGACGGGGGCCGGAGCGCTCGCGGCAGGCTTCGCCGGGGTGGCCGGCTGTGCTGCGGGCTGCGCGGCGGGGACCGGCGGCGTGACCGGGGCAGACGGCGCCGGGGCGGCCTGCGCGGGGGCCGCGGCCTCCGCGGGCTTGCTCGGCGCGGTGGCGCCGCCCGGCTTGTAGTCGGCGAAGAAGTCCCACCAGGCTCGGTCTACCGAGTTCGGGTCCTGGAGGTACTGCTGGTAGATCTCGTCGACGAGCCACTCATTGGGACCGAACGCGGCAGCAGGGCTCTTGCCCTGCCCCTCTTGGTCGGTCGAGATGCTCGAGCTGTTGGGGGACTGTAGCGACACGGCGGCAACCGCCCTCTTCCGCTTCCTAAGGTGGTGGACAGCGGGAATAAAGGCTACGCCTCTTGTGACCATTGGTGCAGTCCGGGAGGGCCACTCGTCGCGCACGTCACATTCCCGAAGGGGTTTCGGGGCATGACTTGGCGGGAAACACACGAGGTTTGCCCGTGTGCGGGTAGGGCTCACCGCCGTCGCACCCATGGGATGAGTGCTCCTACCACCGACCCTACGTCACCGAACGTCAACGCGGACGTCAGCTGCGCGCCGACTCCAGCCCCGGAAGAGTGACCCGGATCCGGCAACCCCGAGCGGATTCGGCCACGCCGATGCGTCCGCCGTGCAGATCCACCGCCCAGCGGGCGATCGCCAGGCCCAGGCCCGTACCGCCGTCGCTGCCGGGACCCGAGGGGGCCGGGCCGCCGCGGTTGAACCGCTCGAAGACCCGGTAGCGCTCGGACTCGGGGATGCCGGGCCCCTCGTCCTGCACCTCCAGCTCCAGGCTCTCCGGGCCCTCGCCGCGCCGGGCGTGCACCGTGACCCGGCCGTGGCGCGGGCTGTGCTTGATCGCGTTGTCGATGAGATTCGCCACGACCTGGTGGAGCCGCTCGGCGTCGGCGTGCGCGGTCAGCTCCGGCGGCGAGACGTCGAGGTGGAGGTGGACGTCCGTACGGGTGTGGGTGCCGGAGCCGGCCAGTCCGGACAGCGTGGAGGCGCCGCGGCTCATATTGGCCTCCTTGAGCACCCCGGACAGATACGGCCAGACCTCGAAGCGCCGGGCGTGCAGCGGCACCACGCCGTTGTCCAGCCGGGACAGGTCCAGCAGGTGCTCGACCAGGCGGCCCAGCCGCTCGGTCTGCTTCAGCGCCGTGCGCATCGTCTCCGGATCGGGCTCGCAGACCCCGTCGACGACGTTCTCCAGGACGGCGCGCAGCGCGGCGATGGGGGTGCGCAGCTCGTGCGAGACGTTGGCGACCAGCTCCTTGCGGTGGGTGTCCACCGCCTCCAGGTCGGCCGCCATCCGGTTGAAGGCGTTCGCCAGGTCGCCGAACTCGTCGCGGCGGGCCGAGCGCACCCGGCGGCTGTAGTCGCCGTGCGCCATCGAGCGGGTGACGTCCGTCATCTCGCCCAGCGGGGCGGTCAGGCTGTTCGCCACGAACTGGGTGAGCAGCAGCGAGGCGATGATCGAGAAGATCGTGATCACCCGCAGCTCGGTGGCCGAGTGCATCGCGACGAACACCAGCAGGGTGGTGATGATCACCGAAACGCTGACCAGCGCACCGAGCGCCGCCTTGACGGAGCGGTACGGGTCCAGCGGGCGCAGCGCGTCCCAGACCTGCTGCCACAGCTCGCGCAGGGGCTGCTGCCACCGCTTCATGCGGCCGGAGTCTCCAGCGCGTAGCCGACCCCGTGGACCGTGCGGATGCGCTCGGCGCCGATCTTGCGGCGCAGCGCCTTGATGTGGCTGTCGACCGTACGGGTCCCGGAGGCGTCCGCCCAGTCCCACACCTCGGCCAGCAGCTGCTCACGGGAGAGCACCGCGCGCGGCGTGTTCGCCAGGCAGACCAGCAGATCGAACTCGGTGGGCGTCAGATGGACGTCCGCGCCGCGCACCCGGACCCGGCGCTGGGCGTGGTCGATCTCCAGCTCGCCCAGCCGCAGGATGCCGCTGCGGGGGGTGTGGGCGGCCAGCGCGGCGCGCTCGACCCGGCGCAGCAGGACGTGCACCCGGGCGGCCAGCTCGCGCATCGAGAACGGCTTGGTCATGTAGTCGTCGGCGCCGACGCCGAGGCCGACCAGCATGTCGGTCTCGTCGTCGCGGGCCGTGAGCATCATCACCGGCACCGGGCGCTGCGCCTGGACGCGGCGGCACACCTCCAGGCCGTCGAAGCCCGGCAGCATCACATCGAGGACCAGCAGATCGGGCTGCCATGCCTCGGCGGTGTCCACGGCGGCCGGGCCGTCCGTGGCCGTCTGCACCTGGAAGCCCTCGGCGCGCAGCCGGGCCGCGATGGCGTCGACGATCGTCGGGTCGTCCTCCACGACCAGTACCCGGCGCTGGGCGCCCGGCGTGGCGGCGGCGCCGCCCTGCGTTGTCTGAGTCTGGTCCATCGCCCGCCCCTGCATGTCCCTGCGTGGTCGCGTACTAGCTGGGCAGCAGCGTACGGGCATGGTGTGACTGTCGGCTACGCGCCCTTCCGCGCGAGGTGGACCACGTCGGGGACGCCTCGGACAACGGGGATCTCTTCCGTACGTACCTCGCTGAACCCGGCATTTCGCAGGGCCTCCTCGAAGGCCGGCGAGGGCTGCGCGGACCATATGGCGAGCACTCCGCCGGGCGTGAGGCGGTCGCGGCAGGCGGCGAGTCCGGTGGGGGAGTAGAGGCTGTCGTTGTCCTCGGTGACGGTCCAGTCGGGGCCGTTGTCGATGTCCAGGCACAGCGCGTCGTAGGTGGCCTCGGGGCCGGTCCCGCGGCGCAGATGGGCGACGAGGTCGGTGTGCAGGATCGCGCACCGCGGATCGGCCAGTGCGGCCGCCGAGACGGCCGACAGCGGGCCGTCGCGGTGCCAGTCGATGACCGCCTCCTCGCGCTCGACGACGCTGATCCGGCCCCATCTCGGCTGCTCGGCGGCCCTGGCCAGGGAGAAGCCGACGCCCAGGCCGCCGATCAGCACCGAGGGCCGCTCGCGGTCGGCGGGGAGCCCGTCCAGCGCGGCGTCGATCAGCAGCCGTTCGGACCGGCCGTCGGAGGTGTCCATCAGGAAGCAGCCGTTGGCGATGATCTCGTAGATCACCGGGGTCGCGGGGCCTTCCGGTCCTGCCGGTCCGGTGGGGTCCTTGGCCCGCTGCCGCAGCACCACCTCGCCGTACGGGCCCTCGCGCCGGTCGATCGTGCGGGGGGCCGCTGCGGGGTCGGCCGTCTGCTGCGGAGTAACGGAAACCATGGCGCCCATGGTGGCCAACACGCCCCGCGCCGGGCAACGCGATACGGGGCGGGTGGGCCGCCGGGACCCTGACGCGGGTGCCGCGACGGCAGTTGTCTGGTGTGAGGCATATCACTCTCACAACTTCCTCATGGGTTGAGCAGGCAGGGTGGTCCGCGACGTTGTGCACAGCAGAACGAGCACGCACCGCCCGGGGGAGATGGGGCGTGGCTCACCGGATGAGCCATGGACTGGGAGGGACCGCCAAGTGAGCTGGCTGGGAACCGCCGGAGGGGCACGGGCCGATCGGGGCCCGGGCGACATTGCGGGAGCCGGTGCCGGGCCGGCGGCCGAGCGGCTGCGCCGGGCGAGCACCGGGCCGGCCGCCGAGCGGCTGCGCCGACGGGTCTGGCGGCTCCTCCCCACCCCCACCGGCACCCCCTTCACCCTCGGCTACGCCGTCCTGCTCGCCGCCACCTCCCTCTTCGCCGAACACGCCGACCCCCACCTGGTCTCCGAACTGCTGCGGGGCTCCAGCACGGACGTCGTCCACCTGACCAAGGCCCCGCTGCTGGTGCTGGCCGCCAGCGCCCTGTGGATAGCCGGCGGACTGACCTCCGCCTACGCCCTCGCCTTCCTCCTCGTCCTGACGGCCCTGGAGCGGCGGATCGGCGGACTGCGCAGCGCCGCGGTCTTCTTCGGCGGCCATGCGCTGGCCACCCTCGCCACCGAGGTGCCGGTGGCCTTCTCCGTCGCCGCCGGGCAGCTGCCGGAGAGCTCCCTGCACCGCCTCGACTACGGCATCAGCTTCGGCGTGATGACCTGCACCGGAGCCCTCGCGGGCCTGCTGCCGGCCTGGGCGCGCTGGCCCCTCCTGGCCGGCGTGGGCTGCCTGGCGCTGACCGATCTGCTGGCCTACCTGGACCCGATGACCGACTGGGGGCATCTGCTGTCCCTCGCCCTGGGCACGGCCTGCTGGCCCCTGCTGCGCCGCTGGCGCGCCTGCCGCACCGGCCCTCGGCCGCTCCTCGGCGACCTGGGGCATCCGGCGCTGCGCGGCGTGCGGACCTACTGACCCCGGCGCGACGGGCCCGGAGCCGGTCCGGTGGATCGGCCCCGGCGCCGGGTCAGCCAGGGGCCGCATTTCCGGACCGCATCTCCGGACCACCGGCACCCGCCCGCACCCCCTCCTAGCCGAGCCAGACGAGCACGGCGTCCCCCTGGTCCGCCGCCGCACGGAAGAACGGACGCAGCGCGTCGTAGTGCTCGCGCACATAGTCCAGGGGCTCGCCGCGCTCCCACACGATCGACGGATACACCGCCGCCAGGGCGAGGTCCTCCGGGCCGACGCCGGCCGTCAGCTCCGCGCCGGATATCTCCGCGAGCGCCTCGGCGGCGACCCGCACCCGCTCGGCGGTGAGGTAACGAGGCGGGCCGTAGCCCCAGTCGTCGGCCCCCGGGACGTCCGCCTCCCCGTACACGATCTCCACCGGGAAGGCCGCCCGGCGCAGCAGGAACCCGAGGGCGTCCCAGGCTTTGTCGACGTCCAGGCAGCGGGCCGCGGCCGGCTCCGCGGGCTGCCCGGCTTCCTCTTCCATCCGCCCGATGACCAGCTTGAACGCCCACTCGGGGTCGTCGAGGGCGCGGTCGAATTCGGCGGGGGTGACGCGTGCGAACTGTCCGATCATGCTCATGGATCCGAGGCTAGGGGCGACCACTGACAACGCCCGGCGGCCGGCGCCGCGTTGGCGGCCCGCCGGCGCCCCGCGGCGAGCGAAACCGGCCGGCCGCTGCCACCCGTCCGGGCCTGGGAGAATGGACCTCCCTTCCAGGCGCCGCCCCGTGCGGCGCACGCCGGCCGCAGGAGTATCCGCACCGTGTCCCCAGACCGCGCGCCCGAGCGCAAGCAAGCACATCCGGACACTGTCGAGCTGGGCCTGCAGTCCGACTGCGGCAGCTGCTTCGGGCTGTGCTGCGTCGCGCTGCCGTTCGCGGCCTCCGCGGACTTCGCCCTCGACAAGGAGGCCGGCCGGCCCTGCCCCAACCTGCAGACCGACTTCCGCTGCGGCATCCACACCGACCTGCGCAAGCGCGGCTTCTCCGGCTGCACCGTCTTCGACTGCTTCGGCGCCGGGCAGAAGGTCTCCCAGGTCACCTTCGGCGGACGGGACTGGCGGCAGGCACCCGGCACCGCCCGGCAGATGTTCGACGTGTTCCCCGTCATGCGGCAGCTGCACGAACTGCTCTGGTACCTGGCCGAGGCGCTCACCCTCCGGGCCGCCCGCCCCCTGCACGCCGACCTGAGGGCCGCGCTGGAGAAGACCGAACGCCTCACCCGCGGCAGCGCCGAGGAACTCGCCGCGCTGGACGTGCCGGCCCACCGGGGCGAGGTCAACGCCCTGCTGCTGCGCACCAGCGAGCTCGTACGGGCCAAGGTCCCGGGCCGCAAGAAGGAGCGGCGGGGCGCCGACCTCATGGGGGCCCGCCTCAGGGGCGCCGACCTCCAGGGCGCCAACCTCCGCGGCGCGTACCTCATCGCCGCCGACCTCAAGGGCGCCGATCTGCGCCGGGCGGATGTGATCGGCGCCGATCTGCGCGACGCCGACCTCAGCGGCGCCGACCTCACCGGCGCCCTCTTCCTGACCCAGGCCCAGCTGAACGCGGCCCGGGGCGACTCCACCACCAAGCTGCCCGAGACGCTGACCCGCCCCACGCACTGGTAGCCGGGCACCAACCCGCGCACCGGTAGCCCGGCACCCGCCCCGCGCACCGGTATGCCGGGCGCCCCCCGGCACCCGCCCCGCGCACCGGCAAGCCGGGCGCTCCCCGACGCCTGCCCCGCCGCGATCGCTCACAGCGAACGCGCGCGGGGAACAACTCCCCACCCCTCCGCATTGAGTGGGTAAAGCTCAACTTGATTGCCGAAGGGGAGATCATGGCTTCGACGTCCACATCGCTCACCCTGCCCGTGCTGCCGCTCGACGACGAGGTCGTGCTCCCCGGCATGGTGGTGCCGCTGGACCTGTCCGACGCGGACGTCCGCGCCGCGGTGGAGGCCGCACAGGCCGCCGCCACCTCGGGTAACAAGCCGCGGGTGCTGCTTGTGCCCCGCATCGACGGCACCTACGCGGGCATCGGCACGCTCGGGCGGATCGAGCAGGTCGGCCGGCTGTCCGACGGCGACCCCGGAGCGCTGATCCGGGGCCTGGGCCGGGTGCGGATCGGTTCCGGCACGACCGGCCCCGGCGCCGCACTGTGGGTGGAGGGCACGACCGTCGACGAACAGGTCCCCGATCCGCTGCCCGGGGCCGTCGCCGAACTCGTCACCGAGTACAAGGCGCTGGCCACCAGCTGGCTGCGCAAGCGCGGTGCCTGGCAGGTCGTCGACCGCGTCCAGCAGATCGAGGACGTGCCGGCGCTGGCCGACAACTCCGGCTACTCGCCCTTCCTGACCACCGAGCAGAAGGTCCGGCTGCTGGAGACCACCGACCCGGTCGCCCGCCTGAAGTTCGCCACCGAGACGCTGCGCGACCACCTCGCCGAACAGGACGTCGCCGAGTCCATCGCCAAGGACGTCCAGGAGGGTGTCGACAAGCAGCAGCGGGAGTTCCTGCTGCGGCGGCAGCTGGAGGCGGTCCGCAAGGAACTCGCCGAGCTGAACGGCGACCCGGAGGACGAGAGCGACGACTACCGAGCCCGGGTCGAGGCCGCCGACCTGCCCGAGGACGTCCGCAAGGCCGCCCTCAAGGAGGTCGACAAGCTGGAGCGGGCCAGCGACCAGAGCCCCGAGGGATCGTGGATCCGCACCTGGCTGGACACCGTCCTCGAACTGCCGTGGAACGAACGGACCGAGGACGCCTACGACATCGCCGGCGCCAAGCGGGTGCTGGACGCCGACCACGCCGGCCTGGAGGAGGTCAAGGAGCGGATCACCGAGTACCTGGCCGTCAGGAAGCGACGGGCCGAGCGCGGCCTGGGGCTGGTCGGCGGCGGGGCCAAGGGGACCGCGCCCGGTGAGTCCGGCAAGGGCGGCGGTGGACGACGGGCGGGCGGCGCCGTCCTGGCACTCGTCGGCCCGCCCGGCGTGGGCAAGACCTCGCTCGGCGAGTCCGTCGCCCGCGCCATGGGCCGCTCGTTCGTCCGGGTCGCGCTCGGCGGCGTCCGCGACGAGGCGGAGATCCGCGGCCACCGCCGTACGTACGTCGGCGCGCTGCCCGGCCGGATCGTCCGCGCCATCAAGGAGGCCGGCTCGATGAACCCGGTCGTCCTCCTCGACGAGATCGACAAGGTGGGGTCCGACTTCCGGGGCGACCCGGCGGCCGCCCTCCTGGAGGTACTGGACCCGGCGCAGAACCACACCTTCCGCGACCACTACCTGGAGGTCGAACTCGACCTCAGCGACGTGGTCTTCCTGGCCACCGCCAACGTCCTCGAAGCCATCCCCGAGCCGCTGCTGGACCGGATGGAGCTGGTCCGGCTGGACGGCTACACCGAGGACGAGAAGGTCGTCATCGCCCGGGACCACCTGCTGCCGCGCCAGCTGGAGCGGGCCGGCCTGGAGCGGGACGAGGTGGCGCTGGAGGACGACGCGCTGCGCCGGCTGGCGGGCGAGTACACCCGCGAGGCGGGCGTACGGAATCTGGAGCGGGCCATCGCCCGGCTCCTGCGCAAGGTCGCCGCCCAGCACGAACTCGGCGAGCGGGAGCTGCCGTTCACGATCGGCGTGGAGCAGCTGCGCCCGCTGATCGGGCGGCCGCACCACACCCCCGAGTCCGCCCAGGACCCGGCCGAGCGGCGGACGGCCGTCCCCGGAGTGGTCACCGGCCTCGCGGTCACCGGCGCCGGCGGCGACGTGCTCTACGTGGAGGCATCGCTCGCCGATCCGGAAACCGGTGCGTCCGGGCTCCAGCTGACCGGCCAGCTCGGCGACGTGATGAAGGAGTCCGCGCATATCGCGCTGTCGTTCCTGCGCTCCCATGGCGCGGAGCTGGAGCTGCCGGTCGCCGACCTCAAGGAGCGCGGAGTGCATCTGCACGTACCGGCGGGCGCGGTCCCCAAGGACGGGCCGAGCGCGGGCGTGACGATGACGACGGCGCTGGCCTCGCTGCTGTCGGGCCGGCAGGTCCGGCCGGATGTGGCGATGACCGGTGAGATCTCGCTGACCGGGCGGGTGCTGCCGATCGGCGGCGTCAAGCAGAAGCTGCTCGCGGCGCACCGGGCCGGGATCACGACGGTGATCATCCCCAAGCGGAACGAACCGGACCTGGACGACGTCCCGGCCGAGATCCTCGACTCCCTGGAGGTCCACCCGGTCGCGGATGTCCGCCAGGTGCTGGAGCTGGCGCTGACACCGGCGTCCAACGGTGCCGTGCCCGAAATCCCCGTCGCGGCCTGAGCCGCGCGCGGGGAGAGGGGGCGGGCCCCTGCCGCACGGGCTGTGCGGCAGGGGCCCGTCGGCGCGTACGGCCCGGGCGTGGAGGGGGCCGTACGCCCGCGCAAGGACCGTCGGCCGGGTGCGCTCAGCCGTTCGCCAGCGCCTGCAGCCGGTCGTAGGCGCCGTTGAAGCGGTTGTGGTCACCGACCGTCGGGCCGGTCGAGGTGTACTGCCAGATGGTGTGGAAGCCCCAGCCGGCCGGGAGTTCGCCGACCGAGGAGCCGTAGCGCGGAACCCACAGCGGATTGACGGCCCCGAAGGCGGACGAGTTGCCGGTGCACTGCTTCCACCAGCCGGTGGAGGTGTAGATGACCGCGTCCCGGCCGGTGCGCGCCTTGTAGGTGGCGAACCAGTCCTTCATCCAGTTGACCAGGCCGGCCGCGCTCAGCCCGTAACAGGTCGCGCCGTAGGGGTTGTACTCCATGTCGAGCGCGCCGGGCAGCGTCCTGCCGTCCTTGGACCAGCCGCCGCCGTGGTCGACGAAGTAGTTGGCCTGGGCGGCGCCGCTGGAGGTGTCGGGCGTGGCGAAGTGGTAGGCGCCACGGATCATGCCCACGTTGTAGGAGCCGTTGTACTGCTGCGCGAAGTACGGGTTGGTGTAGCTGGTGGACTCCGTCGCCTTGACGTAGGCGAAGCGGGCGCCGCTGTTCCAGAGCGTCGACCAGGCGACGTTGCCGTTGTGGCTGCTGACGTCCACGCCCTCGACGGACGCCGCGAGCGAGGCCGCCGGCGGGGCGGTGCCGATCGCGGTGCCCTCGTGCCTGGCGATCTGCGAGCCGGCCCAGTCCTGTCCGGGGTGGGTCGGTTCCGGCGCGCGCCGCGGAGCCTGGGCGCCGGCGGCGGACGGCCGGCCGAGAAGGAGGGCGAGAATCGCGAGAAGGGCCCCGACCACGGTCGCGAGGGAGCGTGCGGGGCGGTGGGGGAAGCCGGATCTGAGCACGGTCATACGTGTCTCCGGAGATCTCGGTGGGTGACCTGAGGGGGATGATCTGACGGCATGACGCAGACGCGATGACACGGAGGTGCGGTGTGCATGACGCGCGGCGGAACCTTTGACGCCGACCGGGCCGCTTGGTGTGGTCATGCCAGGTATCACGATACGCGCGTAGACCGATGAGGCAAAAGAGGGTTGCCGGGCTGCCGTTGGTCTAATCCTGCGAAATACTGGCCGAGCTGCGGCTTCGGCCGCCGAGGGCGGAAACTTTCAGATGAGGAAAGCGGGAATGGGCGCTGACGTGCACAACACCGGAGCCGGCGGTACCGCGGCGGACTGCGAGCCGACTGGTGAGGACCACGTATTTCTCGCCCTGGAACGGGAATTGGCGGTATTCCTCCGCCGTGCCCGGGCCTCGTCCGGCGAATTGGCCCGCGAGGTGCATCCCGATCTGGAGCCGTCCGCATACGGGCTCCTGCTCCGGCTGGCCGACGCCGGCGCGCAGCGCGCCACCGACCTCGCCGGCTTCTTCGGGGTCGGCAAGGCCACGATGAGCCGCCAGCTGCACGCCCTGGAGAAGCTGGGGCTGGTCGCCCGCGAGCCGGACCCGGCCGACGGCCGCGCCGTCCTCGTCCGCATCACGGACGAGGGCCTCGCCCGCTTCACCCGCGTCCGCAACGGGCGCCGCGCCCAGTACGCGCGCCGGCTCGCCTCGTGGGACCGCGCGGAGGTGGCCGAACTCGCGCGGCTGCTGCATCGCTTGAACACGGAGCAGGAGGGCGAGGAGGGGTAGGGGGCGAGGGAGGCGGGGGGTAGGGGTCGTCGAACGCATTCCGTAGGGGATGCGAGCGCCCCCTGCGGGGCCACAACGTGGTGGGGGCGGGGGATGTTCCCGGAGGGGGGTTCTCCCGGAGGAGACATTCCCGGGCGTTGCTCAGGGCGCCACGTAGATCACCGCCGCGTCGTCCCGGGCCTTGCCGCGGGGATGGGTCTCGCACTTCGGGTCCGCCGCCTCGGCCGCCCGGACCTGGTCGACGAGGGACTGCGGGCCCTGCTCGGCCACCACGTCGACGCAGTCCTTCCAGGAGCCCTGCCGGAAGACCTCGACCCAGCGGCCCGCGCCGTCGGTGAGCGCGGTCAGCGAGCGGACCTCGGCGCGCGGGGTGCTGCCGCTCACCGCGCGGGCGGCCACCGACGGATCGGCGGCCGCGGTGAAGAAGCCGCCCTCGGCGTTGCGCAGCGCCTCGACCGCGCGGCCGTACGCCCGCCCCGCCGCGGCCCGCTCCGCCGAACCGCGGGGCAGCGCCCGCACGGCGGCGCGCTGGGCGCGGACCGCAGGCGGCAGCTCGTCCAGCCGCGGGTCCAGCACCGGATGCACCGAGCCGTCCACCCGCTCCAACAGGAGCACCGAATCGGACAGGACGAGATGCTCGACGGTGGCCTCGGACCACCGCGCGGCCACCACGGTTGCCTGCGGAGTGCGGACGTGAGAAAGGTCACAGGTGCCGCGATGCTCGTCGGCCGTCCGGGAGATGGCGGCGGCCAGCACCTCAGGGAGTGTCATATCCCGGCGTGAAACCGACAGTTCGAGCAAGGCGCCACCGAGTCGCGCGGTGAACCACGGCACCGTGTGCACGCATCCGTAGTCCTCGGCGGGCGGTGTCACCCCGTCCAGAAGGACCAGGACTCCGCCCTGGCCAAAGGCGGGCAGGGCGACCGATGCGTAGTCCTCGTTTGGGCGTTGGGGATCACCCGGCTCGGTGGCGAGTTCGATGCGCATGGCCGCAAGTCTGCCGGAGGCCGCGGCGCTGCCCCGCTTACCGGGCGCTCCCGGCGGCGTCGGCGTACGGGCAGGTCAGCGGCGTACGGAAGGTATGGACCAGGGAGCCGGCGGCGTGCGGGCGGGCATCTTTCCAGGACCGGCACGCATCTCCAAACCCGTCCGGGCCGTGGGCCGGTCCGCCGCGGAAATCGGTGGCGCCGGGAAGTTGATGGTCAAACTGCAAGTGATGTTCACTCGTTCAGGTGGCCAGGCATGTGTTGCCGGGCCACTGCGCGACGCCGGTGGAAGGGTCGTTGCCCGGTCAAGGGCGGGGCCAGGACGTTCATCGCGACGCGCAGAGCCGGACTGTTTACCCTTCGCGGAAGTGTGTGCTGCTGCGGTGTGCGCGCAGGTCCGCCCCGCGAGCGGCGAGCGAACCGGGTCCGCGACGCCATACGGCGTGGGCAGGCGAGACAGGAATGCGAGCAGCGGTGCGGAAGATGCGGCTTCGGGGCGGCGCAGGGAAGCCGGGTTCACCGGCCGGTTCGGTCTCGGGACCGGGCAAGGGTGCGGGCGCGACGGGCGGGGACGACCTCTCGGGGCGGCGTCCGGCGCGGGTGCGCAACCGGCTCGTCGGAGCGGTGGCCGTGGTCGCCGCCGCGGTCCTCGGCGCCGGCGCCCCCGGCCTCGCCACCACGGCCGACAACGCCCACGACAGCCAGCAGCTGGTCGACCTCGCCGAGTTGAACGCCCGGGCGATCGCCCTCGCGCACTCCCTCGCCGACGAGCGCGACGCGCTGACCGCGCACGCCGCCGCACCGGCCGGCCGCAAGGGCGCCAAGCCCGGCGCATCCGGTGCATCCGGTGCCCACGGCGGCCGCACCGGCGGAGCCGGCAGCGCACGGACCGGCCGCCCGACAACCAACGGCGTGGGAGCCAACGCCACCGGAGCCAACGCCACTGGAACCAACGGGACCGGCACCAACGGCACAGGAGTCAACGGCACAGGAGTCAACGGCACCGGGAACGGCGCGACTGCTCCCGACGCCGCCGCTGCCAACGCCACCACTGCCCACACCGCCGCGGCCGACGCCGCCGTGTCCGGGCGCACCGCCGTATCCGCCGACGCCTCCGCGGCCTTCGAGCCCCAGCGTGTCCGCGTCGACCGGCAGATCGGCGAGCTGCGCGCCGAGGCCCAGGACGCCTCGGGCGACACCCAGGTCTACGCGGCCGCCGCCAAGCTCCTGGCCGAGCTCCCGCAAACCCGTCACAGGGCGCTGTCCGGTACCGATTCGGCCGAGCAGGTCTACCACGCCTATACCGAGGTCATCCAGGCGCTCGGCGCGATCGGCGACACCATCGCCCGCCACCTCCCCGCCCGCGCGGACTCCGCCGACGCCGACACCCGCGCGCTGCCCGCCCTCGGCCGCCTCACCGACCAGGCCGCCGGCACCCGCGCCCTGCTGCTCGCCGGGCTCGGCGCGGGCGGCAGCCGGCCCCAACTGACCGCCCTCGCCCAGGTCGCGCACATCCGCGCCCAGGGCGCGCTGGGCGACTTCCGGCAGACCGCCGGCCAGGGCGCCCGGGACCGCTACGAACGCACCGTCACCGGCGCCGACATCACCGCCGCCGAGCGCTATCTGACCCGGCTGACCGACCAGCCCCGCCTGGACGCCGCGGACCTGCGGCTCAACCGCCAGAAGGTGGCCCAGACCCTCACCACCCGCATCGGGCTGATGCGGGGCGTGGAGTCGGCCATGGCCACCGCCGACATCGAGCGGCTCGGTGCCCTGCGCGACGACGATGTGAACGAGCTGGAGATCCGCATCGGCCTGGAGGCGCTCTGCCTGCTGCTGGCCGTCGGCGCCGGCGTCTGGGCCGCCCGTACCCTGACCCAGCCCCTGGCGGCGCTGCGGATCGGCGCCAAGCGGGTGGCCGGCGACCCCGCGCAGGAGGAGCCGATCAGCTACAAGGGCCGCAACGACGAGTTCGCCGCCGTCGTCCGGTCCGTCAACGCACTGCACGCCCAGGTGGGCGAGTCGGCGCGGCGCACCGCCGAACTGGAGGGCGAGCGCAAGCGGCTGGTCGGCGGCCGGCAGCGGCTGGTCGCCGAGCGCGAGGTGCTCCAGGAGCAGAGCGCGTCGCTCAAGGCGGAGGTCGCCGATCTCACCGAGCGGCTGGCCACCGCGCAGACCGGCGTGCACGGCCGGTTCGTCAACCTCTCGCTGCGCACCCTCGGCCTCGTGGAGCGCCAGCTCGCCGTCATCGAGTCGCTGGAGGAGGGCGAGCGGGACCCGGAGCGGCTGGAGACGCTGTTCAAGCTGGACCACTTCGCCGCGCGGATGCGCCGCAACAGCGAGAACCTGCTGGTGCTGGCGGGCGCGGAACAGCACGGCAACGGCCACCAGGGCCCGGTCCCGCTGCTGGACGTGCTGCGCGCCGCGGTCAGCGAGATCGAGCGGTACGACCGGGTACGCATCGAGTCGCTGCCGCCGCACGCGCAGGTCGCCGGGTTCGCCGCGGACGACCTCAGCCATCTGGTCGCCGAACTCCTGGAGAACGCCACCGCGTTCTCCCCGCCGGACGCCCATGTCGAGCTCTCCGGCTGGCTGATGGAGAGCGGCGAGCTGATGCTCTCGGTGCAGGACGAGGGCATAGGGATGACCGCGGAGCGGCTGGCCGAGCTCAACGAGCGGCTGGCGGACGCCGAGGCCGCCTCGTCCTCCGAGACCGTCGACGAGGCCCTGGGACTGGGCCTGTACGTGGTGGTGCGGCTGGCCGCCCGGCACGGCGTCCGGGTCCAGCTGCGCGACGCCAAGCAGGGCGGCGTCACGGCCGTGGTCGTCCTGCCCGGCTCGATACTGCCCACCCGCCCGGCCCCCTCGCCCGCCACGACGGCGCCGCGCGAGGCGGCGCACACCCCCGTGCTGCCCGGCTCGGTCGCCGAGGCGAACTCCAACACCCTGCAGACGAGGGTGCCGCGGACGGAACCGGCGGCGGCCGGGCCCACCGCCGAAACGGACGCCGACCGGGACGCCGACCCGGACACCGACCCGTTGGTCGCCGCCGCCGAGCGCGCCATCGACGCGGCCGAGGCCACCACCGGCGACGACGCGCACACCCGGACCGAGGACGAGGCGAGCCCGGCCGTCGAGTCGCCGGCCCAGCCCGTGGCGGGCGGCTCCGCGCCCGTGGCCGCCGATCCGTACGCCATCGGCCCGGACCAGCACACCGGCCCCGAAACGGATCCGGCACCCACGGACCCGGCGGCCAGGAACGCAGCAGCCGAGGACGCGGAAGCCGAGGACCCGGCAGCCGAGGCCACCGACGCGGCAGCCGAGGCCACCGACCCGGCCCCCGCCGCGACACCGGAGAAGCGGCGGACGACCAAGGGGCTGCCCAAGCGCACGCCGCACATCGTGGCGCAGCGCCCGGCGCCCGCGGCCCCGCGCAAGAGCGGTACGGCCGGTGCCGAGGCGCTGCGGCGCCGGCTGGGCGGATTCCAGCAGGGGGCGCAGGACGGCCGGCGCGAGGTCGAGACCGAGATCGCGGAGCGTACAGGGGACCAGACCATCCCACAGACCGACACCGACGGAGCGGGGGCCCCGGGAGAGAGCCGGATTGCCGAGGAGGCACACGATTGATGGCGCAAGCGCCCCCCACTCACGGAAAAGGACTGAGCAGCCAGGCACAGAACCTGCACTGGCTGCTGACGAACCTGGTCGACGAGGTGCCGGGCATCCGCTCGGTCGCAGTGGTCTCCTCCGACGGCCTGCTGCTGCTCAGCTCCGACCCGGACCGGACGGCGGCCAGGGCGCGGCCGGACGGCGATAGCGGGCCCAGAGGGTCCAGTGCGGACCTGGCCACCATCGTGTCCGGGCTCGGCAGCCTCACCCACGGCGCCGCGAAGCTGATGGACGGCGGGGACGTCCGGCAGACGATGATCACCATGGACGAGGGCAGCGTGTTCGTCATGGCGATCAGCGACGGCTCGCTGCTCGGTGTGCACGCCGCCCCGGACTGCGACATGAACGTCGTCGCCTACCACATGGCGCTGTTCGTCGGCCGGGCCGGCCATGTCCTCACCCCCGAACTCCGCAGCGAACTGCGCAAGTCGATGGAGGACGCCCAGTGAGCAACCCCAAACTCCCGATACGCGGCGGGGACCGCAAACCCGCGCGGGTGCGGCCCTATTCGCTCACCGGCGGGCGGACCCGCTTCGGCCATGTGCTGCTCGTCGAGACGTTCGTGGCCGCGCTGGAGGCCCCCGAGGAGCGGCGCGAGCTGACCGGCGGCGGCTGGGCCGAGCGGGTCATGCCGGAGATGCGGGCGATCGTCGAAGTGTGCCGCCGGATGCGCTCGGTCGCGGAGATCTCCGCGCTGCTGAAGATGCCGCTGGGCGTCGTCCGGGTCCTGCTCAGCGACCTCGCCGACCAGGGAAGGATTCGCGTCTACGGCACCGGGCACCCCTCCGGCCGGCCCGAACGCGCGCTGTTGGAGAGGGTGCTGGGTGGACTTCACAGGCTCTGACACGACATCGGCCGGATCGACGGCGACGGCCCCCTCATCGACGGCGACGGCTCCTTCGACGGCTTCTTCCGAGGACCGGGCCGAGCCCTTGGCCACGGCCGACGAGGCCGGTCTGCAGAGCTGGCAGACCGACCGCTCGCGGGCGCCGATCGCCACCAAGATCGTGGTGGCCGGCGGCTTCGGCGTCGGCAAGACCACCTTCGTCGGCTCGGTCTCGGAGATCACCCCGCTGCAGACCGAGGCGATGATGACCCGGGCCAGCGAGGACACCGACGACCTGACCGCCACCCCGGAGAAGACCACGACCACGGTCGCGATGGACTTCGGCCGGATCACCCTCGACCAGGACCTGGTGCTGTATCTGTTCGGCACGCCCGGACAGCAGCGGTTCTGGTTCATGTGGGACGACCTGGTGCGCGGCGCGATCGGCGCGATCGTGATGGCCGACACCCGGCGCCTGGAGGACTGCTTCCCGGCGCTGGACTACTTCGAGAGCTGCGGACTGCCGTACATCGTCGCGGTCAACCACTTCGAGGGCACCGAGGAGTACGCCGTCGAGGACGTCCGCGAGGCGCTGACCGTACCGCCCCGGGTACCCGTCGTGATCATGGACGCGCGCCGGCGGACCACGGTGGTCGCCTCGCTGCTCGCGCTGGTCGGCCACGCGCTGGAGGAAGCGCCGGAGTAACCGGGCCCGCCCGCGGTCCCGCCCCAGGGGCCGCGTTCCACCCCCCACGCCTCACCCCGAACACCGCAGTAACAGAGAAGAGCGCCGCCATGCGGAAAGTACTCATCGTCGGAGCCGGCCAGTCCGGGCTCCAGCTCGCCCTCGGTCTCCAGTCCAAGGGCTACGACGTCACCCTGATGTCCAACCGCACCGCCGACGAGATCCGCTCCGGCCGGGTCATGTCGACCCAGTGCATGTTCGACACCGCCCTGCAGCACGAGCGCGATCTCGCGATCAACTTCTGGGAGAGCCAGGCGCCGCGCATCGAGGGCCTGGGCGTCTCGGTCGCCGCGCCCGGCAGCCACGCCGAGCCCGGCGGCTCGCAGCGCGCCATCGACTGGGTCGGCACGCTGGAGGGCTACGCCCAGTCCGTCGACCAGCGGGTCAAGATGGCCGGCTGGATGGAGACCTTCGCGCAGCGCGGCGGCCAACTCGTCATCCACGGCGCGGCCGTCTCCGACCTGGACTTCTTCGCCGGCCGCTACGATCTGACGCTGGTCTCGGCCGGCAAGGGCGAGCTGGTGTCCATGTTCGGCCGGGACGCGGCCCGTTCCCCCTACGACACCCCGCAGCGCGCACTCGCCGTCGCCTACGTCCACGGCCTGGGCCCGCGCCCCGAGCACCCCGACTTCGACGCGGTGCGCTGCAACGTCGTCCCCGGCGTCGGCGAGCTCTTCGTCATGCCGACGCTCACCACCTCCGGCCGCGCCGACATCCTCTTCTGGGAGGGCGTCCCCGGCGGCCCGCTGGACGTCTTCCAGTCGGTCAAGGACCCCGACGAGCACCTGGCCACGACACTGGAGCTGATGGAGAAGTTCCTGCCCTGGGAGTACGCCCGCGCCACCAAGGTCGAACTGACCGACGCCAACGGCACCCTGGCCGGCCGCTACGCCCCGACCGTGCGCAACCCCATCGGCCGGCTCCCCTCGGGCGGCCTGGTCCTCGGCGTCGCCGACGTGGTCGTCGCCAACGACCCGATCACCGGCCAGGGCTCCAACTCGGCCTCCAAGTGCGCCGCGTCCTACCTCGCCTCCATCCTGGAGCGCGGCGAGGAGCCCTTCGACGAGGACTGGATGCGCGCCACCTTCGACCGCTACTGGGACACCGCCCGGCACGTCACCAAGTGGACCAACGCGATGCTGGCCCCGCCGCCGGAGCACGTACTGGACATCCTCGGCGCGGCCGGGCAGCTCCAGCCCGTCGCCGACCGCTTCGCCAACGGCTTCGACGACCCGTCCGACTTCGAGAACTTCTTCTACGACCCGGACGCCGCACGGGCGTACCTCGCGTCGCACGGGTGACCCGAGGGCTGTCCGGCAGCCCCTGAGCGGCGGTCACTTGGTCCAGGGCCACTTCCGGCGGCCCTGGACCTCCCGCTGCTCCTCCGGGACGTACTCGTACTTCCAGCCGCTCGGCAGGCCCAGGCGGCTCACACGGGCCGGGACGCGCCGGTAGACGTGCAGCGTCGGCGGCCGCCCGTCGTCGTTGGGCACTGGGATCTCATAGGTCTTCGGCGGCTGACCGGTCATGCCGACCAGCACCGGCAGCACCCGGCCGTCCAGGGGCCCGCCGACGAAGGGCGTGTTCTCGCTTCGCACGCCCCCAGTCTTTCACCACCGGAGCGCAGCCGCTGGTCACAGCAGGTGTGCGGCGTCGCTGACGACGGGCAGGATGCGCCGGGACAGATCGCCGACCGGGCCGTCGGCGGTCTCCAGCTTCAGCGCCGCCCGGGTCACCCGCGCGGTCTGCGGATCGCGGGCCGCGGTCGCGGTCAGCAGCGCGATGAAGTGGTCCACCAGCCAGTCCCGCAGCTCGTCGAGGGCGGGCTGCTTGTCCTCGTCGAGCCAGATCAGCGAGGCGCCCTCGACGGCGGTGAGCCACATCCGCACGGTCATCCGCAGCCTGACGCCCGGCTCCGGCTCGCCCAGATGCCGCAGGATCTGGTCGGCCGCGGCGCGCCGCACCTCGTCCACGATCGCGGACGTACGGGAGGTCTCCACGACGCTGCCGCCCTGGAGCAGCGCGCTGAAGCCGGCGTCGTGCTCGTCGACGAACGCCAGATAGCGGTCGAGCGCACGGGACAGCCGCCGGGTGAGCGGGCCGGTCTCGGGCTCGGCGAAGCAGCGCTCCAGGATGTCGGCGGCGCTGCGCAGCGCCGCCTCGTACAACTGCTGCTTGCCACCGGGGAAGTAGCGGTAGACCAGCGGCCGCGAGACCTCGGCGGCGGTGGCGACATCGTCCAACGAGACGTCCTCGGGCGCGCGCTGGGCGAAGAGCCCGAGCGCGGCGGCGAGCAGTTGGCTGCGGCGCTGCTCGACGCTGAGCCTGCGATAGGCGGGTCGGGGTACTGCTGGGGCGGTGCCGCTGCCGTTCATGAACAGCAGCGTAACCGGCCCGGATGTCGGCTCGTACAGGTGCTCGGGTCGCGGACGGGGCATGCCGAGCGCTTCAGGCCAGCAGCCCCGAACTGCGCCACAGCCTGCGGCCCACACCGCGCAGCACACCGATCTCGTCGAGGAAGTCGGTCAGCCGCCGGGCCCCTGACTGCATCACCTCGCGGCGGTGGCCGCTGGCCTTCACCTGGGCGACGGCCTCCCGCTTGTCCAGCCCGACGTTGGTGTAGACGTCGGGGTTGACGAAGGCGAGGGAGAAGACCCGGGCCGCCTCGCCGGAGCTGATCCGGGTCAACTCCCGCTCCCAGCGCGGCGCGGTGACCATCTGGCGGCGCAGCTCCTCGCGTGCGTAGCGGACATGGCGGGCCTCTTCGACGACATGGATCCGGGTCACCCCGCGCACGAGGGTCTGCACCCGCTCGTCCGGGAAGGTCAGCCGCTGCATCCAGTCCAGGATCTCCTCGCCGAGCAGGGTGCAGGCGAACGAGCCCGGGGTGGTGGAGACCGTCTTGAGGATCCGGGCGAGGTTGTGGTTGAGGCGCGAGACGGGGTACGTGGGCGCGCCGCCCCGCTGGATCATGCGGGCGAACATCTTGGAGTGCCGGCACTCGTCGGCGATCTCGGTGAGCGCGTAGCGGACATGTGCGCTGGTGACCGGCTTGTCGTAGATATGCCGTACGAGCAGCTGCATCAGGATGATCTCGAACCAGATGCCCAACGAAGCGAGCGAGGCGGCCTCGTGCCGGGAGAGGTCCTGCTGCTGCTCCAGCGACATCTTCCGCCACAGCGGGGTGTCGTAGAGCGAGACCAGCTCCGGCGGCCAGAACCACTTGCCCTCTTCGAGGGGGGCCTCCCAGTCGAGTTCGGCGTCGGGGTCGAAGGAGTGCCTGGCGGAGGAGTCGAGCAGCCGCTCGGCGACCTGTTCCCGGTCCTTGAGCAGGCCGAGGGCGTCCCGCAGGACTTCGGTGTCCGTCGCGGTCATGGCGGTGGGCGCGCTCGTCATCTGGCTACCTCGCTAGTGGGTTACCGGCGGTCAGCTCTTATGAGACTGCTTGTCAGCAAGCTCGTCAATCCCCTGTGCGCGAGTTATTGACCCGTGAGTAAGAAACGTGTGAGCCTGCCAACCATCGTCCAGGGCAAGGTGTTTGGCGAGCCGAGGAGGCGCCCGTGTCGACCCGAGAGCTCTATGTGCAGGACCCCGGCGACCCGCTGTGGCAGGTGCCCGCCTCCGGCGCGGCCCGCTTCAGCTGGGAGTACGGCGCCGGTCGCGACCGGCTGCTCGCGCTCTACCAGAAGGGCAAGGACAAGCAGTGGGACGCCGCCCTGCGGATCGACTGGGACCTGGAAGTGGACCCCACGGATCCGCTCGGTACGCCCGATGAGTCCATGTCCCTGTACGGCACCAAGTACTGGGGCAAGATGACCGAGAAGGACCGCGGTGATCTGCGCCGGCACTACACCGCCTGGCAGTTCAGCCAGTTCCTCCACGGCGAGCAGGGCGCCATGGTCTGCGCGGCGCGGATCGTGGAATCCGTCCCGGACCTCGACGCGAAGTTCTACTCCGCCACCCAGACCATGGACGAGGCGCGGCACGCCGAGATCTACAGCCGCTTCCTCCAGGAGAAGATCGGGATGCTCTACCCGGTCAACGACAGCCTCCAGACGCTGCTCGCCGACACCCTCAAGGACTCCCGCTGGGACATGCCGTACCTCGGCATGCAGGTGCTGATCGAGGGCCTGGCGCTGGCCGCCTTCGGAATGATCCGCGACACCACCGACAAACCGCTGCCGAAGCAGATCCTCACGTACGTCATGCAGGACGAGGCCCGCCATGTCGCCTTCGGCCGGATGGCCCTGCGCGACTACTACAAGCAGCTCACCGACGCCGAACTCCGCGAACGCGAGGAGTTCGTCATCGAGGGCTGCTACCTGATGCGCGACCGGCTGCGCGGCCTGGAAGTCCTCACGAACTTCGGCATTCCCCCCAAGGAGGCCGCGGAATTCACCGAGCGCTCCGAATTCCTGCACCTCTTCCGGAAGCTGCTCTTCAGCCGCATCGTGCCCTGCGTGAAGGACATCGGCCTGTGGGGCGAACGCCTCCAGCGCGCCTATGTGGACCTGGGCGTCTTCGACCTGGGCGACGCCAACCTCGATCTGCTGATGGCCCAGGACGAGGAGTTCGCCGACAAACTGGACGCGGAACGCTTCGCCGCCGAGGAGGCGGCCCGCACGGCGGAGGTCGCGGACGCGATCGCACGGGGCGAGGCGGAGGACTGACCGGCCGGGGCGGAGCCTTCGTGCGCCTGCCCCGTTCCCGGCGCCTCAGTTCAGACGCCGGAACACCTCCGTGCAGACGATCCAGCACACCACCACACCGGCCAGCACCGCGAACATCCGGCGAGACCGGCCCCGCCACCCCCGGACCATGACATACAGCCCCGCGTACGTACCGAGGAGATTCACCACCGGAATCCACAGCAGCCCCGGATTCCTCACCGCCGCAACCCAGAGGAAGGCCCACGGGGCCAGCAGCCCGATGACCACCAGCGCATACTCATAGAAGCGCTGCTTCCAGGGCGGCAACCCCTCCCGCGGGATCGGATCACCCATGTCGGGGAGCTCTGGCTGGGTCATGCGGTCCTCCCTGGTGCTGCCCGGCCGGCTAAACGGCCCGGTTGTCGTAGCCCGAGCCGGGTACCGGAAAGTTGTTGACGGTATTGAACGCCACTCCGAGAGAGCCTTGAATCGCACCGGTCGCGGCACTGGCGATCTTCATCGCCTGGCCGAGCCTCGCCGTCGCCTCGCCCCACCGCTCCATCACGCGCACGATCTGGAGAGCAGACATGGCGTAAAAGGGTGCGGCCGCCGCGGCGCCGACGCCGGTGGCCAGCGCCGCATCCCCGGCGATGAAGTTGAGCAGCGCCTTGAGGCCGAGGTCCAGCACGTCCACGACCATGCCCTTGTAAAACTCTCCGAAGGCGTAGACGGCGCCGGAGATCTCGAAGTAGTTGTCCTTGAGCGAGTGAAAGGTCTCTTCGAGTGTGAGGAGCTTGTCGCCGAGTTCATCGAAGTACGCGTACGCGGCGTCTGCGGAGTTTCCCTGCCAGGCCGCGTCCAGTTCGATGTTCCCCGCCTTGACGTTCCGGGAGATCGTCGCGGAGAGATCGGCCAAGGATCCCCACACGTCGGAGCAGTCGAGGAAGGACTCCCAGTCTCCCGCCGACCAGTTGACGAAGTCCCCGAGCGGGTCCCATCCGGTCATCGCCTTGATGAACTCAAGGGTCGTGGCGGAAGGGCTGGCGAAGTCGAGCAGCGTGCCGAACCCCTTCTCGAAGGGGTGCGCCTCGAACTCTCCTGCCCAGTCGGCCACATACCCGTCACCGCCCCCCGGGGGCTTCAGATGCGAGCCGGCGTCTTCCTTGTCCGCGAAGTTCGACGACGGGCCCTTCGCGCCCTTGGCGTCCCCGCTTCGATGGGGCCTGCTCTTCGGATACGTGGCGTCGATTTTGCGGGCCTGCTCCTCATCGGTCGCCCGGTAGTACTTGGCGGATTTCGTCAGTTCGTGTGACGAGGCGTCGAGGATGCGCCGAAATCCGTTGAGGCACTTCTTCGCGGCGTCCAGGTGCTCTTGGTGCGGGCCGTATACGGTCTGCCAGAGATCTCCGACCGAGTCCTCGATGTTGGCGTTCTTCTGCATGAAGTCGACGCCCGCATCGACGTCGTCGCTCGCGCGCGATATCAGCTTTGCGTAGCCGTCCAGGTCGGCGGGTTCTACCGCGAAACTCATGATGTCCCGATCCCCCTCGGGGTCTTCGTCCTGTGCATGGAAACCGCCGCCAGGGCGACTGCGGTGTACGTTCCCGACTGGCGCGAGAGCGCGACACCCTTTACTGCAGCGACCAGCCTTTTCCGCTGTGGCGTCCGGCAGCGTGCGGGTTCCGGTGTTGCGCCGCGCGGCGCTCCTCCGCGATGTCGCGGCGTTCGTCCTCCAGGGCTCGTTCGCCCTCGGTGGCACGGGCGTGGCGCTCGGATTCGGACATCTCGTTCCATTCCTTTTGGAATGGCTCCGACTTCTCCAGGAGAGCGTCGGTGTATCCCGGGGTCCGGGCGGCCTCGCGGAGGCCGATGCGCCCGGTGAGGACCTCCTGGGCCATCTCCTTCATCGCGTCGCCGGCTCCGCCGCGGGCAATCATCTCAAGAGACTTGCGCAGCGCACGCGCCTCTGCCGGATCCCTCGCGACATCCATGAACTCCGACTCGTCCACGTGTTTCTGAGGCTCGCTGGACATGGCTCTCCCCGCCGTGCGAATGCGATTTCCGCCAACCGTACCGGAAGCAGTGGAAAGCGGCGTGCCGTTCAGTGGTCTCGCGGAGAAAACGCAGGATGTCCCGGTATACGCCATGGTGATGCGATGCATATCTGGATATGCGGTTCGTAAAGACAACGTAATGTCGGGGTGTACGGGAATTTCGGCGCTTCCGCAGGGGTGGCGGGAGCGAAGAAAATCACCGCCGGAGTATCCGCAGTACCTACCCCCGCCTGCCCGACCGCGCCAGCCACCGGCCCTCGTGCCGGGACACCTCGATCGGGCGGCCGAAGCAGGCCGTCATACGGGCGCCGGTCAGGACCTCCTCCACCGGGCCGCGGGCCTGTACCCGGCCGTCGCGCAGGAGGAGGGCATGGGCGACGGACGGGGACAGCTCCTCCAGGTGGTGGGTGACCGTGACGGTCGCCAACTCGGGGCGCCCCAGGGCCAGCCGGTGCAGCGCGTCGATCAGGTCCTCGCGGGAGGGCAGGTCGAGCGCGTTGAACGGCTCGTCGAGCAGCAGCAGCGAGGGGTCGGCCATCAGCGCGCGGGCGATCAGGATCCTGGCCCGCTGGCCGCCCGAGCACACCCCGTAGGGGCGGTCCGCCAGCTCCTTGCAGTCCAGTTCGGCGAGCAGCTCGTGCGCCCGCTCGCGGGTGGCCGGGTCGTACTCGCGCCACAGCGGCTGCACGGTGCCGGTCGCGCCGGTCAGCACGACGGTGTGGCCGGTCGCGTCCTGCGGCACCTTCTGCGCGCTGGAGACCAGGCCGATGACGGCGCGCAGCTCGCGGACGTCCACCGAGCCGAGCCGGTGGCCGAGCACCTCGACGGTGCCGACGGTGGGGAACATCAGCGCGCCGATGAGGCGCAGGACGGTGGTCTTGCCGGCGCCGTTCGCGCCCAGCAACGCCCAGTGCTCACCGGACCGCACGGTCCAGTCGACGGCGTCGAGGATGACCTGTCCGGTGGTGGAGCGGCGGACGCCGACGCCCTCCAGGGCGGCGATCACGCGCGCTGCTCGCGCAGGGGAAGGTTGCGGGCGGTCCGTAGGAGTCATCGCCGCAGAGTAGCTGTGTGGGCCATCTTTCCGGGCGGGCGTCCGCTGTGTGGACCCGCGGCCCGGGGAGGGCAGGCTCAGCGCAACCCCAACAGGCCCCGCACCCGGGCGTACTTCGCCGTCAGCCGCTCCCGCGTCGGCGCGTCCAGTACGGCCAGCCGGTCCGGATCGGCGTTGTGCGCGAGATCGGACTCCTTGACCAGCAGCGCACCGGGCGTGGCCAGAATCCGCGCGGTGTACTCCTCGACCGGCTCACCCGCCCGCTTGGTGACCGCCAGGACCATCGCCTTGGTCGCCTCGCCGAGCGCCGCCCCGGCCAGCCACTCCCGGCTCAGCGCACCGTCCTCGACCGCGTCGTGCAGCCAGGCCGCGGCGATCTGCTCGTCGCTGCCGCCCCGCGCCCGCACGCCCGCGGCGACCGCCGCCAGATGCTCGGTGTACGGGCGGCCGGCCTTGTCGGTCTGCCCCGAGTGCGCCCGCCGGGCCAGCGCCTCCACTTCGGCCAGTGACAGCAGCGGGGCGGGGGCGGGGCCCGGTGCGGCGGCGGAGGAGGAGTGCGGGGGAACGTCGGCCATACGGCCATTGTGACGCGGGTACCTGTCAGCGCGCCGCCGCCATCACCGCCCGGGCGATCGGTGCCGCACTCCCCCCGCCGCTGATGTCCGCGCGATCGGCGGCCGCGTCCTCGACGACCACCGCCACCGCCACCGTCGGCTCGTAGCTGTCCCGCTCGCGCGCCCAGGAGATGAACCAGGCATACGGCGTGCCCTCGTTGTGCGGACCGTGCTGGGCGGTGCCCGTCTTGCCGCCGACCGTCAGGCCGTCGACGGCCGCCTGCCGGCCGCTGCCGTGCTCGACGACGTCGATCATCATCTCCTGGAGCTGCTGCGCGGTGGCCGGGCCGACCACCTGGCGGGTGGGCCGCTGCGGACCGGCCGCGATCATGACACCGCCGGGGTCGGTCACCTTGTCGACGAGGTACGGCGGCGTCAGCTGCCCGCCGTTGGCGACCACCGCCGCGACCATCGCCATCTGGAGCGGAGTGGCGGCGGTGTCGTACTGCCCGATGGCGGAGAGCGCGACCTGTGCGGGATCCATCCGCGTGTCGAAGGTGCTCGGCGCGACCGGCGAGGGGATGCGCAGCCGCCGGTCGTTGAAGCCGAACCGGTGGGCCGTCGCCGCCATGCCGCGCAGCCCGACCGCGTTCCCCAGCCGCGCGAAGACGGTGTTGCACGAGGCCCGGAAGGCGTAGGTGAGGGGGGCGTCCTCGCAGCCCTCGGCCGCGTTGCCGAGCAGGGTGGAGCTGCCGGGCAGCGGATAGGGATCGGGGGAGTCCGTAGGGGCGTCGATATCGGTGACCAGGCCGCTCTCCAGCGCGGCCGCCGCGGTGACGACCTTGAAGGTGGAG
This sequence comes from Streptomyces sp. NPDC026575, assembly GCF_055567415.1. Classification (NCBI taxonomy): domain Bacteria; kingdom Bacillati; phylum Actinomycetota; class Actinomycetes; order Kitasatosporales; family Streptomycetaceae; genus Streptomyces; species Streptomyces sp. NPDC026575. The sequence goes on from NZ_JBVHQM010000032.1 coordinate 90,809, forward strand.
CCGGGCGGGTAGGTCTGCTGCAGCGCCCGGTTGAGCATCGGCCGCTGCGCGGCGGCGTTCAGCCGGCGCCAGGCATCGCTCACCGGCGCGCCGTTGCCGGACAGCTCACCCGGCTCGTACGACGGCGTACTGACCAGCGCCAGGATCCGCCCCGTACGCGGTTCGATCGCGGCCACCGCGCCCTTCTTGCCGCCCAGCCCGGCGTACGCGGCGCGCTGCATCCGGGGGTTGATGGTGGTGTGCACATCGCCGCCCCGGTGGCGGGCCCGGGTCAGCCGGTCCCACCAGGGGAAGGCGGCCAGCCGCGCATCGGCGCCGGAGAGGATGCCGTCCTCGGCCCGCTCCAGCAGCGAGGTCCCGTAGGTCTGCGAGGAGTAGCCGGTGACCGGGGCGTAGAGCGGGCCGTCGGTGTACGTGCGCTCGTAGCGCAGCCGCCCCCGGCTGTCCCGGGACCCGGTGACCGGACGGCCGTCGACGAGCAGCTCACCGCGCGGCTCCTCGTAACGGGCGATCGGCACCCGCCGGTTGGCCGGGCTGGCGCCGTAGTGCTCCGCCTCGACGATCTGCACCCGCGCGGCGTTGACCAGCAGGGCGAACAGGAGCAGCAGGCAGAACGCGGCGGTGTGCCGGATGCAGCGGTTCAACGGACGGCCTCCCAGTTCCCGCTGCCGCCCGCCACCTCGCTCCCCTCCGGCCGGGGCGCCCGCGCCCGGTCGCTGATCCGCAGCAGCAGCGCGACGATGATCCAGTTCGTGACGACGGACGACCCGCCCTGCGCGAGGAACGGCATGGCCATCCCGGTCAGCGGGATCAGCCCCATCACCCCGCCCGCGATGACGAAGACCTGGAGGGCCGGCAGCGCCGCGAGCCCGACGGCCAGCAGGCTGCCGAACGCGTCGCCCAGCCCCAGCGCGGCCCGGTAGCCGCACGCCACCACCAGGGCGTACAGCAGGAACAGCGCGGTGAGTCCGGCCAGCCCCAGCTCCTCACCGAACGTCGCGAGGATGAAGTCGGACTTCATGGCGAAGCCGATCAGGGACGAATGGCCCTGGCCCAGGCCCGTGCCGAGCACCCCGCCCGCGGCGAAGGCGAAGAGCGACTGGGCGAGCTGCCCGGGTCCCTCGCCCGCCGCGATACCGGCGAACGGGTGCTGCCAGTCCTCGACCCGGCCGTGCACATGCGGCTCCAGCGTGCCGACCGCGGCCGCCCCGATCCCGGCCAGCAGCAGCCCCACCGCGATCCAGCCGGTCCGCCCGGTCGCCACGTACAGCAGCACCACGAAGATCCCGAAGAACAGCAGCGAGGTGCCCAGATCGCGCTCCAGGACCAGCACGGCCACGCTGATCAGCCAGATCGCGGCGATCGGCCCGAGCACCCGGCCGGCGGGGAGCTGGAGCCTGGCCACCCGTTGGCCGGCGCGCGCCAGCGCACCGCGGTTGGCGGCGAGATAGGCCGCGAAGAAGACCGTGATCAGCACCTTCGCGAACTCGCCGGGCTGAATCGAGAATCCGTCGACCCGGATCCAGATCTTCGCCCCGTTGACGGCGGGAAACGCGATCGGCGCGACCATCAGGAGCAGCGCCAGCGCCGCGCAGTGGTAGGCGTAGCGCTGCAGGGTGCGGTGGTCGCGCAGCAGCACCACCACCGCCATGAACAACAGCACCCCCACCGTCGACCACATCAGCTGGGTGGGCGCGGCGTGGTCGGCCGGGGTCTCCAGATCGAGCCGGAAGATCAGCACCAGCCCGAGCCCGTTGAGGAGTACGGCCGTGGGCAGCAGCAGCGGATCGGCGTACGGGGCGCGCAGACGCACCGCGAGGTGCGCGAGCAGCGCCAGTCCGCCGAGCCCGGCGCCGTAGCGGACCGCACCGCCCGGCAGGGCGTGCCCCTTGGCCAGCCCCACCACGAGGTAGCCGCAGACGCTGATCAGCACGGCGCCTACGAGGAGGGCCAGTTCGATTCCCCGCCGTCCCGGCGGTAGCGGCAAGGGTGGGGGAGTGTCCGCCGGGCGCGCCGTGGCGGCCGCCCTTGCCGTTGCCGTCATGTCTGGCAACGTAGCAAGCGGCGGCCGCTATTTCCGTTATGCCGGATACGGCGTTCGGGGCGTCGGCACCGGGCCGCCCCGCTTCAGCACCAGCGGGGCTCGTCCCCGTCGTGCACGATGTCGCGCTGCGAGGACCAGGCGTACGAGTGGTCGCCCAGCTTGTACCAGACGGGGTTGCCCTTGACGCGCTGCCCGTTGACCCGGCAGGCGATCTCCACCACCGTCCCGTACCGCTTCGAGCCGATGACGCGGTAATGGGTGCTCGGGCCCGTACGCACCACGAGACCCTGCTTGGCGACGACCCGGCCCATGCGCATGGGGACGGTGGAGTCCTCGCCGTCACCCCCGTCGGCGCCCGCCGCCAGTGCCGGTCCTGCCGTCAGGGCGCCGGCCAGCGCCCCGGAAAGGGCACACAGAGCGAAGCTGCCGGACTTCGACCGCAAAAACATGCGCTTCGGAAACATGCGCTTCCTCCTGCGAAAGGGAGAGTCCTGCGAAAAGGGGGAGTCGAAAACGAGTGGGGTTCACCGGGCGTCAACGGGACGGACGGATCGGTACCTGTGGACCGCTGTCACGCGCCGCGTCCTGTCGCCTACCTCGCACTCATCTCACGCTAAAGAGGCTCCGAAGGGTCCGCAACTTGTCACGGTACGTAGCAGTCGCACTCGGGGGTAGCACCCCCGTCCCCGGCGTCAACCCGCCCCCGCGAGCGCCCGGTTGACGGGTCCGGGCCGGTGTGCGTCGGGCTGCCGGAGGCGTTGTTCAGCCCTCACCCCTCTCCCTCCCGCCGCGCGTTGACGCGGGACTGGCCGCCTGGCCCGACGGCCGTTCCTGGGGCCGTTCGCGGTCCGGATCGCCTTCCGCTCCACCGCCGGGACCGCCGCCCGGACGCATGCACCTGCTTCCGCATCCCCTCTCGCGAACCACTCCCGCGCCCGCGCCCGCCGCATACGAGCAGTGGTCACTGCCGGCAACCGCCGCGGCCCGCCTCCCCGCCCGCCTCCGTGTCCGCCTCCCGGCGGGCATACCCAGGGGAGGAATCAGGGTCGACTCAGGGGTCCCCCAGGGGCGACCCGGGTTGTTCCGTGAACGCGGTCAATGGCAGTTTGTAAACTCTTCCCGACCGAATAGAAGAAGGCCGAACTCGTCACGCTGATGCGGACGACCTAAGGCACCGGTCGATGGCATGGACCCGCGCCATGACCACCGCAAGCGAGGGGCTATGGCGTACGACACACCCGTCCGCGCCGAGTGGGTCCCGTGCTGTCCCGGCCGCCTTGGGGCGCCGAGTGCGGGTGACCGTCCCCCTCGACGAAAGGCAGTATGAGCGTCATGACGACTCTCCGTTCCCGGATCATCGCCTGGGCCGGCCGCATGTATCTGGCGAGAACACAGAAGAAAGGCTTCGACCTGTCTCGAATGTCTTTCTTGCCCGAGTCTGTCCTGATGCCCTTGCGTCGCGAGGGGCTCGACCCCGTGGGCGATTTGGCGGCCGTCCGGGAGCAGGAGCCGATCAGCAGGCTTCCGGTGCCGATAGCCGCCAACGTCTGGCTGGTCACCGGATACGACGAGGTCAAGGCGGTGCTGGGGAAGGCCAATGCCTTCAGCTCGGACTTCACCAACCTCGTCGGCAAGGCCGGCGCCGGCGCCGAACAGAACCCCGGCGGCCTCGGATTCGCCGACCCGCCGGTGCACACCCGGCTCCGCCGGCTGTTGACCCCCGAATTCACCATGCGCCGCCTCGGCCGGCTCACACCGCGCATCCACGAGATCGTCGAAGAGCGCCTCGACGCCATGGAAGAGGCGGGTAAGAACGGCGACCCGGTCGACATCGTCCACTCTTTCGCGCTGCCCATCCCCTCCCTCGTCATTTGCGAACTCCTCGGCGTCCCTTACGAGGACCGCGACGACTTCGAACGCCTCAGCGCGGCCCGCTTCGACCTTTTCAGCGGGGCGAACGCATCCTTCGGCGCCATATCCGAATCGCTCTCCTATTTCCGGGACATCGTCAAGAAGCAGCGGGAGAATCCGGGTGACGGCCTGCTGGGCATGATTGTCAAGGAGCACGGCGACTCGGTCAGCGACGAGGAACTGGCGGGCCTGGCCGACGGCGTACTGACCGGGGGCTTCGAGACCACCGCCAGCATGCTGGCGCTCGGCGCCCTGGTCCTCCTCCAGGACCCGAAGCACTTCGCGGCCCTCCATGACGGCGACGAGGTCGTCGACCGCTATGTCGAGGAGCTGCTGCGCTACCTGACCGTCGTGCAGGTCGCCTTCCCGCGCTTCGCCCGCGAGGACCTGGAGATCGGCGGTGTGCAGATCGCCGCGGGGGACGTGGTGCTGTGCTCCCTCAGCGGAGCCGACCGGGACGGCAAACTGGGTCCGGACATGGAGCAGTTCGACCCCTCGCGCAACGTTCCGTCCCATCTGGCCTTCGGCTACGGAATCCACCGCTGCGTGGGCGCCGAACTCGCCCGGATGGAACTCCGCGCCGCCTACCCCGCCCTGGTCCGCCGCTTCCCGCACATGCGCCTCGCCGCCGATCCGGCGGACCTGGCCTTCCGCAAGCTGTCGATCGTCTACGGCATCGAGTCCCTCCCGGTCCGCCTGGACGGCTGACGCTCCCGCCCCCCCCGCAACCCGGGCCGGACCGGCCCGGGACCACGGCCACGGCCCCCCCACCCCCGTCTCGCACGGCATCGTTCCGGCGGCATTCCATTACAGCGGGAACCTGGAGGCGGCACGTCGTGGCCCGAGCCTGGGAATCCGACCCGTCGGCGTCATGCGTCGGACGCCTGGGAAAGTCGGTGGAAGAACCGGGCAATTCCCAGGGCAGGGAGCAGTACCCGGACATCTGGCGGCTCAGCAACGGCGATATCGCCGTCATAGGCCGCGATATGACCGACCACTACACTCCCCGCCTGACCGAAGGCGTGACAATCGGCCCAGACGAACGACTCGTCGTCATCCCCGCAAACATGCTCACCACCGCGAAGCCGGACCTCCCCGATGCCTGACGCTCACCTTCCGGCACTCCCCGCCCATCGTGGTCAACGACTCGGCAACGACGAGTATCTGGCCGATTTCCGCACCCGGGACGCCGCCATCCGCTGCGCCTGTTCGAGGAGGGCCGCGACAATCTGCGCGGGATCCAGGCGGACGAAGAGGCCCATGGCTCGTCCTTCCACCGCGTACGCGTCGTCGAGGAGCCGCTGACGCCGTACGTGCAGTGGGAACTGCACTCGCTCCGTCGCACCGCTGCCGCCGCCCCCGGCGGCCTGACCCGGAAAGGACGCACCCCTCGGCATGCCGGCAGGAGCCAACGGGCGGTCCGGAGATTCGCTCAACGAACTCTCCGGGGAGCCTCACGATGTCGTCCAGGCCGGGAACGCCTCCGGTGGCATCCACTTCCATCAGACGTCGAGACCGCCTGACCGTCCCCGGACCGTCCCTCGGCAGCTCCTGGACGACCTCGTAGGGGCCCATCTGCTGGAGCAGAGCGGCCCCGACCGCTTCCAGTTCCACGAGTGTGGAGATTCCGCCCCACTGATCTCCAGTGCGGAAAACCCCGGAAGTCGACCCTCTTGTTCGATCGGACAACGAGAAAGGGCGGGAGTCAGTGAGACTGACTCCCGCCCTCTTCTGTCGGCATCCGCCCGGATCACGTACGAGCTTTCGTAGGTGAGGTGGCGAGTGCCCCCGGCAGGATTCGAACCTGCGCACACGGCTCCGGAGGCCGTTGCTCTATCCCCTGAGCTACGGGGGCGTTGCCGCTGTTTGTGCGGCGACGGGTAGAACCCTACCAGCTCTGATGGGGTGTTCATGAACAGGATTTGCGGGAGGCGGGGGAGGGGCACGGGCGGTCCGCCGGGCGGGGCCGTAGCGCATGTGCGGGGTGTGTCGGCGGGGGTCGGGGAAAGGTCCCCCGCATGGGGGCGGAAGTGGGCAAAACCGGGACGGCGCCGCAGGTGGGCCCCTAGTCTCATGGTTGTGCCTGGCTTGTCCGGTCGGATCCTGGTTGTCGACGACAACAAGGTGATCCGGCAGTTGATCAGGGTCAATCTCGAGCTGGAGGGCTTCGAGGTCGTGACCGCGGCTGATGGTGCCGAATGTCTGGACGTCGTGCACCACGTAAGACCCGATGTCGTGACCCTCGACGTGGTGATGCCGCGGCTCAACGGTCTGCGTACCGCGGCGCAGCTGCGCTCCGATCCCCGGACGTGGGACATCCCGATCGCCATCGTCAGCGCGTGCACGCTGGGCGAGGTGAACAACGGTGAGTCGGTCGGGGTGGACGCCTTCCTGGCGAAGCCGTTCGAGCCGACCGAGCTGGTGCGGACCGTGGGGAAGCTGGCGCGCGAGGGCCGGCAGCGGGAGCGCGGGCCCGAGGGCGGGGTGGGCGAGGACGACAGCGGCGGGGGCGAGGACGGGGAGAGTGATCGGGGCCGGGTGGGGATGGTGGAGGCGGGCGGCGGTGAATCGGGGCCGGTGGTCCGCCCCGGCGGTTAGGGCCTGTCCGATGGGTCCTGGCCGGGCCCGCGGCGTCTGGCACGGCACCTCGCGGCGTTGCCGAATCATCCCGATAGCTCCGCTATCGAGAC
>NZ_JBVHQM010000033.1:0-95267 GCF_055567415.1 Streptomyces sp. NPDC026575
GGGGGCGGAGAGCCTGAAGGCTCTTAGGTTGGCCTGACGGCCACCCCCCCCACGGGCCTGACGGCCCGTAAGGTGGCGCGTCATCATGCCTGGCGGCATGACTGTTAGTTGGTGTCAGGGTGGGCCCTGCCGGGCCCACGTGCATGGCTCCGTTAGAGCGGTTCCAGCCTGACGGCCCTAAAGCTGATGAGACGTCATGCCTGGCGGCATGACTGTTAGTTGGTAGTTGTGCTGATACCCGTCCCTGACGGGCCGGGGTTGAAGAGCATTGCTCATTGAATCTCGCTCGGGGGTGGTGATGTCCTAGTGGTTAGTTAGGCAGTTATTTGAGTTGGCCCTCCCCTGGCGGAGAGGGGTTAGTTGTGACGGTGCCTCATGGTTCGTAAGTCACCTGGAACCCGCGCTGAGTGACGGCTTGAGAGTTGTACCGGGTGGTGGCATGGCTGTGTGGCCTATCGGTCAGACGGGCTTTGGGTTGTTGGCCTGCCTGGCGGCAGGAGGCGAGTAGGCGGTTTCGTCGGAGGGTTTGACGACTGTGAGCTTGCCCTTCCCGGAGTCACTGCTTGGAATGGCTTCTCGGGTCGACTGAGATTCTGGCCCCTGGCTGAGCAACCGGCCGGTTCTGTACGCGGGATCCCGTTCTTCTGAGGCATCCCGAGCTGACTGTGGCGAGGGGGGAGCGGGTGCGATCGTCTGGTGTCGGCCTGGCGTGCCCTACGGAAGGTACTCAGCCTGCAGCAGAACGATGGGATCCGGTCAACTATGACCGGCCACGGTGAGACTCTATGGGACACAGGCGGACACCCATGGACAGTGATGAACGACGAGGGCCGCCGACTCGCCTGGCTTGACCTGGCCGGGTTACCTCTGGCTGTCGTTTCGAACCGGTGCCGATGCGCCACACTCCCTCGTATGCCGAGCTTTCAGCACAGGAAGGCCGTCGGCGACGCCCACGAGTTGCGCGTCGCCCAAGAACTCAACCGGCGCGGGTGGAGCGTCAACGCGTGGGGCCAAGGCATGTGGACCGACACCGTTCGATCCGCTCTTCGGGGAACCAGCAGCGCGTTGCGTTGGACACCCGACCTGATTGTGGCCCAAGGCAAGCAGATCGCACTGATTGACTGCAAGAGCCGGATGACCAGCCGCACTACCAATCGTCATGTCGTGGAACGCGCCGCAGTCACAGCCCACCTCCAGCTGGTGGCGTGGACTCAGCTCCCGGTCTACTACGTCTTCGACAATCTCGACGTGCTCACGCCCCATGACGTGTTGGTGGCCGGCCATGGTGGCCCGCACTCACGTGCTGGATCGGGCTCTCCCTACTATCTAGTCGCCATGGCACGCTCCGTTGCTTTCGACGACGCCTTCGGGTCCCTGCATCCCGGTACTGGACTACACGCCGCTGCCTGAGAAGACGGTCGTCGGTTTCGACCTGGCCTGCCTGGAAGTGCTTACGGGGTTCTCGTGGCATCGGACACGGATCGCGGCAACGGGCAGAAGGGCAGAAGGGTCCGTCAGCTCTTGGTATCACCGTCTGTGGGGTCGTGAGCAGGGGGCCTGATGCCAACGGCCTGCAGGGCCTGTCGGCGGCCGGGGGTGAGACTGCGCCAACGACGTCGGACGTTGCTAAGCCATTGGCCCAGTCTCATCGGCTCTGCATCCACGTCTTCGACATGGCGCTGCGGTACGTCGAGGTGCCCCTCACGTGCGCCGAACGCCTGCGCCGCGGCAAGTCCACGACGGAAGGCTCGATCGCGGGCTGAGAGCCCGTCGAGAGCCGGCTGCCGTCCTGGCAGGCTACCTCCGGTCAGACCCAGGCGGGTGAGAAGCTGCTGCTGTTCGGGGGCTCCTGGGGGTCGGTTGCGTTGGGTATAGAGCCACTCCCCCAGACGCAAGCCGTCGTCGGTGGAGTAGTCCCGGGGCAGTTCGGTCAGTGAATGGCCGGCTTCGCTGTGTCGGCGGGCAGCGTGGTAGGCACGCTGCCAGGTCAGTGGCCAGGGCGGGTTCCAGTGCGGATCCAGGTCTAGCAGTGCCTGCGTGCGGGCGGGGGTGAGCTGGTCAGCGCGTTTGCGCTGGGTAGCGAGCCAACGACCGAGGGCAAAGCCGTCATGGTGCTGGTCGACGGGCACGGCCAGGTGTCCGTAGGTTGCGGCGTAGGCGGCCGCGTGGGCGAGTCCACGGTCGAAGGCCTGCTGACGGGGGTTCCAAACGATGTTCAAACGTTCCAGGGCTGCGGTGCGAGCGGAATCCAGGGCGCCTGTGATGTGCAGGTGGCGCTGCCAGGCCAGCCACCGTCCCAGCGGGTAGCTGGTGTCGTCCTCGTAGGCCTGGGGGACGTCAAGGTGGCCGTGCTTGCGGTGGTAGCGGCGGGCAGCAGCCAGGCCGCGGCGCCATTCGGCGCTCTTAGGGTTCAGGACCCGCAAGGTCAGGGCGAGAGCGACTTCCTCTTCCTGGGTGGGTCGGTCGAAGCGGAGCCAGGCGCCGGGGTCGTGACTGGGGATGGTCGGGCGCTGGGTGCGGGGGTCGGCAAGGCGGGCGGTGAGGCGTTCGTCATGGGCACGCAGGGCCTGAATGGTGCGCCACAGGGGGGTGTAGGCGTCTGCGCCGAGGAGGTCGTCGGGATCTTCGTCGGGGGTGAGGTAGACGGGGACGATCAGGGTTGCTTTCTTGCCGGCGCCGGGTGGTTGGCGCAGGGCGCGGCCGACGGCCTGGACGGTGTCGATGGGGCTGTTCTTGGGGTCGGCGAAGACGACGGCGTCGATGGAGGGGACGTCGATGCCTTCGCCCAGGACTCGGGCGTTGGCAAGGACTGCTGGGGTGTGCGGGGCAGTGTGCTGAGCGAATTCGAGCAGGAGGCGGCGTCGGATGCGGGGTGGGTGGGTGCCGCTGATCCAGTTGGCCCATAGGCCGTCGGGCTGCAGGTCGGTGGGGAGGGCTGCGGCGGTGTTGGGGAGGGTGGTGGCGAAGGCTCGGGCATCGGCGACGCGGTGGTGGAAGGTGAGCACGCGGCGCAGTTTGTGGTCGTGGATGGCTCTGAGGACGGCGACCTGGCGGCCGGCCAGACGCAGGCCGTCGACGCCAGCGCCGGGTCCGGTGGCGAGCCAGTCGCGCAGGTCTGTGTTGTCGACGACGGGGACGAGGATCTGGTAGTCGGCGAGCAGGCCGAGGTCGATGGCGTCGGAGAGGGTCAGGCGCCAGGCGACGGGGCCGAAGAGAGTTTCATCGTCCATGGAGGCGACGGGGTCGTCGGCGCGGTCGCTGTCGGGGTCCCAGATGCGGGGCGTGGCGGTGAGGTAGAGGCGGCGGGCGGCGGGGACCTGATCGTCGTGGTGGATGGCGGCCCAGGCTTTGCCGAGGCGGCCGGCGGTGCGGTGGGCTTCGTCGACGACGATCAGGTCCCAGGCGGGTAGGCGGTGGGTGTGGTGGGCGGCGAGCAGGGTGGGCAGGGAGGCATAGGTGGCGTAGACGGTGACTGGTCCGTCCTCGGCCGGGGTGAGGGCTGTGAGGTCAGCCGGATTGGTGGTCATCGGGATGTCGCCGGCCGAGGGGTGCTCGACTGCCTGGCGGGCCGAGCAGACCGCCACGGCGCGGCCTTTGCGGCCGGCCGCATGCCAGGAGCGCACCGTCTGGGACAGCAGGTCCAGAGTGGGGACGAGGACCAGGACGCGGCCGCGGGCAGCCAGTCGGTAGGCGGTGCGGGCGGCGATGAGCGTTTTCCCGGTGCCGCAGGCGGCCACCACGCTGGCCCGCGGGTGCGTGCGCAGTGTTTTGGTGGCTGCGGTGACGGCCTCCTTCTGGTGCGGCCGGAGCTCGAGGTCTGCGGTCGGCATGCTCTCCTGCTGGGGGACGTAGGCTATGGGCGTGTCTGTTGGGGATTTTCCCTTCCCTATCTTCCTCGGTGACCTGGGCGCCGCAGGCAAGTCTGGGCTTGTAGGTATTCGAGCTCGTGTGAACAGGTGAACGAAGGGTCCGGCCAGGCGGTCCTTGCCGCGGGAGAAGACCTCGGCGCGGCAAGGGTGAACCCGGGGGTCACAGGTCAGTGTCGACTACGGGGCGCAGCGTGGACCCGTTGCGTTGCTTGATCACTCGGAGTTGGCTGGGGATTCGGCGGCCGAGTTCGGCGACGTGGCTGACGATCCCGACTGTCCGGTCTCCGGCGCGCAGTTGGTCGAGTACATCCATCACGTCCTGCAGGTTTTGCTCGTCGAGGGTGCCGAAGCCTTCGTCGATGAACAGGGTCCCCAGGGGACGGCCACTGGCTTCTTGGGTGACGACGTCGGCCAGGCCGAGGGCCAGGGCGAGGGAGGTGGTGAAGGTTTCGCCGCCGGACAGGGTGGAGGTCTCGCGTTCGACTCCCGTCCAGGTGTCCAGGACTCTGAGACTCAGTCCGGCCTTGAGGCGTCCGCGTCGGCCAGCGTCCTTTTCGTCGCTGTGGACGAGGAGATAGCGATCGGAGGTCATGGCTTGTAGGCGAGCGTTGGCCGCTTCTGCGATCTCCTCCAGGCGGGCGGCGAGGACGTAGGCCTCCAGTTCCATGCTGAGCGTGTTGGCCCCGTCGGTGGCCGATGCGATGCGGGCCAGGCGGTCGGCCAGGGTGTAGCGGGCCTGTAGGGGTTCGAGGTCGGTCAGGCGGGCGGCGAGGTTGTCGACGAGCCCGGTCAAGTTGGTGACGCGGTCGTGGGCTTGCTGCGACGCGCCGGCGGTGGTCTTTACCCGTGTCTCGGCTTCTTTGAGTGTGGCGGTGGCGGCCTTCGGGTCCGCGGGGGGCTGGAGGCTGGCCTCGATCAGGACGGGTGTCTTTAGGGTGCTGGTGACTACCGTGTCGTCCTTGTCCCACTGCTCGAGTTCTTCCCGCCACTGCTGCAGGAGGGCTGCGGGTTGCAGTGCGGCGGCGGCTTCCTCGCGGGTGGGAAAGCCGGCTTCGTGGGCCACGTGATCTGCGGCGGTGCATGCGTCGCCGTGGCGTTCGGCGGCAGCGACGGTTGCCTGTGCGGCGTCGATGGCGCCCGACAGGTGTTCCGCAGCACGGGTGAGCTCGATAATGCGGGCGCCGAGGGTCACGGCGCTGCCGCGGGCGGCGTCCACGGCGAGGGCTATGGTGCGCTGCTGCTGCGCCAGAGCCTTGTGGCGGGTGTGGCATTCGGTCAGCCGGTCTTTGGCCTCTTGGCGTAGCTGGGTGCGGGTGTCGCACTCCCTGCGGAGCCGGGCCAGTTCCTGTTGAGCAGCATTCAGCATTCCGGCCTGGTCGCAGGCGGCCCGGTGGGCTGTGTGAGCAGCCAGAAGCTGCGACTCGAGCTCTGCGACCGGGGTGGTTCCGGCGGCTCCGAGGGCTTGGGCGTGCTGTTCGGCGAGTTCACTGCGCGTACGTGCGGCTTGGCCGTGCGCAGCATCGGCTTGTTCGTAGGCGGTTCGGGAGGTCTGCTCGTCCTCGCGCGTGGGCTGGTCATCCTGTAGCTGTGCCGGGGTCGGGTGGACCGGGGAACCGCACACCGAGCAGGGTGTGCCTTCGGCAAGTTCGGCAGCTAGTTCGCCAGCCATGCCGTCCAGGCGACGCTCGCGTAGGTCGAGCCAGGACTGCTTGGCAGCTAGCGCTGCCTTCTGGCGTGTGGTCTCAGTCTCTTCGGCCTTGGTGAGATGGGTGGCCAGCGTGTCACGGCTGCGTGCGGCCTGGAGTTTCGTGTCCAGGGTTTGGGCGTCCCGTTCGAGTTGGGGGATGAGATCCGCTGCCTTGCCCAGGGTCTCTACGAGGGCGGTGTGTTCGGCCTCCGTTGCCGGCCATGTCTCTAGCCACCGCATGGCCTCGTCGTGGTCGGCTTGCGCCTGCTCCTCCTTCTCACTCAGTTCGGCCAGCTGGGCGCTCAGCTGTGCATGGCGTTCCTCGTCCGGGAGCAGCGCTTCGACGCGGCCCCGCTGGCTGTGGTGCTCGTCGTGGGCAAGCTGCAGCCGTGCTATCTCGGCGTGGTTGTGAGCGGCATCCAGCAGTTTGCGGGCGAATTCCTCGGTCGTTTGGAATTCCTGGAGTGCGAGCGCGGTGCGCTCCACGCCATCCAGCAAGGAGCGCAGCGGTTCGGCGCGTCGGCCCCGGTCAAGCTGTTCACGCAGTCGCGCATGGTCAGTGGCCTGCTGGTCCAGTGCGGAGCGCTGGGCGAGGGCTTGTTTGTACTGGTGTTGGTGGGCGGCGAGTTCGGTGGCTGCCTGGCGGTCTCGTTTGGCCGCCTGGTGGGCCTTGTCACTGTTCTCTTCCTCCGCCTGGGCGTTGGCGTGGGCGTCGCGGGCGCGGGTGAGCAGGCTTTGGCCCCATGTAAGAGCGTCGGCGGGGCCCCGAGCGTCGGGACGGACCGGCTGGCCCTCGGCGACGTCGTCCTGCAGGGACGGGCCGGCCGCCTGGTCGATGCGTTCACTGAGGTGCTGTACGGCGGTGGTGACCTTGTCCAGGTCGTCTTTGGCGTCCTTGCTGCGCTTGACGAGCCAGGTCTGCAGCTCTTGGAAGCGTCCGGTGTCGAAGAGCCTTCGCAGTAGGGAGGCGCGGTCCTTGGCGTCTGCCCGCAGGAATTTCGCGAAGTCGCCCTGGGGCAGGAGGACGACCTGGCAGAACTGGTCTTTGGACAGTCCCAGTGCCCCCTCGATCTCCCTGTCGGCGTCCCGGTGGTTGGCACAGACCGGTTCCCAGTCACCGGGGGTGTGTGAGCTTCCGATCTGCTCATGGAGTTGCACGGTGGCTTCGGCGGTGGCGACGCCGCTTTTAGCGCGGGAGCTGGGGTAGCGCTGTTTGGGGGTTCGTGTGACCTTCAAGCGGCGGCCGGCGACGCTGAACTCCAGAATGACCCGGGTCCGTGTGTGGGAAGGCGCGTGGTCGCTGCGCAGGCGGTGGGTGGGCCGGATTCCGGGCACGTTGCCGTAGAGGGCGAAGCAGACCGCGTCCAGGACGCTGGTCTTGCCCGCGCCGGTGTCTCCGCGCAGCAGGAACAGGCCCCCGCCGGTCAGGTCGTCGAAGTTGATGTCCTCGGTGTGCGCGAACGGTCCGAAGGCCTGGATGGTCAAGCGGTGGAGATACATCAGTTGGCCTCTCGCGCGGCGGCTTCGGTGCGGACGCGTTCCAGGCCCTTGTGCAGGAGGTCCTGCTCCGAGGGGGTGGCCGGGATGCCGGTGACGTGGTGGAGGAAACCCAGGGTGATCTCGTGGTCGGAGCGGCCGTGTACGCGGGTCCGGTAGGACTCGCCGTCGATGTGGCGCTCCTGGGAGAAGCTGAGCTTCAGGGTGTGCGGGAAGCGTTGGCGCAGGCGTTCCATGGCCATGTGCGGCCGGTCCGGGTCGGTCAGTGTGATGTGCAGCCAGCACTCCTCGTACGGGGTGTATTCCGTGCTGGTGAGTAGGGCCTGCAGAGCCCCGGTCAGCTCGTGCAGGGCACGGGGCACCGGGCAGGGGAGCTTGCGTGCTGTGAGGGCGGCGTCGGCGGCCAGGTCGATCAGCCACATAGCCTTGGGGTACTTGGCCTCAGAAAAGGAGTACGCCAGCGGGGATCCGCTGTAGCGGATGCGGTCGCTGATCTGCTGGCAGCGGTGCAGGTGTCCCAGCGCCACATAGTCCACCCCGGAGAAGACCGAGGCGGCGACGGAAGGTACGCCTCCTGCGGTGATATCGCGCTCGCTTTCGCTGGTGTCCGCCCCGGTGACGAATGCGTGGGCGAGGATCACCGAGCGGGTGCCTGCGGGTTGTCCGGCAAGGTCAGCGCGGACTCGGTCCATGGCCGCAGTGAGCACGGCCTGATGGCTGGGCCGCTCCGCGTCCAGGTGGGCGTGCACCAGCCCGGGCTCCAGATAGGGCAGGCCGTAGAAGGCCACCGGTCCGTGCTCGTCGTGCAGGATGGCTGGGCGGGCGCAGTCATCTACACCGGTGCGCAGGTGGATTCCAGCGTGCTCGATCAGCCGGGCATTGACGCCCAGTCGGCGTGGCGAGTCATGGTTTCCGCTGATCATGACGAGCGGGACACGCAGGTCTGCGAGTTCTTCGAGGACCCATTTGAACAGGTCTATCGCGTCCAGCGGAGGGATGGCACGGTCGAAGACGTCGCCCGCGACGACCACGGCCTCGGCCTGTTCGCGCCGCACTGTTTCCAGCAGGTGCTCCAGGAAGGTGCGCTGCTCGTCCAGCAGTGGCACTCGGTGCAGCGGACGGCCCAGGTGCCAGTCCGAAGTGTGCAGGAACCTCATGCGCACAGACCGTATTCACTCGTGGAGGGGGTGCGGGCGGCTTTCCCGATAAACGTGGCGGCTTGTGGGGCTATGCAGGTGGATGAGGAAACGTTTCCCCTCATTGCCCGATTGGCCTGATGGCCAGCGGGCGCGCCGGGTGATTGTCAGTGGCAGGAGGGAAGATGAGCAGTGGGGGAAGGGAGTAGGCCATGTCCTTACCGCGTTCTGCTCGGTCCGATTGTGTGCCGGCGCCCAGCGGCTGTCGGTGGTGCGGGATCGAGGCACGTGGGCATGCTCGGCAGTGGGTTGCGGACGTGGGCTGGCATGCCTATACGACGCCCACAGCCCAGCAACGCAAGGAACGCATGCTCAAGCGGCGTAAGGACCGCACGCATCCTAGTCAGTGAGCCAGCTCCTGCAGCTGAGTGAAAGCCTCACGCAGCTGCTGCGGAACATCCTGGTCCGTCGTGAGAGTAGTGACCAAGGCGTAGACCATGGCGGGCTTGCCACTGGGGCTGTCATCAGCCGCCTGTTCCTTGATCATACGCAGGGTGTTGCCACTGAACTTGCCACCTGCGCGGTGAGCGGTGAAGTCTTCTGCGGTCCACGTCTGCGGGGTAGGGCGGGGCCAGTGGGCGTTGGCGGCGGCGGCCCACTGTTCGTCGGTGAAGAGTTCCTCCAGTTCGTTGAAGCCCTCGGCTTCTCCCACGTAGGTGACTTGTGTGTCGAGATCGAGGCCGGCGCGGAGCAGTCTCTCGTCCTTGAGAAGCTTGTTGCTGCGACTGTCGGCGTCGATCATGAGCATGACTGTGCGCTGGTGCTTGACGAGGTAACGAGCCAGATGCAGTGCACCCTCGTTGTTCTCACAGGCCCACAGAGCAATACCGGCCGCCTGCAGGGACAGTCCCTGAGAGAGGCGGAAGAGCAAAGGCACGCTCTGCTGCTCGGTCTCTCCTTCCACTGCAAGGAAGCAGCGCTCGTGCAGCAGGACCGAGTTGCGCAGCCCCAGAGCTGCAGCTATCTGCCCCAGGTGGAAGTCGATGCCGTCGTGCGAGTCGTTGATGAGGCGCTCCACCACGGTGCGTCCATTGTCGTTGAGCTTGAGGTGGACGACGTCGGCGATGTCGACGCCGTCGATAAGGTTCATCGAGTGGGTCGCCACCATGACGCTGACGTGAGGTAACGCGCACTGCTTGCGGATGATGTCCATCACGGTGCGCTGGTGGCGGTAGTCGAGGTGGGTGTCGGGCTCGTCGTAAACGACGATCGTCTGGGTTGGCTCGTCGCCCGTCTCCCCTGCCGCAGCCAGTTCGGTGTTCTCCAGTAGGTCGCTGGTCCACTCCCACACGGCGAGGGCAATCCGTCGGGTGCTGCCCTGTCCTGAGCGTGTCAGGTCGACGGGTTCGCCATCGGCCCGGGAGACGTGCAAGGGGGCTCGCTTGAAGCCTCCTTTGAACGAGACCTCGGGTTTGACGTCCACTCCGACGAATTCGCTGCAGTGCTGGCGGATGTGGCTGCACAGGGAGTCGGCTTCCTTCTCCAGGCGCTGGGTGATCTCGGCTTCGAGTTCCCGTACGTGCCCTTGCAGAGTCTCATCCTCCAGATGCGCCTCGTAGCAGCTACTGAGTGCAGTGCGTACAGCGTCATCGGGGCTCTCGTCCTTGCCTCCGAAGGCCAGGAGCCTGGGTAAGCGGGTTTCCAGACCTTTGGGAAGCGGCAGCCACTCCGCGTTCTGGGGCAGGGTGGCAGCGTAGTCGGCGACCGCGGCGAGCAAGTCCTCCTTCAGTGCACCGGCCGGGGTGAGCCCGAACTCAGAAACGAGAGCGGAAAGAGCTGGCTTGAGCAACCTGTCCAGTCCGTGAAGGCGGCTATCGGCGGGCTGGCTGCCGAAGTACTCCCAACAAGCCGCGTCGCTCGAGCTGGCTCGGCGGCGGATTCTCACCTGATCGGGAAGACCACTGCTGTCCTGTTCGCCGGCGTCGAGGGTGAACCTCCCCTCCACCCAAGTCTCCAAGCAGCGCTGGCCCTTGGCGCCCTCGCCTTGCTCATAGGTCCGATCCTCTTCGGCCAGGCGGTACGTGCCCAGCAAGAACGCCAGCGCGGTCAGCACAGCGCTCTTACCGCCGTCGTTGCGGCCCGCGAGGATCGTGGGACGGCTGATCGGAATGTCCGTCACATGGGTCAGGGAGCGGAAGCCGCACGCGGAAAAACTGTCGAGGTGCACCGTGAGCTGCTCCGTATCTCCCCTGCTCACACCAAGCAGAGGTACGACCTGCGGGTAGCGCGCGCTGCCGAGTCAGCTGGGTCGTCAGCGCAGGCAGTCATACTAGAGGTCATCGGCCAACAGGACCGCACCTACTGGCTGTTGGAAGCCTTCCGAGCAAGTCTGCCGATGTGTCGCTCAAGGTCCGGGGAGGTATGTCGAGCTTGACGCTCGTGCCGTCTCTAGTGCGCCGTGACGATGAGAAAGGTGCTGTTCCGAACCCGGCCTCAACGTGCTCAGCAGCCTGCTTTGCTGAGCTGATGCCGGTTGCGGAGCGAGCGAGAAAGGAAGAAGTCCGGGATGGACGTCACGCTCGTGCTCTCGGAACATCAGTGGCAAACCCTCGTCGCCGCCCGCGATGCCTACGCCTCTGCGGTCAGCGAGTTCTACGACGAAGCCTTCTGGTACGTCGTCCGTTGCGTGCACGCCAGAGGAAGCTTCAGCAAGGCAGACATCGGTGCGCTACTGCTGTGGAAAAGACTGCGTGCCGACACCGTCTGGGCCAGCGACCTGATGGCCCTGCCGGACAGTCATGTTCGCGAGGTGACCGCCGCAGCGGTCAACGCCGTCCGCGATACATCTTTAAGCCGCAGATCAGCTGCAAAGTCCGGGAGGGCGGCCCTCGCAACGCTACCTGGCTTCCGCACCGGTGACGCCCTCGCCTCAGCCCTCCTCACCGCGGCCGCACCGGAACGCATGGCGGTCTACGACCGACGAGCACACGCCGGTCTGCATGCGCTCGGCATCACTCTGGGACACACCCCCGGCCGCTACGGCCGCTATATGGATGCCATAGATCAACTCCTGGCCATCGGCCCACGCCCCATCCACACCTGGACGGCCCGCGACATGGACACCGCCCTCTACTGGCTAACCCGCTTGACAATAACCAGTCCATGAGGCTGCTCTCTCGGCCTGTGCGACGATGGTGCGCTGACGGCCGCCGGCTGAGAGCTGGCGACCTCACCACGGTTGACTGAGGTCAGGGGTGGGAAAGGCCGAGCAGGGCGCGCAGGTGGACTCCACATCCCAGCGCACCACACCAGCACCCAAGGCCTGCGTGCCCCAGCACTCCAGCTGCGCGCGCCAGCCTCGCGAAGCCGCAGCAGGCAGTCCACGGGGTAGAGGTTCTGGTGGGTGAAGCCGCGGTGCAAGGAAGTGATGCGCCGAATGACAGGAGAGTATGGAGCACGACTGACTAGCTGTTCAAACCTGAGCTGCTGCGTGCCCTCAGAGTCGTGGTGTAAATAGATCCGCTGACACTGCGACGGAAGCGACGCCTGTCGGGCCGCCTATGTGCAGCAGCGGACGGGTCGTGCTATGTGAAGCCGCAAGGTTGGTCACGGGCGCGGCGGTCAACAGAGTGTGGACGAGCTGCCCAGTCCACGGATTCCAAAGTCGCACCCCGGTACCCCCGCCTGTGGCAAGCAGTGTATGGCCTGAGTCCAGATGCAGTGGGGTGAGCACCGTGCTGCTGTCGGATTGAGTACCGATGCTGGTCTGTACCGTCAGCGTTTCGGTGTTCCACAGGATTACCTCGTCGTTGGTGGCAATGGCCAGCAAGCCGTGGCGGTTTCGCATGCGGACCACGCTCAGCGCGTGGATACGGGAGCCGCGCGGAAGGTCGAAGTCGTGGATGCACTCTCCCGCCTTGAGATCCCATACAGCGAGGCGGTCACGCGTCGCGGCAGCCACTAGGGGGGAGCGCAGGGGCGAGGGCAGCATCTGCAGACTTGTGATCTCACGTGGAGGGAAGCGGCAGGGCAGCTCCAGTGGCGTCTCCATGGTCAAGCCGTGCACTTGGAGTCCCTGACCGCCTGCAGTGATCACTGCTGGATCCCCACCAGGCAGCCACCCAGTGGCCCATGTCTGGATGGAACTGGTAGACAGCACACCGACTTGTTGGTTCTCGCGCAGGCTCTGGACGATGATCTCCCGGGGAGTGGCCGCAGCGAACATCTCGTCGCTGAACCGTCGCATACGTGGATCCTTCATAGCGCAGATGGTTTGGACACCTGGTATGCGGATGCTTCCGGTCTCCCGGCCGCTGCTGGGGTCGAAGAAGCGCACGCGGCTTCCTGCTGCGACGGCAATCCTCTCCATCAGACCGTAGGAGTCGGCTAGCAGACACATACTGCGAGGTCGCGCTGGGGGGAAGGGCATGTCCTCAGTGCGCGTTCTGCGGACCACACGGCTGGCCTGTTTGGGGACGGTCAGGCGGATGCCCTCGTCGCCGGCTGTGGCTACTGTCCATTCCTGATTGGGCGCTGTGACACCAGCCACTGCGCGCAAGGTGTCGGCCGGGATCTCGGCGAGCGGTTCTGACAGGGAGCGGGTGACGTCCAGTACTGTCAGGGCCCGTTGCCGGACCAAGGCGAGGACTGTATGTCCGTTCGGCCCGTTGACGGATGCGAGATACTGCGCTGCTCCACCTAGGTGCCCTACTTGGTTGCCTGTTGCGGGATCCCAGATGTACAGACCATGTCTGAAGCCGTGTGAGGTGACCAGCACGTCATGGCCTTGAGGCCCCCTGACAGCGGTCATCGTTTGTCCGGTGAAATCACGTTGGAAGCCCAGGTACCCAATGGGACCGGGCTCGTAGGTCACGTCCCACATCAGCACGCCTCCCGGGCGATTACCCGGGAAGGCCAAGAACCGGTTGTTGGCGTGACCTTGGACAAGAACCGCCGAACGCACGTCACCCAGGTCCGTAGGATAAGCAACTTTCGTGACGCGGTCTTCCGTGGGTCTCCACCACAGCATCCGTTGACGGGTCAACACGGCTACGATCCATCGGGAGGAGCCTTCCCGCAGCACTCTAACTGCGAGTGCCCGGCTGCCGGGAGCTGGTAGATGTGCCACGCTCCGGCCTGACAGGGGGTCCCACACGTGTGCGCCGCTCTTGCTGGCCGAGACCAGGAACGTCCGACCGCTGTTGCTCTTGAGCGTTGTGAGGTCACTGACATGTGGCAGCGCGATGTGCACGAGTTGCTGTCCGTCGGCGCAGTCAAACACTTGGATTCCGGAGCGCGTGGCGCAGGCGATGATGGTACGTCCATCGGCGGTGGCGAACGCGCAAAGAGCGGTGACCGTTCCGCCCGGCGGGGCGACCACGTTGCTGCTGGGCTGCCACCGGGTCCACGCTGGATCCAGAGCGGGAGCCGTGTTGATGTGCGGTGCGGTGGAGGTGAACGGCAGTGTTCCTTCGGTGCTGAGTTCTCCGCCTAGAGCATGTCGCTGAAAGATGACACTGCTGAGCCGGGATTCGGCATCTACGGTGTCATCCAGGTAAGGCTCGGTGAGGGCAGCCGCGGTCAGGTTGCGCCGGCTGAGGTCATCGACAGGCAATGGAAGACGCAGCCGGGCACGTAGGGTTCCTGATGTCTCCTTGAGGAGCAGATCGAGGGGCAGGTGCGCGTCATCGAGCACTCCGCCCGCGGCAGCGTGCGCTGTGAGGTGACGCCGCACGTAGGGGTGCGGTGGATAGGGGCGGGCGGACACAACCAGTGCGCCGAGGGCATCGGTGATACTGCGATGGACCTGCCGTGGCTCGCGAATCGCAGCGAATCTCGACTGTGAGGGGGCATCGGCCTCGATGTCAGACGCTGGTAGCAGTGTGGCTGGCTGATTGATCAGTGCTTCGGCCACCCGCTGGTGCACGGGCCGGTAGGTAGCGCGACCGTCTTCCTTGCCGCTAGCCAGATACCCGACCAGGCTGCTGGAACGGACAGTGCGGATGGCCTCCTGAATCTGATCGAAGTTTTGCGGCTCACCTCCTGCAACGGCGCGGGCGACCGCTGGCCAGACTTCGGCCCACGGCAGACCGGCGCCGGGGGCGAAGGCTGTGGCCCGTAGCACTCCGAGCAACAACACATCCGAGATGTTGTGGTCGCGGGCGACGCGTTGGATGTCTTCCCGCAATAGGGAGGTCGTCCCTGACTCCAGTCGGTCAAGCCATGTCCGGTCCGCCAGGTCTTGCACTTCGGCCAGGGTGCGCAATTGCCTGGCCGCCAGGCGGGCATCAAGGAACGATGGCCACACCGCGCGGGCGATAATCTCCGCGGTAGCCTCTGTCTGCTGCGATGCCTGTTCGTAAGGGCTGGACTCCTGGCTGAGAAGAGCAGCGGCGTACTGCGCGATGTCGGAGACTGTATCGGTGTCGTCCGCGCGGAGCAGCTCCCACGGCACGTGCTGGCCAGCTTCCATCTCCAAGGATTCCAGCAGCGCGGCAAGCAGTCGATCGGCACTCGCATCTTTGAGTGGTTCGTCCCGGGGATGCCTGCCCTGACCAGAGCTGCGCACCCCGAGCAGCAGCCGCACCGCAGGTTGCCCTTCCTTATCCCGCAACCGGGCCAGCGGTGCCACCACATCACTGATGCATGCCAGCGGCTCCTGGGCTTCATCCAGCCCGTCGATCACCAAGGTCAGTGCCCGGCCCGCTCTGTCGGCGTACGCCTGCACATGCTTCAGCAGCGCCGGCAGCGGCAGGGCGCTGTCGGAGGTCTCCGGAGTCCCGCACGCCTGCAGAACATCCTGGATCAAAGTCAGGGATGTTTTTGCCCGGGCGAGGATTGCCGCGTCCACCGTTCCCTCAGGCGGACACAGTCCGTCGGGGAGGGATCGGGCCATCTCGGCCATCAAAGGGTCCGACAAGAATAATAGATCACTTAGTGTGACCAATCGGGCGAGCAGGGCTGACTTGCCCGATCCCGCTGCTCCGGTCACCACCAAGACCCCGGTGCCATCCGTGGCGAAATCCACCAGTTGACGCATCAGATCTGCGCGACCGCTGAAGTACCAGCCGGGGTCGCTCTCGTCCACACGACCCGATGCACGCGAAGCCCAGTACTGCTCCAGTACCGTCCGCGGCAACGACACCTCCTGGCGGGAGGCGGCAACCACCGGGCGAGACGGCCGGTAGTGCGGATTGGGCAGACACACGCTGGGCACATCCCGCCGTCGGTCAGGCCACAGCCACTTGGCCTCGATCAGGTTGGGATGCTCGTCAGCGACCTGCCCCAGCAGCTGCTCCCACTCAGCCAAGGAAAGGTGAGGGTTGACGAATCCAACGGCATCATCCGCCAGCTTGCTCAGGCTTCGAGAGATGACCTCGGTGAACTCCCCGACACGGGGTCTCTCGGAGAGATCGCCGCTGACCACTACACCGATGGTTGGGCACTTGCGCCGCCTATCAGCCAAGTCTTGGGCTGCTGCGACAAGTTCGGCGTGCAAGACCCCGGCGAAGCACGAATCAATCAAGACCAGAACATGTTCGGCCTCGGTGTCCAGCACTGCCGCGATCAGTTCCCGCGTCGGGAAGCCCGTACCCAGCAGGCGCTCCGGATCGGTGTGGGTGAAGGTGAGGTAGTGATGGGAGTTCGTCCTGCTCTCCACCCCATGGCCGGTGACGTAGACGACCAGAGCCTCGTCGTACCGCACCGCCTCCAGCTGCTCGTCCAAAAGAAACCTGCGAACATCCTGCACGCTGCGTAAATCAGTCGGCTGAGACAAGGAAAACCGGTGCTCCGGCGCCAGGTTCTCACCCGCCAACCAGCCAGTGATGGTGGCCACTTGGCTGGACATTCCCTTTTGGAAGGCCTCGTCCGCATCCCCGTAGTCGTCCACAGCAATGACGATCAGCCGCCGTGCCACCGTTCCCCCTACAGACCTGAGCTCTGACTCTAGCGACTGACCTTTCAGCCTGCCGGCAGCCCATTACAGACACGGGCGGAACCCGCGACCCTCCACTGGATACGATTCTTCCACGTAGTACCAGGTGTATCGGGGGAACGAATGAACAACCTGCACATCATCGGAGTTCACGGAATCTGGCAGGGAAGGACCAACAGCGAGAAGCTAACTGCGGAATGGCGCGCTGCCCTCACACACGGCCTGACCCGGCACCATGGACATGCCACGCCTGTGCCAGCCCTGACCGTCCCTCACTACGGGAACCTCTTCCGGCAACCCACCCAGCACCTCGGCCCTGCGGACGACCCTGCTGAAGAAGCGGCGATCACCGAACACGAAGAGGTATTCATCCTCGCGACCCTCGCCGAATACGTCCCCGAAGCACCGGAAGAACTCCCCGACCCGCACGGGACACTCGGGTTGGGGCTGCCACCTATGCCCCGCCTCATCAGTCGTGTTCTGGCAGTCATCGACAGCCGCGGCCGAGGCGTCGGTGCCTTCATCCTGCGCGCTGTGCGCCAAGTCTATCGATATCTCCATAACGATACCGTTGCCACACGTATCCGTGCCACGATCCGAGACGACCTCGAGCGCTCACCTGCCCACGTCGTCATCGCCCACTCCCTGGGCAGCGTCGTTGTCTACGACATGTTCCATCGCCGGGAAATGGCCACTTCACGTACCGGCGCGTCCAGCCTCCGGACACTGATCACCTGCGGGTCGCCCCTGGGATGGGCCACCGTTCGCCATGCCCTCGGAGAAGACCATCGCCAGCGCCTCCTGGTACCGGACGGCGTCACGTGGACCAACCTCTATGACCCAAGCGACCTCATCACACAGGGACGGGGGCTCGCCTTGGTGACCGCGGGACAGCTTGCTGACCAGGCCGTTGATAACGGAAGAGAGCCCCACTCCGCCATCCGCTATCTCGACAAGAAGCCACTCGCCGACGCCATCATCCAAGCCTGCACTTCCAAGCTCTAATTCTTCCACAGTGAAGTCGTTTACCGGTTCTGCGTGTCAGGGGAAGCCAGCGCATGACGGAGTGGTTCCGTGGAGTGGATTGGCGCTCCGTTGAGCGGACGAGTCCGCGCGGTCGCCCCGTACGGCTGTGCGCAGTCATACGAGGTGCCGTAACCCGGTCCGGGGACGCGCCCGAATGGAGCCGGTCCCGGCGATCCGAGCGCAGCGGACGCCGCCGGCAGAGCCGTCGCTTCCCACGTCCGAGGTGCTCTGCTGGAGAACGCTTTGTCCGCGTGACTAGGCATAACCCACTCAGCCCGAGAAGGCGAGGCCATCCCGCCACTCACTCGTGTCCATGCGCGCCTGCAGAGCGCGCGTGCCGACAGCCTCTTGCGCAAGCCGACAGCCGGTGGTGAGAAGGGACGCTGCCCGCATCGCCTGGGGCTCAGGGAGCCAGCTGGCGAGCTCAGCGGCTTTGACCACGGAGAGTGACCCTTGACCAGGCTGAGGCACCCCGATGTCGAGCAATAACCGGTACAGGCCTGTCGCCGGACGGACGGGAGGCAGTCCGTTCTCCGCGGCCTTTCGGTGTGCACTGGCCGGGATCCGGAGCCCATCGGCGTCGAGGTCGCCGAAATACGCGATCGCTCGCACCTCCGTCATATCGAGGACTGAGGCGACCGATGCCTCGAATGCCGCCCCTGCGCCCCAGGCCACCCAGCCGACGTCGCCGGGGCCGGCCGTCAGCACGCGAGTGAGGGTGTCGAAGGTGTCGGCGTTCTCCACCACGAGGAGCACGGGGCCGTCTCCGGTCCGGCGGGCCGACAGGGGTGGGTGCGCGCGGAAGGTGCGCAGGAGCTCAAGCGTGAGCCGGCCTGGCGCAAACAGGGAGGTGCCGAGCAGAGTATCGAGGCGCTTCTCGTGTCCGAGGACTTCGAGAGAACGTTCCCTCAAGGGTGAGACGTCGCCGTCGCGGCCGCAGTCACGCAGCCAGTCGTTGATTGAGCGCAGGACACCGATCTGTCCCAGCGTGAGCCGAGCTGAGGCGGCCCAGGCGAGCTCCGGGCGCCATGCGATCGTGTGGGCCAGTGCTGCGGCCGTGGAGGAGGGTTGCGGAGCTGGCAGCGTCACGCGAGTCGGCAGTGCGGGGGCTGCTGATGTGTCCCGGGTACGGGAGAGGTTGATCAGGCCCGTAGCGGCGAGCGCTTCGAGTGCCTCAGCGAGGTCTGTGCGGCGGCTGGGGCGCATTGCGGAGGCGGCGTCGGCGATCGCGAAGGTCTTCCACAGCTCGGCGAGGGTGAGAGTTCTTCGCGGCCATTCTTCCAGCGCTGCGGCGAGCCTCAAAGCTCGTGGGGACAGCATGACGTTGCCTGATGTCGAGGGGTTCATTGCGTCTCCGTGGGCTGGCGGTAGACACGGGTTGCAGTGACCGTGCCTGGTGCTGTGCCGGGGAGGCCGGATTCTTCGTCATCGTATGGAACGGGCAGTTGGGCGCGCACGGTGTCGGCGACTCGGATGTGCTTGAGTCCGGCCCGCAGGTCGGCGTCGTTGCGCATCCGGATCCACAGGGGGAACGCTGCTAGGGCGCGGTCGTCGGACAGTCCAGTGGTGTAGACCAGCTGCACACCCAGGGCCGATGCCACGCCTTGCTGCAGGTCGAGGAGGTATGACGCGCTTGCCTTGCCGATCGGGTTGTCGAGGAACAGTACGCCTGAGTGGCGGTTGCGCATCTGGCCTCGTTCGTTGGCTCGCAGGGCTGCCATGGTGCAGTACAGGATGATCGCGGCGGTGAGTTCTTGTCCTCCGGAGAACACGCTGTTCATCTGCTCGACGGGGACGCGCTCGTCACGCAGGACAGAGTCCGGCTTGAGTACTTCGACGGTGAAGCCTTTGGGGACGGCTACCTCGGCGGAGCGCAGCAGGAGTGTGATGCCGTCGCGCTTTGGGGCACTGCCGCGGGTTCCGATTTGGCGGGTCGCTGTGGCGGCAGCGATGTCGTCGACCAGTTCGCCGATGCGGGCGGCGAGCAGGCTGGGGTCGGGGTCGGTGAAGCGGATGCGGAGGAACTCCTTGTTCTCCCAGTCTCCGAGCCCGGAGGGCAGTCTCGACAGCCGTGATGCGGTGCGCAGGGTTTTGAGCGCCCCGTCCGTGAGCGCGGCGAGTCGCTCGACGATGAGTTTGCGGTGCTTGCTGGCGTTGTCCAGGTCGGTGTTCAGCGTGGCGAGCCGCTGTGCGAGCTGGTCGGCGAATTCTGTGGCGCGGGCGCCAAGATGTTCGCGTCCCAGGCTGATGATGGCCCGTCGGGCAACGTTCGTCATTGTGTCGAAACGAGTTCCGCTGACGAAGTGGACTGCGGCAGCGATGAGGTCGTTGAGCTCATGGTCGGCGGCACTTGCGGCGGCGCGGGCTTCACGCAGGTTGCGTCGCAGCCGGTCGGACTGCTCGCGAGCGGTCTCTACCGACTGTTCGTAGGGCTCGGCAGTGTTGGGGTTCCGTTCCGTGGTGAAGGACGGCTCCGCCAGTGAGCTGGGTGTGTCCTCAAGGGTGGCTTGCATGAGTTGGAGCACTTCTCGGAAGCTACGGGCGGCTTCACTTGCCTGCTGGGTCTGGTGTTGCAGGTCTGTGGCCTGCCGTGTCACGGTCTCCAGGGCCTCTTGCGCGGCACGATGTTCGGCCTGTGCGGTGGCTAGGAGCTGGCGTCCCTGCTCTACGGAGGTCGGGCGGCGTGTCTCGGGGAGAACGATCCACACGTTTCGGTCACGTTCGGCGCCGGGACTAGCGGCCCGCAGCTCACTACGGAGCTGTCCGAAGCGTTCAACCGCTGTGCTGATGGCCGTGGTTAGTCGCTGCTTCTCACGATTTGCCTGGGCGATTGCGGCCTGCCGGCTGGCGCGATCGGCACCGGCTGCTGTGGTGAGCAGTCGTTCGGCTTCGGTAGTCACTTCGGGTGTGAGGCTTTCAACGTCGGTGCGGCGCCGGGCCGCCTCAGCCGTGGCCTGGTCTGCCTGTGACAGCAGGTCCTGGCCGACCTCGAGGCTTCGGTAGACGTCGGCTGCTGCTGCGTAAGCCTGCTGGAGAGCCAGCAGGCTCTCCTTTGGAACGGCCGCAGCCACCTCGCCGCTGGAGGTGACGACTTCGGCTGCTGCGGCCAGGTGGCGCTCGGCTCGGTCGCGGGCGTTCTCTGCCGTCCGCACGGCCGCCTCGGCCTGCTCCAGCTGTTGTTCTCTCTCCGCCGTCGCCTCATCTACGGTGCGCCGAGCTGATTCTCTGGCCTGCTCCAGCTCTCCTGCTCTTCGCTGTGCGCCGGCAGAGCGCTCCGCTCGTGCCGCGAGGCGTTCGAGGGCGCTTGCGGTGTCCGCGACGACCCGCTCCTGTACGCGTAGTTCATTGAGTCGCGTGGAGCAGCCATTCTCGCGCTCTGCCCACGATTCCACTTCTGTAGTTGCTGCTGTTGTCTGTTCCTGGGCTGTGGTGACGGCGGCGTCAGCTGCGAGGGTTTGCTCGGTCAGCTCGGTGAGACGACCGGCTGGGCAGGCGTTGCGCCATGCAGCCAGTTCCGCAGCAACATCCCTGGTGCGGCGTAACGCCGTGGTGAGCGTCTTGATGTCTTGGCCGCGGCGGTTCATGTCCTCTCTCAGCTCCGCTCGGCGGGCCTCGGCCGCTACCTCGTCGAACATCGCCGGATTGGTGTCGAGGACGAAGCGGGTACCGGATAGCTCGGCTGCGGTGAGGAGCTGCATGCCGCTGCCGACGGCGATCGCGGCTGTGGGCAGTAGCTCTGCTGCCTCGATGGCGGTGCGGGCTTGCGAAAGCTGTGCGGCGTCGACGAGCACAACGCCGTCTGCGAGTTCGGGATGTGCCGCGATGAGTAGGGCGCGCTCGTCGGCGGCGGCGTTTTGTGCCAGGTACTGCCAGCCGGTATGGGCAGAAATCCCTGAATCGCGCAGGACCTCGACAGCGGCCTCGGTCTCGGGTCTGGCTGGTAGCAGGCCGCCTTCGCCTAGGGCGGTCAGCAACCGGATGTCGTTGTTCTGTGCGTCGCGCAGGCTGTCCAGGCGTTCCTCACGCATGTCAATGTCATCGGCAAGCTGACGGGCGAGTGCTTCGGCCGATGCGTCGAGGGCCTCGGTGTCGAGGTTGTCCACCGCCAGGGCTGCGAGGACTACTTCGTCCGCGGCGAGCTGGGAAGCCCGGATAGTCAGATGCTGCAACTGCTGTGTCAGCGGCTCCCGCTCGCGCTCTTTGCCCAGCAGTACCTCGGCGGCCTTCCGGACGCGAGCCTGGGCGGCCTTCAGCTCCCTCCCGACCTCGACAGCATCACGTTCTGTCGCGGCGAGCGCCTCCCCCAGCCGGGTTGCGTTCCCTCGCGCTTCCACAGCGGCAGCTGACACGTCAGTGCCGACCGGGAGAAGTCCCTCGGCGACGGCCTGGTCTACTGCGCGGGCAGTCTCTGTGACCTCAGCCAGGGCAGACTTCTGCTCACTGCGGGCCTTCTCTTCAGCGCGCAGCGCGGTGGTCCGCTGCTCGTCTGCCTTTCCAGCGGCCACCTTGTGCTGTTCGGCCTCCTGGTTGTGCAGCTGTGCTCGCGTTCGGTCGTTGGCTGCCTCGTCATGCAGCTTCGCCAGGACTTGGGCTGCCGCCGTGTCGCGTGCGGCCAGGGCGGGCCGTGCGTTCTCTTCGGCGTCGGTGATCTGTTGCGTCACTGCGTGGGCATCAGCGGCTGCTTGATCGCGTGCTTCGACCATCTCGCACGCCGCCCAGCCAGCCAGTTCGAGCTCGGTGGCGGCAAGCCCGTCTCGTGCGGCGTTCTGCTGTTCCTCTGCGACCGTGAGTTCGAGAGCAAGCGTCTGACGACGGATTTCGTTGACGACGTCACGCGTGCGGTCACGGTCGCTCTCGGACTTACTGGCTTCGGCTGCCGCGGATTCATAGTCGGTGTTCAGCCGTCGGGCAGCAGCCTGCTCAGCGGCGTGCCTGGCTCCGACTTGAGCGCTGAATGTCCGAACGTCCTGCTGTGTGCGCTCCAGCGTCGCTCGCGCCTGCGTGGCTTTGGAGTTCGCGGTGCCAACCGGGCGTAGGGCAGCCACGGTGCCGTCGGCGAAGTCGCGCTCCAGCAGCATCGCCGAGCGATCACCGACGGTCGTGGCATAGCTGTCGAAGTTCTCCGCCACGCTGACGGCATCGGCTGGGTCCATGACGACCGTGAGCAGCCAGTCGACGAACTCTTTGCTGCTCTTGAACTTGAATGCGCTGGCCGCTTCCCCTTCATCGGCGTTCATCTGTCGCTGGATGGCGAACAGGTCGGGTTCGATGCGCAGGCTGCGGAGATGCTCGAGCCACTCCCCCTGGTGGGATCCGATCCAGGCCAGCTGGGTGGCGGGGTAGCTGCGGTCAATCTCCTCCAGCGCTTCCTGAAAGCCTCCTAGCCTTAAGCGGCGGCCGTCAGCGGTGAAGGGCAGTGTGGCCACTTCTACGGCGGCGGTGGGGCGCAGCGACCACCATGCCTCGCTGAGCTTGCGGCCGTCGCTAGTGCTCTTGCGCCGCCACTGGTAGGTCTTTCCCGTCACGACCCGCTCACCGGTTTTGACGTGCATCCACTCCAGTACGACATGCCCGGCGTCCTCACCCACGACGAATTTCTCCAGGACGTCGGACGCGCCGCCAAGGGTGTTGCGTTTGCCAGGAAGGATCACGGAGAACAGCAGCTTGAGCAGCACACTCTTGCCGCCGCCGTTTTCCAGTAGGAGCAGGCTGTAGGGGCTGGGGCGGCGCGTCGGTGCGTCGAACAAGGTACCTGTGCCGATGGGCGCTCCCACATCGGCGAAGTTCAAGGTGACGTCGGTGAAGCGGGCTCCGCGCGGGCCAACGCCGAACATGCGCACTCGGTTGAGTTCGTACATAGCCATCCTCCCCTACAGCTTGGCGATGTCGTCGGGCGCCCATTCGACGGCGGCCAGCGTGCCCGTCCCGTCGGTGATTGCGGTGATGCCGAGTGCCAGAAGCTCCTCGAACATGATTGCGCCGGCCTCCCGGACCTGCGCCCGGTAGCGCGGTGTCGTGCGGTAGGTACCGCCCCGTGCGTCACCGGTGCGTACGAGCAGGCCTTGGTCGGCGAGGAAGGCGAGTGCTTTGCTGACGATGCCTGTGGTGGAGCTGGCGAGTTTGCGTCCGTCGCCGGTCGCTCCGGTCCGGGCGCGGCGCATATAGACCCGCCACACCGTTTCCAGTCCCGGTCGGTCGGTGGAGGGGTCGGTGTCCTCTCCTTCGGCCGTCGCGTTCTCGGCGAGCGCCGTTGCAGCCTGCCGTACGAAGGCCTCGACTCCCTCTACGGTGATCCGGCCGAGGTAGCTTTCGTCGGCCAGATCGGCCGGCCGGGGGAAGGCAAGTGTGGCAGCGCCCAGGTGAGCCAGGGCGTGGAGCACCCGCTCGTGCGCTTTCCCCTCCCCGCCGGTTCGGCGCGCGTAGTCGGACATCCGGATGGCGAACACGCTCTCTTCGGTAGAGGCGACGACCATTCCTGTGCGCTCGGTGACCTCGAGGATGACCATGTCCAGTCCCCGGGCAACGGCGGCAGTGACAGTGGCGAACTCGTCGTCGCTACGGAAGCGCCGCACGAGCCGCCGGTATTCCTCGTCGCGGGAAGGAACGAGTTTGGGCCGCAATCCGAACCCGACCAGGCGGGAGGCTTCGGCTGCGGTATCTGAGGCGCTCATGCGGCTCCCCTCTCACGCGTAGCAGGGATGAGGCCTGCGGGGAGGGCACCCGCTCCTGCACCTTCGCTGTCGGAGTCACCGACGTCGGCGGGGTAGGAAAGCCCGGCCCGGGCAACGATGAGGTCGGCGCCAGCGAATTCAGGGGCACTCAGCGGAGTACCGTCATCAACGGCGATGAGGACCGAGGCCGCACCGTGTCGGATGGCGGGGCCTATCTCTTGCGCCGCGAGTGCGAGAACCCGCACCACCACGAGCAACGGCAGCTCAGGGTGCAGTTCGCGAGCTTCCTCCAGCAGACCGGACAGGCGCCGCGGGGCCTCCACGTCCAGGTCCAGAAGCCATTCCAAGTGCTCGTAGCACTCATCCGGGAAAGCCGGCAGCTCTGCCTCGTCGGACAGATCCGGTTCCTCGATCTCACTCCCCACCACTTCTCGGACCACCGGTGGGGTCACCAGCAAGGTGAACAGGTCAACCAGTCGCAGTGCCGGGCGCACGCTCAGGCCGGCCACCCGCGTGAAGTACGTAGCAAGCACCCCCTCGGCGTCGCAGACGGGCAAGGCCAGTGCGGGCTGCAGTAGTTGAGCGTGCAGGTCGAGGTCGGCTCGTGTCGGCTGCGGTGCGAACGTCTGCCGATCCTGCTCGGCCCGAAAGCGCCGTCCCGCGTTCTGCAGCGCTGCCTGACAGTTGCTCGTGGCGCCGCAGGCAATCACGGACGATCCCGACGAGCGTCGCGGCCTGCTGCTTGCGGACCGGCGTATCGGCAGTGTCCCGCGCTTCTGTGATGTTCACTAAGATGGCGTTCTCTGCCCGACAACGGGCCTCGATGTGCTCAAGCGCCTCCTCGATGAACATCGGCATGGCGGTCAGCCAGTCCACAGTGCGCACGTCGCGGCTGGTCGCCTCGAGCCGCTGACGCAGCATCTCGCCATACTGGATCGTCCGGTACCGCGCGGCCTGAGCCGCAGCTTGGGCGTCGGACAGCCGACCGCGTCGAATCAGCGTCTCGAGCCGCACATCCGCGGCAATCTGCGCTGACTCAATGTCGACCTCCAGCGCGCCGACCAGGACGTTGACCGCCTCATTCGAAGCACGCAGGTAGATCCCGCCGTCGGCTCCGGGAACCTCCTCGAGAAGTTTGAAGTCGAAATCGCGCCGCTCGTAGCACCCGTCGGTACCCGTCATTCCGTAGACGGCGCGAAAGCCGCGATCGGCCGATCCCACGTTGAGCAGGTTCTCAAGCACCCATCCGGCAGCGTGCTCGTGCTCATCCGCAGAGCGGTCCGGTGCTTGTTCGGCGGCGTACCGGGACAGTTCCTCAACGGTCCGCTCCGGAGAAGCGCCGGCGTCGAAGTCCATCGCGAGGGTCACCAGATCGATCGCGTGCAGGGCGAGCTCGCTCATCTGGTAGGCGGTCAAGTCAGCTGTCTGTACAGATGACTTGCGGGCATCTAGGTCGTGCAGCGGTGCGGTGCACGCCAGCGCTTTGATGCGCTGCGCGAATCCGGTGTCTAAGGGTGCAGGTGCGGCATCCACTCTCCAAACGGTAAGGGGGAGCACTGACAACGGGGGCCACATGGCCGAAGTTGTCAGCGAGGCTGGCCGAGATCAAGGCAGAAAACCCCTGGTCATGGCCCTCGCCTTTCCATGCAGGCGCCACGAGCGTATAGAGGGGCGTGAGGTCGTTCTCTTCCGAGTCCAGCCTCCACTGCGCGTCGCAGCGATCAGGGCTCTCGTCCGCACTGGCAACTTCAGACGACTCTCTCAGGCGCGCTTGGGACCATGCAGGCTCCAGCCCTAGCAGGTCGATGTGGGCCTGCTCCATCGCTTCCTGCCAGCGACCTCGAGGCTCTTCTTCCTTGCGCGCCTGTTTCAGCGCCGTTCGTGTTCGACTTCGCTCGGTGATCGATTTCGCCCAAAATCTGGTGGAGCTCGCCCTCCGGGCGCCAGCGTTGTCGGCCTCCCCACCGATGCTGGCCGCCTCGATGGCCCCAGGGCGGGCTGGGCAACAGAACGTCCAAGCCGTGCGAGGGGCGGGTGATGCGCGTAGTCACCCGCTGCCAGGAGTACTGCGCGCTATCAGGTCAAGGTGCTTGGTGGTGCCCTCACTGAATCGCAGCGGGAAGGTGCGCTTGCTCCGGCGTCATGGACATACAGTTATGTTCGAACGTCGACACGCTCCACCTGCACTCATCGGCGCGGAAAGGCGTACAACACGATGCTTGCTTGGGAAGCTGATTCCTCGTCAGCGGGTGGCTGGCCCTGCCAACGCGTGACGACCTGTTCGATCTCTGTCAGCATGCGGTCCATATCCTGCGGCGACATACGCATCGCGTAGTCACGAGGGCCCGAGACGGCAGCCCACGCCGTCCCCCAGTCCCCCGCCGTGCGCTGGTACTCCTCCAGCAGCGACAAGTGCAGCTGCACCATTTCCCGCAGCAACGCGGCGTTGGCAGCGTTTTTCTCTTGATCGCCGAATGAGTCGAGGGACCAAGTGGTCTGGTCCGCTGTCGCCCGCCACCAGCTCTCCTTACGGTTCCTAGCCTTGTCCGGGGCCGGCTCCACGAAGTCGTACTTTGCCAGTGTGCGCGTGTGATAGCTCACCGCGGCCGTCGACGTGTCAAGTACCGCGGCGAGCTGCGTAATGGTCGCCGCTCCCCGCCTGCGCAGCTCACCCAGGATGCGCAGGCGCAACGGATGCGCCAGGGCTCGCATGGCCTGCGGAGACTCAACACTTTGCGACTTCATGCACGACAGACTAGCAGATTCCCAAGAAGTATTGGCAAAAAAATATTGCCAATACTTTTTTGACATCGTACGGTTGCCAAAAAATCTCGGCAACTGGAGAGTGTCATGCGGCTATCCGTCCTCGCCCCGCTCCGGGGCACCGCCTACCGCCAACTGTGGACTGGGCAGTTGGCCGCGCTGCTCGCAGACGGCGCCTTCTCAACGGCGCTCATCTGGACCGCGCTGTCCTCCTCGGGTGCGGCGGGCCTCTCCGTGGTGGCTACTGCACGCCTGCTTCCCCGGATGCTGCTCACGCTAGCCGGGGGCGTCATCGCCGACCGTGTCCCCAAGCCCTTGCTGCTGCGGGCCACCGCGCTGGCACAGGCAGCCGCTGCGGCCGTGCTGGCAGCACTCGCGGTGAGCGGCCAGCCGGCCATCTGGGAGCTGGCGCTGTTGGGTGGTGCGGCAGGCGCAGCTAGCGCCCCTTTCTTCCCGGCGCTCAATGCGCTGCTGCCCGCCACGGTCGATGCCAAGCTTCTCCCTGCGGCCAATGGACTGGTTGCCACGGGGCGTTTGATCGGCCTGCAGTTCTTTGGGCCGGCCCTGGGCGGAATGCTCGTTGGCTTCTGGGGGCCAGGCGCTGCCTTTGCAGTGATGGCCTGCGGATATGGCCTGGGGGCGTTCTTATTGGGCCGGGTCACCACCATCGCGGTCACATCGCCCGAGGGGGATGCGCCGCCCGTGCGTCAGGCTATGTGGGAGGGCCTTGTGTACGTGAAGTCCCAGTGCTGGCTGCTGAGTGTCCTAATCGCGTTCGCGGCGATGAACTTTCTCACCTCAGGGCCGGCAGCCACGCTGGTGCCCGCACTAGTCAAGTCCCAGCTGGGTGGTGGGGCCACCGGCCTGGGGGCGCTGATGGCCTGCTACGGCATTGGCGGAGGTCTTGCGGCATTATGCGTCGGCCGTGCCGTGCCTTCCTCAGCAAAGCGCCTGATGCGTCGGCTCTACCTCGCCTTTGGGATCTCCAGTGCGTGCCTCGCCGGGCTGGGTTTAACCAGCACACTTGTTGTTGCGATGGTGCTGTACACGGCATCAGGTGCCGCCGCCGAGCTGGGCAACGTCATGTGGATCACCCTGATGCAACGCCGGGTGCCTGAACAGTTCATGGGCCGGGTCTCTTCCTTCGACTGGTTCCTGTCGCTGAGTCTCATACCGCTATCGACGTCACTTTCGGGAGTTTTCGCCGCGAGCGTGGGCGCCGGTGCGCTGCTCATGTGGTGCGGCGGACTATCAGTGCTGGTACTTACCCTCAGTGCGACGCTTGGGCTGTCGACGCGGGCACGGCAGCTTGCGTCTGAACAGAGCTAGGTCGAGTGCCATGCGCCGATGTCTCCGCCAGCTTTAGGGAACTCGCTTATGCGGCTGACGATCACCTTGTATCCCCACAGCCGGCTCCTGCCCCAGGTACGCGCGATCCAACGCTAAGCGGCCTCCTTGTCACCTCAACCCACCCCGAGGCGGCAAGGAAGGCTCAGCAAAGGACGTCACAACGACGGCGTGCGGCCGTGTCGACCTGGGCCCAGGTGAAGTGTGGTGAGGCAGCGCTGCCGAAGACTTCGGCATCTCGTTCTCGGTGGACAAAGCAGGGCTCCCTGCACGCGCCCTATCAAGGGCGCGCAGGTGTACCTACCGTGGGTGGTCGGCGTGGTGGACTCTCACGCGGGGGGCAGATGAGCACCGAGGTGTCCTGGACGTTGTCAAAGTGCTCCATCATGGCTCCTCTCCGCCGTACCTTCGGGCATCCGCCCTAGCGTGGACATGATCCAGCCGCCCGCCCGTATAGACCGCCGGACCTCCTACCGCTCCGTGCAATCTCATATGCAATTGCACGGCTGGTGGGATGCTGAAGATATTAGCCTTGCCAGCACATGCTCGAACTCCCCCGATCGAGTGCTCCGTTGAGGACTTCGGTCTCTGCTCAGGAGAGAAGTGGGAGATAGTTCAGGCGAGTCGGCGAGAGGACAGATGTTGACATCAAGCGAGCTGCCTTCGCGTCCTGCGGCCACACCTGTTCTGGCCGACTGGGGGTTGGCGATGGGGCTCGGCGTTCCTCGCTTCACTGCACGTCGCTTCACGGCCTGCCCGGCCGGCCTTCAGAAGATTCGGCGCTACACACGGTTGACCATGCGGGACTGGGGGCTTTCGTCCTGCGCCGAGGACGCTGTGATGGTGGTCAATGAACTGGTGACCAACGCACTTCGCCATGGCCTGTCCAAGCCGTCTGCCGACGTCGGGTGGCTCGGACTCATGTACACCGCCGACACGGTGACATGCACTGTCAAAGATTCCAGCGCCACCGTTCCCACCACACCAGCAACCCATCTGCTCGCCGCGTACGGACGCGGACTGTGCATCGTCAACACATTGAGTTGCGGTTGGGGTTACTCAATCACTGACGGCCCGGGGAAAACCGTTTGGGCACGCCTGTCGACAGGCGGCAGCTCCGATCACTGGCCCGGGCCATAGCCCTGTCTGGGGTGGTCTGTCGTACCAGTGAGGTTCGCCTTTCCACCTCGATGAGGGTCCTTTGGAATGGCTGCGAACGGGCCACCGGATCAAAGCTGTGGGAGAGGTCTGAGCCAGCCTCGAAGGTCAGGCGCCACGCCTCAGTAACTGAGAGAGTCGAGAAGGACGCCTCCGTCGGCAAAGCAGTACTGTGAATGATCCTGACGTGCTGATGTTCACGCCTTGGCTAGGGATGGCTTCTCTGCGCCGGCGAGTGTCGTAGCGCGGACACCGCCCGCATCCATCTGCACATCCTGCTCTGTCTCGGTTGATGGACAGGTACGGTGACTGCGATCACGTTGATCGCAGTGAAGGTGAGGAAAGCACATGACTGACTCCGTACTCCTTCAGACCATCGAGAACCTCGAACACACACTGCCGGAGCTCGAAGAGCAGGAAAGGCAGCTGCGAGGACAACTCAACGACGTGATGCGACGCGTCACTGCAGCCCGCACCGCCCTGGAGCACCTGCGTGTCCTGACCGGCACCGCTGCTCCCAGCAGACAGCCTGCATCCACCACCCCACCGGATTCAGTACCCGGTGAGCAATCCCCCGTCGAGCCGACAGGCGACTCAAGCCAGGACTCCCCCGGTCTCGAAACCCCTGTCGCGCCTGAGTCGACCGGTGCGCAAGAACGAACAGCTTCTGCCGTGCCACAGCCACGTACGGCAGCATCTTCAGCCGCCGGGTCCGGCACTGCCAGGAAACGCACTGCCAAGAAGGCTGTGACACCTGTTAAGTCGAAGGCGAGGAAGGTGGCTTCGAAGCAGACCGCCACCACTCAGCCAGCTGACAAGGGCGCAGGAAAGCTTATCGATGCGGCGCTGGCTGTGCTCAAGAAGTCCAGCGTGCCGATGCGTGCCCATGAGGTCAACGCGGCCCTGGGGCGGGAGGCCACACCAGGACAGATCGAATCCGTCCGCAACACCCTCGACCGTGTCGCAAAGCAGCAAAACAGGGTGACCCGTCCAGGACGCGGCACCTACGCAGCGGTCTGACGCCACTCGGCTGCAGTTCTGGTCGGGCTTTCTGTGGAGGGGCGGATCCCCACCGACGGCCGTGGGCAGCCTGTGTGTCTTGACACAGAAATCGTTGTCCTGTTGGGCCGGGACCGTGTCGCCTGGCTGTCAGGCGACCAAACGTTCCTGGGGTCACAGGTACCTAGTGCTGTGACCGCATAGGTTCGCCGGGTGAATGATCAAAGCCATGACGACGAGCGGTTGGGCTCCCTATCGGATCTATGGACCTTGACGCGTTCGCGTCGCCGGCACGGCAGTAGGGTGAAACGGTGACCTGCTTACCGGAAGACTCGCCGCCGCTGATCGGCGAAGACGACCGCGATACGGCCGTGCGGCGCCTGCAGGAGGCGTACACCGAAGGGCTCATCTCACACGAGGAGTTGGACGGACGCCTCCACCAGGTGCTCAACGCCAAGGCCCACAGCGAGCTCGTGTCTGCTTTGGCCTCACTCCCGGAGAAGCACTCGGGCACCGTGTCAACCATCGCCGCCGCCAGCGGACGGATCCAGCGGCGAGGTGCATGGCGGGTACCTCGGATCCTCAAGGTCGATTCCGCATTCGGAAGGGTGCGCCTGGATCTGTCCCAAGCGGTCATCGAGCATCCGGTCGTCGATATCGAGCTGCAAGTCGGGACCGGCGGGGCCCGAATCACGGTGCCTCGCGACGCGGTCGTTGACGTCGAGGGTTTGCGCACCGAGTGGAAGGACCTGCGCTACAAGGCCCCGCGGCGTTCCCGCCCCGGCGGGCCGACGATCCGCATCTCTGGGACCATGGGATTCGGACGATTGAAGATTCGTCACGCCCGGCGTTGAGGCTCCATCCGGCTAGAACCACCCGCCCGGCACTACGCCCCCACCGACTGCGGAAGCCGTGGCGGCGTAGGTTCGCCGGGGTGGTCAGGCGATGGCTTTGAGGAGGCGTCCGCCCCAGCGGTTGCCTTTCTCGCTGCGGATGCGGGCGCGTTCACGTCGTTCGGCGGCCAGGACGTCGCGGTGGCGGGCGTTAGCGTTGCGCCAGCGCAGGTAGACGTGCAGGGCCCGGGTCTGCGCCGGCTGGTTGGGGTGGTGGGAGTTGGCGATGGTGAACTACCTCAGCGGTCCGAAGTGCGCCTCGATCGAGTTTGCCCAGGAGGCGTAGGTCGGGGTGAAGCACAGCTCGACCTTGTGTCTCTTCGCCCAGCGGCGGATGTCGGCGCCCTTGTGGGCGGACAGGTTGTCCAGGATCACGTAGATCGGCGCGCCGTCGGGCCGGGTGGTGCGGATCGACTTGAGCTGGATACGTGCTCGCGTGCGGCCCTGGCCGGCGGACGCACTCGGCTGGAGCGCGCGCACCACCGTGAACTGGCCACCGTCATCGGGACGGTGAGGGTGACCCGGTGCGCGCTCAGGTCACCGGGCCGGCACAACTGCTATCCGGCCGACCAGGCGCTCGGCCTGCCGCACGAGCGGCACAGCCTGGGGGTGCGCAGGCTGGCGGTCCTCGAGGCGGTGCGCGGCTCGTACGACGCCGCGATGGAGGCGATCACCCTGCGGGAAGGTCGTGGGCAAACGCCAGGTCGAACACCTCGTGCGGGCAGCCGCGGTGGACGTGGCCGCGTTCTACGCCGCCCGGATCCCCGCGCCGCAGAGCGCGGAGATGCTGCTGGTGCTGTCCGTGGACGGCAAGGGCGTCGTCATGCGCCCGGGTCATCTGCGCGAGGCCACCCGCAAGGCGGCCGAGCGCGCGCAGCGAACCTTCCGCACCCGCCTGGCCACCGGTGAGAAGACCGGGCGCAAGCGGATGGCGACCCTGGCCGCGGTCTACGACGGCGACCCGGCCGTGCGCCGCCCGCACGACATCATCGCCCCGCCCGGCGGCCGCAGCACCGTCCGAACCCCGCGCCCTGGGCCGAAGGCCCAGGCCAAGTGGCTGACCGGCTCGGTCGAGTATGACCCCGAGCACGTCATCGCCGCCGCCTTCGACCAGGCCCAGGCCCGCGACCCGCAGCACATGAGGTGCTGGGTGGTCCTCGTCGACGGCGCCCGCCACCAACTCGACCTGATCCAGGCCGAGGCCAAGCGCCGTGGCGTGACCATCCACATCGTCCTCGACCTGGTCCACGTGATCGAGAAGCTCTGGACCGCGTCCCGCTGCTTCCACACGCCCGCCGACCCGGACGCCGAGGACTGGATCGCCGTCAAGACCGCCCGCATCCTACGCGGATGCGCACAGCAGGCCGCCGACGAGATCCGCACCGAAGCCGACCGTCGCAAGCTGACAGGTGATCAACGGACAGCCGCCGACAAAGCAAGTCAATACCTCAACAACAACGCTGACTTCGTCCACTACGACCAGGCACTCGCCGCCGGCTGGCCGATCGCCAGCGGCGTCATCGAAAGTGCAGCACGCCACCTCATCGCCGACCGACTCGACATCACCGGCAGCAGATGGAGCGTCCCAGGTGCCGAGGCCC
Source organism: Streptomyces sp. NPDC026575 (assembly GCF_055567415.1). NCBI lineage: Bacteria > Bacillati > Actinomycetota > Actinomycetes > Kitasatosporales > Streptomycetaceae > Streptomyces > Streptomyces sp. NPDC026575. The sequence goes on from NZ_JBVHQM010000033.1 coordinate 32,584, forward strand.
TCCTCATCCTGCGTGCTGTCATCAGCAACGACGACTTCCCGGCGTACTGGCGCTATCACGTCGCCGCCGAGCACCAGCGTCTCTACCCGGCCCACGACGAGGGGGAATACGCACTTTCCGCGTGATCACAGGCCCCGGCCGAAGGCGCTGGCGTGAGGCACGGCGCCTTCTATGGCCTGCCGGCTTCCGGCAGTTGGGGGTGATCAGGTGCGGGGCGTCGCCTTGACGAGGCGTACGGGCTCACCATCGAGCAGCACCTCGTCCAGGAAGGCATCGGTGATCCTGTCGTCCTCTCCTCGCGGGAAGTCCTTCGTGACGTCCAAGGTGAGATGGAAGTCGCGGAACGCGGTCCTGATACGGGACGCCAGATCCGCGTAGTTCGGAGTCTCCGCGGGATCAGCGGCGATCTGGACACGGGCCTCCCGGGGGGCGTCGATCCCCGTCACCCGCACATCGAAGGCATGGGCGAGGTCTGCCTCCTGTAGCGCCTTGCGGGCGGAATCGTGCAGCGCGACCGCACTCAGGTACTGCGTCACCTGGTCACGGCTGAAGGCCCGCGCAACGCTCAACGCGATGGCCTTGGCGGGCGTGCCGTTGCGGAACTCGCGTGTGATGGCGTCGATCAACGCGCGCTTCTCGCCGAGATAGTTCTCAAGCTCCACCTCAATGTCCATGGGCACACACTATCGATCGGACTGAATTACGTCCAGACTGAATTCAGTCTCCTGTGGTCGAAAGCCGCCAGCACGCATCCGCCCTCGGGCGTGAACCCGAGCGTCAGCTCACTTCAGGGGAGCCGCACCCAACCTCAAATGGCGTAAAGAAGGCCGCGTTCGAATGTGCTCAAGCTGGCACTGCGCACCCGAGCCGGCCAGAACGGAGTGTGGTGTCCCGCAGGTGCGGGCCGGGTGTGCCGTGTGTCGCTCCGGGAGCGCAGCTCTATGACAACAATCGCGACAGGAGGTAGAGCACCGCCAAGACCCCCAAAAGTGCTCCGGTAATCTGCCACATCCGCTGCGACGAGGGCAGGATGAAGACCTGCAGCTTGGATTTGCCGGGATAGACGTAGTAGACGCGGTGCCGGTGCTCGGGCACGACCACTCGGGCCAGCGGCAGGTACCGCAGGTCGGCCTCTCGCGCGATCTCACCGTTGCGCGGCTTGAGGCGAGGCTTGAGCAGAGCCTTGAACTCGGCCTCGAGGCTGTCAGGGACTGAGTCCTTGTGGGTGAGGAAGGTCTTGCGCCAGTTGCCGTACTCGCGTGCGTGCTGACGCGCCACGTATGACAGTCCCGACTCAGGCCACTTGATCTTGCCGGTTCGTGGTTGCCGACTGATGATGCCTTCGGTCCACGCCACAGTGTGGCCGGTGCCAGCGCATCGCTTGTGGGGCTCGGTTCCCTCGCCATCGCATTCGGGACACTCTCGTACCCCCTGCCTCGGCAGGTCGAGCAGGGGACGTGTCCGCGGCCTCGGCATGTGGAACATGCGGCATCAAACGCCCCGCACTTTTTGCAGGTGACGCGCTCGTCCGCTGCCTGCCGTGTTTCTTCGAGGGCCTTGTGGGTGCGGTGGCCTGAGCCGTCGCAGCGTAAGCAGGCGTCGGTGCCGCGGCAGTCGCTGCAGGTGGTCGTTGCCGCACAGGGTAGGTCCCCTCGCCCGTGGCAGCGTGAGCAGGTCACTTTCCCGTTGCCGCACGGGCAGGGGTCCTCTTTGACCGAGCCTCGTTGCACCAGGTGCAGTGTCGTCGCGACGGCAGGGTCCTTTGGTGGGACGAGGGAGTAACGTTCCAGCCTGTCGTACTGCGGACGGTCCGATAGATCGATTCGACCTCGGTGAAGCTGCCTGTCTTCGGTGCGGGTCTCTATGCAGCGCACGACCGTTCCCTCGAGGAGCGAGCGCCAGGTGATCTCTCCGGAGGCCGGCAGGCCCATCTTTGGTGCTTCCCCGCGCTCGGTGACGTGCTGTCGTACCGCTTGCAGGATGTCCGTGTCGCTGAGCATGGGCCTCCCCTGTTTCAGCCGCAGGTCCCTTCTCCGCGGCCGTGGTTGGCACCGTAGCCAAAACGCATGGCGGGCAGCCGAACCGGTCAACAGGGACAGCCGGCCGACGTGCCGACGCGCTTGCGGGGTGTCAGCGGGGTCTCCAGGTGCGGATCTCGAGGTGGGTGATGTGGGCGCTGGGGTGGATGCGGCCGGTCTCCAGGAGCCATTGTGTGACGGCAGCGGTGACGTCTCCGCCTGCTGCATCTACACGCTGCGCAAATTCGACGGCGTCGAAGCCTCCGGTAGTGGCGGATCCGTAGGAGCGTTCTTCGGTGTGGTCGGCACGTTGGATGACGTCGCGGCGGATGCCGGGTGAGTCCGCGCGGCTGCCGGAGGCCAGGGTGAACCCGCTCTTGGGCATACGCACCGTGAAGGCGAGGCGCAGTCTTTGGCGGGCTGCTTCGGCGATGAGGGGACGTAGGCGGGCTGCGCCGGAGGCGATGGCTTGGGCTCCGGCGCGGCCGGTGCCGGTGCCGGTGGGGGTGATGAGGACGGCTTTGGTGCGGACGCGGGCGCGGGTGCCGGCGGCGGTGGTGCGGCGGGTGATGTGGGGGGCTGCGAGGGCGGCGAGTTCGGTTGTGTCGGTGATGCCGGCGTGGATGGCGGTGAGGACGTGGCGGAGTGCGGGGACGAAGGCTGCGCCTTTGTGGCGTGTGTAGAACTGGGAGACGAGGGAGGGGTCTCGGTTGATGATGTGGGCGATGTCGCGTTTGGTGTAGCCGGTGGCGCGGAGTTGTTCGGAGAGCTGGGCTGCTTCGTTCAACTCGGCTGAAGTTTTGCGGTGTTGGGGTGGCATCAGGCGTCACCGTGGGTGGGGGTGCGGTGGAGGGCGTGGCGTCCGGCGTCGCGCAGGGCGAGGAGTTCATCTTCGGTGGTGGGTGCGGTCAGGGGGCCGCTCAGGTGGCCTTTGTAGAGGTATTCGCCGGGCTGACCGTGGTAGGGCCAGTTCTGGGGTGCGGTGAGGTAGACGGCGTCGGTGCGGAAGGCGACGACGGAGCCGGGGGGTGCGTGGAGGGCGCCGACGTGGGTGTTGTCTTCGCGCATGCGCATGGATAGCAGTGCGGCGCGGGCGCCGGACCAGATGGTGGCGGCCCATTCGGGGTGGGCGTTGGGGTCTCGGGCGAAGCCGGTGGGGCGTTGCCAGGTGACGTGTTCGTCGTCGAAGCCGATGATTTCGGCGTCGGCGGGGATGTCGTGTTCGGCGGTGCGGGGGGTGGTGCCTGTGACGGTGCGGGGGCGTTGGGCGAAGGAGCCGATGCCGTACAGGAGCAGGGAGCGTACGGCGCGGGAGGCGAGGTGGGCGGCTTGGCGGTGGGTGGGGTCGCCGTGGAGGTCGGCTTGGGCGGAGAGGGAGGCCCAGGCTTCTTTGAGTTTTTTGGACCAGTCGTCGAGGGGTTTGCCGTCTTCCCAGAGGAGGCCGTCGAGGATTTCGATCTTCCAGGGGGCGAGGGGGTTGGACAGGGCGGTGTAGATCTCGGGGCCGCCGGCCCAGGTGCTGAAGGTGGTGCCGGGTGTGCGGGGGTAGTGCCAGGCGCGTTCGCCAGGTGCGGGGGCGGGGAGGATGCCGACGTGGTTCCAGCCGTCGGGGACGGTCACGCGGATCTGCCAGTGACCGCAGCCGAAGAGGGCTTTGGTCTGCTCTTTCTCGCTCCAGGAGGCGAAGGTGGAGGCGGTAATGCGGTGGGGGGTGCCGACGGGGGATTTCCAGGTGTGTTTGGCGTAGGCGAAGGTGCGGTCGTATTCGACGAGGGCGGGGAGTTGTTCGGGGACGTCGGGTGGGGTGATGAGTTCGGTGCGGCCCTGGCCTGCGGTGGCGTGGAGGAGGCCGCGCAGTTCTTCGGACAGGACGGGGTAGCCCTCGGCGAACTGGCCGCGGGCGGGGATGGTGCGGGTCCACAGGTCGCGGCCGGTCTGGGAGGGGGATCCCATGATGACGGCGTCGGGCCAGTGGGCGCGTAGCGCCTTCCATAGCAGGACGAAGGCGTCGCGGATGGTGGTGGCGTCGGCTCCTTCGGGGTCGAACCACTCCCCCACCGAGCGGATCTCGACGTGCTGCTGGTCGCCCTCACGCTGGAAGCGGGCGACGGGGTTCCGTGCGTGGACGAAGTGGCCGGCCATGCGGTCCTTGCCGCGGCCGGTGTCGGTGCGCCACCCCGGGGTGGGGGCGTTGAGCCAGGCGGCGACGGCGTCACGCAGGAACGGGTAGCGGCTGGCATCGTGGTGCCAGGGGTCGCCTGCGGTGATGTAGATCCGCTCGACACCGGCCTGACCCACCTCGGCGCCCGCGAATACGACGTGGACACCGGCCGATTCATCTCCGTCGACCCGGTCACCGACTCCGACCCTTCCGGGATGCTGTTCGCCGACCCCGACGGCTCGGGACGCGGCACCGGCGTCGTCCACAACAGCCACGGCGGCATGCGCCTCTCCGGCTCACGGGACTACATCCCCGGCCCCGGCGCCTGCATCCAGCCCTACTGCCACACCCCCTACAACGGCCCGACTCGCTACGAGATCTACCCGGGAGTTGAGGCCCCACTCAGCTGGGACAAAGCCCCTGAACTAGAGCGGCAGTTCAAGGAAGTCACCAGCCTCTTCAAGCCGTGGGGCAACCCGCGCTTCGAAGACGGCCCGATGGCCGGCGTGCGCATCATGCACGCCCTCAGCGAAGCCTGCTACCGGATCGAAGGCGGCTGCCCCGACGAGGTCTACAGCTTCAGCAAACTCTTCGCCACCGCAGCGCTAGCCGCCGCAACAGAAGGAGATATCCCCGGTCGGATCGTTGGACGTCTCGCCGGCAAGGCCAGCAACTGCTTCCACAGCTTCACTCCGGACACCGAAGTCGCACTCGCCGACGGCAAGCGAAAGCGCATCGAGTACGTAAAAACCGGTGACAAAGTCATAGCCACCGACCCGGAAACCGGCAAGACCACCACCCGCCCCGTCGTCGCCACCATCGTCACCAAGGACGACAAGCACTTCACCGACCTCACCGTCAAAACCCCACCCGGCGACTCCAGCATCATCGCCACCGACACCCACCCCTTCTGGTCCGTCGACAAGAAGAAGTGGATCAACGCCAGCGACCTTCGCCCGGGCACCAAACTCCGCACCCCTCAGGGCGCAACGGTCAAGATCACCGCGGTCCGCCACTTCCGCAAGCAGCAGCAGACACACGACCTGACCATCGCAGGCACGCACACGTACTATGTGCTGGCAGGTCAGACGCCAGTGCTCGTTCACAACAGCACATGCACGAAGCCGGTCAACCTTCCAGGGTGGCGGAAAGTGGACATCGATATGGATCATGTCCTCGACCGACACACCGATGCAGGCAAGACGTACAAGCAGAGCGGAATCAAGACGAAGTTCCCGGACTACATGTCTCCAAGGGAGATTGAGTCCACGATTCGCCAGGCATATAGGTCATCTTCGGCCGCAGGGCGCTCTCAGGGGGATCGAGTCTTCCTGCGAGGCTCGGCAAATGGGCTCGACGTCGAGATGTGGGTGAACAAACAAACGCACATGATTGAGACCGCCTACCCGGTTTGGAGGTGAGATTGATGGAGTTCGAACTGTTCTGTGACGTGGAATCTCTCGATCTCGCTAGATCGGGCTCTATCTGGGGTAACGTCTGGATCGGTATCTCCGGGTGCCCCTTTCCGGAATCGAACTGGAACGACATGCCAGTCGCATTCCTCGTGGAACTGAGCGACGCGGTCTCTTTTGTCCGCCAGGCTGAGGGAAGACACAGGAGAGTCAGGTTCTTCGACGGTCCATTCTGGATCGATCTGGTCGGTCGGGGTGATGGTGCCGTGAGTGTTTCGGCTAACGCCCACGACGCAGACAAGAAGGTGACGGTCAGCGCTCACGACATGGCTCGATCATTGACGGCGGTTCGGATCGAGTTGATCCGCGCGTGCCTGGAGCGCGGATGGGGTGATCAGATGGACGTTCGCCGCTTGCAAGCTCAGTAACAGGCGTCCGACGAGACTCCTGATGAATTCAGAAGTGCAAATCTGAAGCCCTGCCAGGTACGTCCTGGCGGGGCTTCTGCACGGGGTGACGGCAGTAGTCGACGGCAACATCAGCGGACGAAGGCGGTGCAGGGTGGCGATTCATCGCCGTCGCTGTTGCCCGTCTCGGTGATCGGGCTCCCGAGTGCAGTGCTGAGGGTGTCGCTGGAGGCGGAGTCGGACGTGGGCGTAGACGCTGTCGGTGACGCCGATGTGGGCGTGGCCGAGGAGTGCCTTGATCACGACGAGTTCGACGCCCTGTTCCAGGAGCAGGGTGGCGGAGGTCGTGGAAGCGGATCGTCCGGAGTCCTGCGCGGCGGAGGAGGCGGCGGTACGAAGAATCGGGCCAATTCACGCATCGACGAGATCAGTAATCGCATCGAAGCCCGCGCTGCGCGTCAAGACCGGGGTTGGTGAGCTGGCGGCCGCGTGCGAGCGTGCCTGAAGTAGCAAGATCCCTGACCTGCGTAGGCAATGTCCACACCCTAGGTAATGCACGGGGTACGGGCCTGCACCATGAGTGTGCCGAGCTTCCCTGTTTCGGGGGCTGACAGTACACGGGCGTCGATGCTGATGAAGCCGTGGCGCTTGAGAAGGTCGGTCCAGATCTGTGGGCTGTACTGCCAGCGTAGGACGGTCAGTTCGCGTGCGCCGCCTTCGAGCCACTTGCCACGCATGGGCTGCGGACCGTATGCGCCGGGCATCGGCTCGGCTTGGCTGAAGGCGAACGTGCCGCCGGGTGTCAGGCTTTTGGCGACGAGTGGGGGCAAGTGCTCGGGATCGGTGAACCAGACCGCGCCCCATATCGAGTAGACCGCGTCGAAGGGTTCGTCGTTGGTGGTCAGGAAGTCGCACACGTCGGCGTGGACGAACCGCAGTCCCGGTTCGTTGCTCCACCATCGGGCGGCGCGCGTGACCTGTACTGCGGAGAGGTCCACGCCGGTCACTTCCCATCCCTGACGGGTGAGGAAGACCGCTTCCTTGCCCTCGGCCGGCCCGAGGTCCAGTGCACGGCCCGGGTGACCCAGGATCTCGGCTCCTGGGCCGTGCCCGGGTTGCGTCCACTCGAACCGGTCGACCACCGGGGGCGGTTGTTCTCCTTCGTCGCGGTGGGGTTTGTAGGTGTCCCAGTACTCGGCCGGGGTGTGGGGGGTGCGGGGCACGGTGCTCCTCGGGTGCGGTGGCTGGCGGGGTTGGCCACCGTAGCGGGAGCGTCCATCGCGTGCGGGCGTTTGCTACGTCGAGCTCCGTGTCTGCACAGGCGAGGCCCGGAGACGCTCATGGCGTCCCCGGGCCCGATCGTCGATGACGGTTCAGTGGCAGTTCGAGCCCGGCCTGCAGGGGCCGCACTTGGCGTAGTCGGCCTCCCACAGCTTCCAGTCGACGTCGAAGCCGTTGTCGGCGATGATCTGTGCGGTGTGCTCCACGGAGCCGTCGTATTTGAAGTCGATCTCGGGAATGTGCTCCAGGAAGCCGCCGTCGAAGTGGCGGTGGCAGAACTCGCGGTAGTTCTTGGTGTCGAGGATGAAGACGTGGACGGCGATGTCGACGGTCCGGCCGCAGCACATCTCCAGGCCTTGGCCCCACTTCTCGATGGCTGTGATCAGGTACGAGATGGCTGCTCCGAACAGGCGGGTCGCCATTACCTCGTCGAACGGGTAGTCGCGCATCAGGAGCTGGATCTCGCGGTCCCAGACTTCGGGCGTTACGAACACGCGCGGGTTGCGGACCTTGGTCTCGACGGCTGTTGCCATGCTGCCCTCCGTGGTCTTGAGCCCCTCTTGTGAGGCTCGGCTCTTGGAGGAAACCGCGCTGGGATCTCTCCGGGTGATCGCTTGCCGTGTCGTGCACGTCGTTTGCAGATCCTGCACGCGCCCTATCAAGGGCGCGCAGGTGTACCTACCGTGGGTGGTCGGCGTGGTGGACTCTCACGCGGGGGGCAGATGAGCACCGAGGTGTCCTGGAGTTCCGGCATGATCCGTTCCCTCGTGGACGATCGGAATCCTGGCGGGCTGATCCGCTTCGGCCGTCGGACCCGTGGGTGGCGGCAAGGTGACCTGTTGAGCATCGTGCTCCGTCACCAGGATCAGGCGGCTGCCGCGCAACGGCACATCGCCGACGCCGTCACTGCGGTGGAGGGCACCGGTCTGGTGACAGATGCGCAAGCCTCGGCGTACGCCCAGATGCTGTGCACCACCGCCTACACCGCGGCGCGCACCGACGACCGGGACCAGGCTCTTGCCATGATCGCAGAAGCGCGGAGGGCTGCCCGTTTCCTGCCGCACCAGGCGCCCGAGGGGCGGTTGTTTCCCGTCACTCCGGCCGCTGTCGACCTGTATGCCGTCAGCGTGCACTGGGCCCTGGGAGACGCCGGGGCTGCGCTGAAAGCCGGCCGTCGTCTGCACGCCGGACAGTTTAAGACCGCCGAGCGCAAGGGCCGGATGCACACCGACCTCGGGCGGGCGTGGTGGCAGTGGGGTAAGGCCGAGCAGGCGGCCGCCGAACTCCTGTCAGCCGCGCGGGCCTCGCCGAGCGAGGTACGCGACCGGCCGGCGATCCGCACCATCGTCGCCGAGCTGCAGTCCAAGCACCCCCGCACAGTGGGCGTGCGCGAGCTGGTGGCAGTCTCGGGGATGCAGCGGGTCTCACCAGGCTGAAAGCCTCTTCCGAGCTCACGGCACGATGCCCGAGACCTTGTCGGCTCCAGGAAGCTGCGCTGTTCCCAGACCTACGGCGCCGGCCGGAAGACGACCCTCGCGTTCTTGCAGCCGTCGGCGACCGTGCGCAGGGCTTTGGCCTCGGCTCGGTCGGCGGTCAGCTTCCACCGGAGCCTTGAGGCGACCCAGTCGGTGGCGTAGGTACATGCGGCGCCCTTGGCGGGCGGCATCCACTCGGCTGGGTCCTTATCGCCCTTGGTGCGGTTTTCCCCGAGGCTGACGGCGACGAGGCTGCGGTCGGCGTCCAGGTCGTTGGCGTATCGCTTTCGTCGCTCGGGTGTCCATTTCGAAGCGCCGGAGTCCCACGCTTCGGACAGGGGTACGACGTGGTCGATGTCGAGCTTACGGGCGTCGGTGACGGTCTTGTCATCGTAGTAGGAGCGCCACTTGCCGCCGGTGAGCTTGCAGTTCTTGCCCTGGCGGGGCTTGGCCACTGCCTCGGACAGGAGGACTTCCTTGCGGGTATCGCAGCCATCGTGATCCGCATCGATCCGCAGGTGGACTTGTCCCGTTCGTAGGCCGGCCTATTGCCTCCTCCAGCCGGAGCACGCCGTTCTTGTCCCCGTTGGAGGACGATGCACTCGGCGCCGACGTCGGCTTCGAGTCCTGGTGAGAGCTGCCGGGTGTTCACGCGGCCGCGGACAAGAGCAGCAGCGGACAAGCCAGGGCGGCCAAGCGGCGCGCGGAATACATAGAGCTCCCAGGTCAAACGAAGTGACGTCAGCCCCATGGGTCTACCCATCGCGCCTGGGCTCGTCAACTGAGGAACGAAGCTCGAGGCCGTTCCGTCGCGCGCCCCCGCGCTCTGGCGGTCGGCGGGGGGCGGCCGCCCCCCGTCCGGGTGACGTTCATTCCCGCGACGAACTCCCGGGACGGTGAGCGGCGTCTGCCATGCCATGAGGATCTTCGAAGAGCACCTGAACAAGCCGGGCCGGATCGTCATCGACATCACCGCGGCCGACGTAGCAACCGCCACGGAGGCTGCGACCTCGCTCGGCGGAATCTGGCTCTCCAGCGGGCCCTCCGCGCCCTGGCGCTCCCTGGGCCGGCCCGGCGTCACCGTCCGCGCCTACGCTGACCTGCGCCGGCCCCCCTGACTGCGGGCTGTCTCGACCCCACCAGCGGCTGAAACTACTCGCTGCGCCTACCGGGCCGTCATACGAAGCCGGCACCGGCATGTTCCGGCTCGCGGTGTGGCTTCCCACTGTCCGAGTGCAGATCTACCGGCGCAGGAGTGATCGATGGTGGCCGTGGCCTCGGGGTTTCGCAGGTGTGGGCTCAGCTGGTTCTGTCGAGTTTGTAGTCGTAGTAGTCGGTCGGTCCGGTGAGGACGGCCTGGAAGTAGAGCGGTTCGCCGTCTATGTCGAGCGGTACCTCGTGTCCGGCTGTGCGGGTGAAGCCGAGCGAGAGGCGGGGCACGACCCAGTAGCTGGGCTCGTCGTGCAGGAAGGTGAAGCCCATGTCTTCGATCTGCCGGATCAGCTGGAGGGCCGGGGTGCGGAAGACGTCGATGCCACGGAAGCGGACCGTGATCTCCTCGGGGCCGGGGCGGGGGATCCACAGTTCGGCGTACTCGAGGGTTGTGGCGTCTTCCATGACGAAGTTGATCTCGAACTGAGGGTGCAGAGTGAGGATCCGCATGGGGTGGAAGAAGTCCGGGGCGTCCTCGTCCCGGACTTTGATCTCGCCCAGTTCCGCGGCTGCCGCTTTGACGGCTTCGGCAGGCATGCCCAGGGGAAAGCCTGTGATGCCGTTCGGCGGGTCCAGTTCGATTTCCATGGTCGTCATTGTAGGAGGCAGGTCCTGATCTTCCAGCCGTTGTCTGCCAGGTACTTTTGGAACTTACGGTTGTGCGGCAGGGAGTCGACCATCTCTTTGATGGCTGCGTCGTACTTGGTGCCGTGCTTCCTTCGGATCTCGTCGATGTCCTTCTTCATTGCCTCGTCGAACTTGCCCTGCCTGATCAGGGCCTCTTGGTCCCTTCGCCACTTGTCGTTGATCTTGCCGGATCCGGTGCTGATGAAGTCGCGGTGGTCGTCGTACTCCATGCGGATGGCGGGCCCGGTGGACTCCTTGAGGTCGGTGGGGAGCCCGAGGTTGAGGTAGCAGTCCTTGGCCGGGAGATGGTTGATCTCGTAGCGGGTGTTGTCGCTTCCGTCGGTCCAGTTGGCGGGCTGGAGCTTGCCGTACCAGCCCCCCATACCCGAGGGCTGCTTTGCCAGACCGAGGGGGTCGATCCAGTACAGGGGGTTGGGAACGTATGCGTGCGGGTTGGGGCCGGCCTGCACGCCGAGAGGGTCGGTGCTCAGGTAGCGGCCGGTGGCCGGGTCGTAGTAGCGGTAGAGGTTGTACTCGAGGCCCGTCTCGTCATCGTGGTACTGCCCGGGCCTTCCCAGGGGGCAGACCCGCTGGGCACCGCGCCCCGCTCCCCAAAGGTCTTCCTCGGCGGTCCATACGACGCGCCCGTCTGTGGTGACCAGTTCGCTGGGGGTGTCGGCGAGGTCGGTGACGATGGCGAAGAAGCGCTCGTCAACGTCGCTGTGGGCGTTGTCCGCGTCCGTGGCCCATGTGCGTTCGGTTTGCGAAAGGGGCCGCCACGAACCGGGTTCCCAGTCCCAGGTGACCGTGCGGCGGTTTCCTTCATCGTCTGTGCTGAACTGTTCGATCAGCTTTGCGCCTTCCCAGGTGAAGGCGACGGTCGCGACGGCGATGGTCTGGCCGTCGCGCTGTGCGAGACGGCGCTTGGCTATGCGACGGCCCAGCGGGTCGTAGTCGTAGACCCATGAGCCGCGGCTGGGGGTGTCGACCCTGACCAGCCGGTCCTCTGGGCCCCACCAGTAGCGCCACTCCCGGCGTTTCCCGGAAAGGGTGCGCACCAACATGCGTACCAGGCGCCCCTGGTCGTCGTAGTCGTAGGAGGTGCGTCCCGCGGTGCGCAGCAGCGATCCGGTGTAGGCGCGTTCGCCGGCGGTCGTGGCGTCGGGTTCGCGGGTGTCGTGGGCCTGTGTGATGTTGCCGAGGGCGTCGTAGGCGTAGGTCTCGGTCCAATTGTCGGCCGTGACGCGGGTGATGCGGCCTGCGGGTGTCAGCTCGAATCGGCGGCGGCCGCGGCGGCGGTCGGTGACGGTGCTGGGCAGGCCGTCGGTGCGGTAGGCGTAGGTGCGTTCTTGGATGCTGGTGTATGCCTGGTCAGCGGATTGCGTGGTGTGCTCGAAGGCCCAGAGGGACTGGGCGCTCAGGCGGTGGCAGGCGTCCCAGGTCTGGGTGAGGGCTGCGCCGTTGCCGAGGAAGCGGGTGGTTTCCTGTCCGGCGGGGTCGTAGGCGAAGGCCAGGGAGCCGAGGGTGCCGGCGAGGTGGGTGGGCTGGTTGTTGGCGTCGTAGGACCAGTTCGAGGTGATGCCGGTCGGGGTGGTGCGGCTGGTGCGGCGGCCGAGCTGGTCGTAGGTGTAGGTGGTGGAGCGTCCGTTGACAGTCTCGGTCAGGACGCGGCCGAGCCGGTCGTATTCGTAGTGCAGGGCGATGCCGTGGCTTGCGATCTGCTTGAGCAGGCCGCGTGTGTCGTAGCTGAGGGTGGTTGCCGAGCCGTCGGGGTTGCGGCGCTCAACGAGCTGGCCTAGGACGTCGTAGGCGAAGGTGGTGGTGCGGCCGGCTGTGTCGGTGGTTTCCAGGAGCTGGTCGGCGCCGTCGAGGCGGTAGGTGAGGCTGTTGCCGTTGAAGTCCGATTCGCCGACGAGGTGTCCGGCTTCGTCGTAGCGGTAGTTCCAGGTGGCGCCGCTGGTGCTGACCGAGAGGAGCCGTTGCTCGGTGTCGTAGGTGAAGTGCTGTTCCTCGCCGTCGGGAAGGGTGCGCCCCGTCAGCCGGCCGAAGGGGCCGATGGTGAAGCGGGTGAGCGCTCCGGCTTGGTCGCGCTGCTCGGTGACGTTGCCTTCGGGGTCGTAGGTCCAGGTCTCGGTGGTGCCGTCGGGGTGGTGGCGTTCGGTGATCTCGCCTTCGGGGCGCCGTGTGAGGCGGGTGGTGGCTCCGAGCGGGTCGGTGAAGGCGATGGTGCGGCCGAAGGCGTCGTAGGTGAGGCGGGCGGTGTTGCCCAGGGCATCGGTGACGGCGGTGATCAGACCTGCGGTGTTGGTTTGGAGGTGCCGGCTCTGGCCGAGAGCGTCGGTGACCGTTGTCAGGCGGCCCTGGGGGTCGTACTGGCGGTGCGTGCGGGCGCCGGTGGCGTCGGTGGTGGTGAGCAGGTTGCCGTTGCGGTCGTAGGTGAACGCGGCGATCTGCTCGCCGTCCTGCCGGATGGCTGAGACCTGGCGCAGTTCGGTGTAGTCGAGTTCGACGGTGCCGCCGGCGGGGTCGGTGATGCGGACCGGATCACCGTGCTGGTTGAGGTCGAAGCCGGTGGTGCGGTTGATCTCGTCGGTACGGGAGACGATGCGGCCCAGGGCGTCGTATGCGGTGTAGGTGGTGTTGCCGAGCGGGTCGACGGTAGTGGTGACGCGGTGCTGGTCGTCGTAGTGGTATTCGGTGGGATGGCCGAGGCTGTCGGTGACGGTGGTTATTCGGCGGGCGGGGTCGTAGTGGAACTGGGCGGAGAGTTCCCCGTTCTCCCCTATGCCGCGGATGACCCGGCCGCCTTCGTCGTAGACGTAGGTGTAGGTCTGGCCGTTGCGGTCGGTCCAAGCGGTGATACGGTCCGCGTCGTCGTATTCGTACTCGTAAGGCAGGCCGGAGGAGTTGACGATCCCGGCCAGGCGGCCGTCCGGGTAGTACTCGTAACCGACGATTGTGATGCCAGGTCCGGTTCCTGTGCTGTTGAGGAGCCGCAGGCCCTCGATGCGCAAGCCGGCCGAGGTGGGGATGGTGTCGACGGCGATCCGGTAGCCGCCGCTGTGACGCACCTCCGTCGGCACCCCCATCTCGTCGCGGACGAAGGTGATGCTGTGGCCGTTGCGGTCGGTGATCTCGGTGATCGCGCGGGTGGTGTGCTCCAGGCCGGCCACTGTTCCCGAGACGGCGAAGTGGCGGGTCCAGCCGCGATCGGGATCCTCGATGCGGATGGTGTCGGTGTGCCGGTCCCAGGTGAGCGGCCAGCGTGCACCTGCCTCGGGGTGGACTTGTTCGCCGGCGTGGGTGGGCAGGGGGTAGTGCAGGATCTGTGCATCGTCGCCGGCGTAGTGGATGCCCTTGGTGTCGATCTCGATGCGCTGGTCAATGGTGGAGGACCAGCCCGGACCGTGCAGGCGGCCTGCTGTGTAGCCGGACGCATATGCGCGGCGTAGGACCAGGGTCAACAGGCCGGGGAGTTCCAGGTCTCGGGCGTTGGTGATCATCTGGCCGGAGACCACATCGACCGGGTCGCCGGCGGTGTGGCAGCCGATGTTGCCGTTCGAGGGCTGGCCGCTCTTGCTCGGACCTGCGAGGGACGGATTCCCCTTGCCCTGCCGGTCGGGGCCCTTGCCCGCGGAGTTGAGGGAGGTGTGGGGGGCCTTCGGGTCGGACTTGCCGCCCTTGCCGAGACCGGCGAAGTGATCGGAGAGCGCGCGATCGTTGTCGCGATGGTTCTTGGCCATCTGTTTGACGCCGCGTGTCATGTTGTCGTCGAGGTGCTTGGCGGTCTTCTTCATGCCGTCCTCGATGCCGTCAATGACCTTGTCGAGCATCGCGTTCGCCGCATCCGCAATGGCGTCCTTGCCGCGGGTGCGGCCGTGGTGGCTCCTGGCCCGGCCGATCTTCCCGCCGGCCTTGTTACGGAACGTGCCGCCGGCGCTCTGCAGTCCGGTTACTGCACGATCATGCTCGTCCGGGTCGAAGCTGAACCCGCCTGCGGCGCCGGCTCCTCCGCCCCCTCCCCCGCCACTGCTACTGCCGCCGGCGCTGAGGAGTTCCATCGGGTTCCCGGCAGCCGATTTCGCAGCGTCCTTGGCGTTCTGCACGCCCTGGTTGAAGCCTTCCTTGCCTGCGTTGGCCGTCCGGTTCAGGTCCACGCCGTCCTGGACGCCCAGTGCATTGGCGCCAAGTTGGACTACGAGGTCACCGACCATCGCCCCCAGCGCTTCCTCGACAGGCGTCAGCGCGATGCTGATGACCTGTTCGGCGACCTGCTGACAGACCTCCTTGAACAGCCGCTTCACGATCACGCGAGTGGCCTGGGTAGCAGCCAGCGCGCCGACCTCGGACAGCCCGAGGGTGAAGGGTGCTGCCGCCTGAGCGGCGATCACCTCGGCAGCGAGAATTCCCAGTTGGACCAGAGCACCAATCTTGGCACCCTCGATGAGAACCGCGACGCCGTCCAGCGCGGTGGCCGCCATACGGCCGCACTCGCCCAGATTCTTCAAATGCGTGCCGTTGATCTTGCCCCAGTGGGCATTGAGCGCCTCCACGGCCAGCGAACCGCCCGCCGAGCCCACCAGGCCCTGGACAGCCTGATGCGCCTCGTTCGCACCCTCGTCGATGTCGTCGGCGAACTCCCGCATGGCCGTCGCCATCTCGCGGTAATCGTCCTCATCCACGTTGGGCCAAGAGACCCCGATGAGGTCGAGAACCTCGTCTGCCCACCCAGGCAGCACAACACCCATACGAAACAGCCCCCGTAACCGATAATCAGGTGATCACACGCTCTCACCTGGGCAGACGGTTCCTCAAGGCGGAATCAAGTCGGCCGTTCCTCTCTTCACGGTGCCGTGAGCCCTCGTCCGTCGCCCGGCCGCTCTGGCCCGTGCGTCGTTCCGCCGCCACACGCACGAGGGCGGGCGGTGGTGCGGCCTTGGCGGAGTCGCCCAGCTCTCCGTCTTTCCTGGATTTCGCGGATGTGTCGGGAGTGCACACGACCGCGGACACCATCACCAGCGGACAGGCCAAGGCGGCGGCGCGGCACCTCAACGTCCAGGCCCAGCTCGTACAGCACGCACTCGAAAAAGTCCGGCGCCTCCAGCTCTTCGTTGCGGTCGAGGCCGGCCAGCATCGCCACGGACTCGCTATCGACCCCGGCGAGCAGTGCGTCCAGACCGATCTGAGTGAGGGTGTCGGACCCGAAGTATCCGCCGAACGCCCTCTCGTGCGTGATACGGCTCAGCTCCTTGAGCGCCTCCTCATGAGTCACCAGGCCTCCTGTCGGCACACTGAACCCTCACCCTCAGCCTTCTTGGAGCCGCGTCAATGACTTCCTGCCCTAGGAGGTCGATCCGGTGGAGCTGATGTCGTATCACGGGCCTGTTGTCTCCAGCCGCGACGCCTGCGGGTCTCCTGCTACGTGATGCGCCATCAGTTTCCTCAAGGAACTCGATAGGGAAAGCCCAGGTGGCCGGTCGACTATCAGCTGGTTGAGTGACCTCGGGCCGTGTCCCTACGCTGCACATCGAGAAAGCCTCATCATGTCTAAGTGTCGCAGTCATTCTGGAGCGAGCTGGTCAGTGCAGTTCCCGGAATCCTTTGGGTAGCATTCGCCAGCTTCGTGTTTCTCGTGCTACGAAAGCCAATCATTCAACGCTTTCCGCAGATCAAGACATTCAAGGGGTACGGAATTGAGGTTGAGCTTACAGAGGAGCTGCTCGACCGTGCAGCAAAATGCAGCAATGCGGCCCTCGACAGCGGGGCCATGAAGGGCGTCGTCCGCAGGCTGGAACACGCGTCTGAGTTCCTGCTCGGGGGCAGGATTCTCTGGGTTGACGATCACCCCGAAGGAAACATGTATTTGGCTAAGGTATTCCGCTCCGTCGGCATGACCGTAGATACGGCCCAGTCAACCGAGGAGGCGCTGGCGCGGCTACGCACAGGAGAATACGACATCATTCTCAGCGACGTTAGACGTGATGGCGATGGACAGGCCGGAATCAATATGCTGCGAGACTTGGAACGCCATCGGATCCTTACCCCAGTAGTAATTTTCGCGACAGGCTTCAACCCACAACGGGGCGTCGACTACCGGATCTTCGCCAGTACGAATAACCCGAGCAAGGTTGTCCACTATGTGATCGACCTGATGGAGAGGGCCAGGATGACTCCGGATTGACGACTTTCCTCGTTTGACGGAGCCGATGAGATCAGCGAATCCGCGCGGGTCGTGGCCCGCGATTCTCGACGTACCCGACGAGGTGGACGCCTCCGTCTCCCGGCTGTGCGACCTCACGGTAGACGGCGACTACGCCTACTACGTCGACATTGCCCACTTCATGGCCGGCTTTCCCGTCCCACATGGGACCGGCTCACGGGCGCAGTGGCTCGACGGGGCACAACCTACCCGCGACAGCTGGCGCGACGTGGTGATCTCCCGCCGTCGCCGCCTGCACTCGGCCGATGGCCAATGACAGGCACCTCCCGCCTGAAGGTCAGTCACTACCCCGCCAACTCGGCCTCCAGCCGCGTTCCACCAGCGCCCTGCGCAGCATGGCGACAACTGACTGTCAGCCGTGATCCCGCTCATAGCATCAATGTCATGGATGAACAGAGCAGTGGTGACGGTGAGAACCGTGGCACGGCCGGACGTATTGTGCCGGCTGTCCTCTGTGCGGTCCTGGTCATGGGGCTACTCTGGGGGATTGCGTGGAAGCTTGAGTGGTGGAATCCCGGGTTCGGCGTGTTGTCGGCGAAGCTGGCAGCTGCGGCATCCGTCGGGATCGTTGCTTTGGTTGGCTGGATCGCAAAGTGGCGCTGATCTGCGCCGCTTTGCACGTGCAGGTCGCGAGCTGAATGGATCTGTACGTCAACCCGGGGCGCAGCATCGCGGCGTGACCAGGCGGTGGCCGCTGCGCCGTACTTCGTTCGCCGTGTTGCGGTCGAGTCGTTGAAGGCCAGCCGAGCGCGTGGAGTGGACGGCAGCCGTCACCACGACGACGTCTTCGTCATCGGCGTTGAGCAGGCGGGACGGACTACCGCCACAGAAGTAGGCGGGCCGCAGTCGATCTCGTTGGACCGACGGTCGCGTCCCACAGCCTCGTCGGCGTGGCGCGGCTGATGAACTGGGTCGCTCGCCGTCTTGGCCGGCGAGCGTGCCCGCCCGGGCCGGCTTCCCCTACCCTCAACCCGTCGAATCCCTATCCGTTCGACGGGTTGCCCGGCTGCCCGTTGGGGGGAAGCGGCAGCCTCTACTCGACGGCGCTCATAGGGCGCGCAACGCAGCGCCCATGGTCCGTCGTGTCCGCGTCGGCTGCCCCACGTGGCTCTTGGCTCTGGTCCACACCTCAGCGGTCTACGGCCACCGCTGCGATGCCAGCCCTACGCAAGGTGCGGGCGAGGTGTTCCACCTCGGGTGGCGTCCCTGTGTACGTACCGGCCAGGACCTGGTCCGTGAGGGCTGTGATGTCTGTCAGGTCGGTGCCGAGCTGCGCGCGCAGGATCTGCATGAGGACGACACGGCAGACCGACGTGTCCGTCAGGCTGAGCGCGGTCGGCCCGCGCTCAGCAAGCAAGCGAGCTCTCAGCTCGCGAGGGATAACATGGCCGCACGCGGCTGTCGCCTGCCCGCACGCCGCGCACGTGGACTCCACATCCCAGCGCACCGCACCAGCGACCAAGGCCTGTGTGCCTCAGCACTCCAGCTGCGCGCCGCAGTTCTCGCATTGCTGCAAGCTGGCCGGGTCCCGAGGTTTGGTGGGCCGGGTATGACTTGCCACTCCCCCGAGTGACCGTCATCCGCATTCCCCCCGGCGGCCGTTGATCCGGCGATATCAACACACCATGATCAAGACGACTGGCCGCGCGCTCGCCGTCGCGGCCCTCGCCCTGCTGCCCCTGGCCACCACTGTTCCCGCGCATGCCGCCGAGACGCTCAGCCTGCACTACGCCGTCGAAGCCCTCCCCCAGGCCGCCGAGTCCCGCGACGGCTACGCCCGTTCCAAGTTCAAGCACTGGATCGACGAGGACAAGGACGGCTGCAACACCCGAATTATCTCTATGCTTCCCGCCGTGATCGCGATTTTCTCGCAGCGTATCCAGGTGGCGGTGGGCTGTGCGTACTGGGAGGCACATGAGCCACAGGTGCGCCGCGCGCACGCGCTGGGTTCGTCCGGCCCTCGCGCTGCTCGCTACCGCACCACTCGTCATGGGGTGCGATGCCATTGGTGCCGGTGGCACCTCATCGAGCTCCGGACCAGCTGTGTCCGCGGGGCGGGCCGTCAGCCCGCTGGAGAATCCGAATGGGACGAAGCCTGGGCTGTCGCCTGTCGCCTCGGACGCGGAGAGGGCCGAGGCCCGGAAGCTCATCGAGGATCTGTTGACGAAGGGGCGTGGGCCGAAGACGGGCTACGACCGTGACGAGTTCGGCTACGCGTGGATGGATACGGCCGACGGCCGCTGGCGCGGAATGATTGTAACACGCGGAATGATCTTATGAAACGCGATGGCCAGGAGCTGCGCTTTCGTTCCGGCTCCGACTGTGTGGTCATCTCCATGACGCTGCACGACCCGTACACCGACGAGACGATCGAGTGGCGCAAGGAGCACGCCATGGAGGCTCAGATCGATCATGTCGTGCCGCTCTCGTACAGCTGACAGCTCGTTCCGCCCGCTGGTCGGATAGCGAGCGGGAGAAGTTGGCGAACGACCCGCTGAACCTCCTGCCCGTGGACGGGCCGACGAATAGCAGCAAGAGCGATTCGGGTCCGGCCTCGTGACTACCGCCGAACAAGGAGATCCGCTGCGCGTACGTGGTCCGATTCGCCCAGGTCGCCGAGAAGTACGGGCGGCCGGTGACGGCGGCGGACAAGCAAATGATGCTTGCTCAGTGCGAGTGAGGGGGCACGCGCATAGGCTGGTTTCTCTGACGGGGAGTGGGGGATGAGGCGTCGTGCCAGGAGCTGGAAGTACAGGCTGGGACAGGTCGTACGGGGCCGCCGTCTACAGGAGTGCCGCCGCCCGTCGCGAAGTCGAGGACTGGTGCGGGGACCAGCTCAGCCGGTGGTCGGTGCGACACCGAACGTCGATGGTCACGACCGGGATGGGGCCCACGCACGTCGTTGCCCCGGGAGACGATGCCGGCTCGTCGAACGGCGCGCCTGCGGTGGTGCTGGTGCCCGGGACCAACTTCAACGCCGCCACCAGTCTGCCGCTCGCGACGGCATTGGCTGCGCGCTGGCCGACTTACGTCGTTGATGTTCCGGGGCAGCCGGGGCTGAGCTCAGCCGAGCGCCCGCGTCGGGACCGACTTGTTCAGTACGGCGCATGGCTGGAGGAGGTGCTGAACCAGGCGGTAGCACGCCCGGCCGTGGTGGTCGGACACTCACTCGGCGGCGGAATCGCGCTGGCATGTGACTCCGCCTGGCTCCTGGGGCGGGTACTTGTCTCTACAGCGGGGCTGGCACGGCTAAGGGTCACGGGCCGTGTGATGGCAGCCACACTGCCTTGGCTCGTGAACCCCACGCAGGCACGCAGCGCGCGTGTGCTGGGAGTGATGTCGGGCCCTGGACATGCGCCGTCTGCCGAACTGAGTGAGTGGATGACTCTGGTCGCTAGGACATGCCGCACCAGTCTTGCCCCTTCTCCGCTGGCCCGGCGGGTGTTTGGGCCCTGCCGACGTGTACCGAACGTCGTGGCCACCGGTGAGCACGACGTCTTTTTGCCGCCGCAGCGGCTCGCCTCGGCCGCTGCTCGGCTTCTCGCTGCGGATGTGCGGCCCCTGCCGGGCGCTGGACATCTCGTCGCCGAGGAACACCCTGGCGAAGTCGTCGAGCTGGTGGCAGAAGTTCTGGGCAGCGGTATGCACGAAGGGCATTGAGGCAGGGGCCGCCTTCAGCGGTTCGGTACTACCCTCATGGCCCTGCGCAGGCTGGCCCTGGCAGCGGTGAGGTCGTCCTCGGTTACCTGCAGGCGGCGCTCCAGATCCGCCTGACGGTTCCGGGAGTCCGCCAGTTCGCCGTTCAAGGCGGCGTTCTGCTGTTCGAGCTGATGCACTCGCTCGAACAGTCGGCCGCGGTCCACGTCGTCCAATTCCGCGCCTAGGGAAAGCCGGACGCGCTCCCGGAGCCGGTCGTGCTCCCTTTTCAGATCCTTGATCTCCTCGCGGACGAGAGCGAGTTCGGTGTGCAGTCCGGCGGAGGTTACGTGTTGCCCGCTTGGCGCTGACGACGCTCTGCGGCTGTGCTCCCGCTGTTCGCGCATCGCGGCCTGGACAGCGTCCCGGACCTGAGTAGGTGTTTTTCAACTCTGGTCGTGAGATGCGTACGGCCGGATGATCCGGTGCATGGGGGCTGGCGGGACGCCCCGGCGGTACTGCCGGGAGTGTGGTGAGCCGCTGCCGGCGACGATGGCGGCGGCAGCGGAGTTCTGCTCGGGTCGGTGCAGGTCGCGGCGGTGGCGAAGGCGCCAGCAGACCCGGCAACGGGTCATCGCGATGCAGCAGGGGGAGCAGGCGGAGTGCCCGGTGTGCGGCCGGTCGTGGACGGTGGGAGTGGAGCGGTCGAAGTCGGCGGTGTACTGCTCGAACCGCTGCCGGGTCCGGGCTTGTCGGCAGCGGCAGGCGTCACGGAACGGTGTTACTGAAACGCCGTAGCGCAACGCCTCACGCACATCACCAACACCCCATGACTTGCAGGGGAATTGGTGGCGATCGGTGGGTACTTCGAGCGCCCCCGGTTCACGCCTTGCCTCGGAGTGTCGCGCTCGCGCCACCGTGGACAGTGACCGGGGCCGGCTGCCTCTTGACCGGTCACATGCTGGGTGGCCGGGCCGGCCCGGGGCAAGAGGTGGTGGTCATCATGACCGACCAGATCGGGAATGTCACCCGGCAGCGTTACGACCAGCTCGTCACCCAGGCCCGTGAACTGATCGCGCAGGTCACGAGGGCACAGTTCTCTCTTGGCGACATGGCCCTGGAGATCGAGCCCATGCGTCCGGTGGGCGGGTCGATGCCCAATGGCACGGACGACCTGTTCACCGTCACGGAGTCGCTGCAACTGTTCGCGGACGACATCGGCGTCGCCCTGGCGACGGTTGAGGACTGGCGATGGACCGCCTCCCGATGGCCAGCGGCCAGGCGCAAGGAGGGCGTGTCGTTCACCGTTCACCGCATCCTCGCATGTCGCGGACGAGGCTGAGCGGTGGGCGGCGATCGAGGACGCGCCGTTCAACCCACGCACCGGCAAGCGGCAGTGGACGCCGGATGCCGCGAAGCGGGTCGTCGGGCAGCGGGTGGACCGCCCCGTCACGGTCGATGAGAAGGTCCAGGCCGTCGCTGACCTCACCCGGGACGACGAGGTCGCCGCCCAGGTGGCCGTCGGCCTGGTCAAGCGCCCGGAGGTCACCGAGCACGTCACCCCGGCGGACCGCATGCGCGTGGTGACCGAGCTGACCAGGGATGACACCGTGGCCCAGGAGGTGACCACGGACCTGCTGCGTCGGTCGACGGTGGCCCGGTCGGTGATGCGGGACGACACCGCGCGGATGCTGGTCAACCGGGCCCAGTTCGACAACTCCGAGGAGACCCGCGAGCGGATCAGGGAACGCACCCCGGCCGTCCGCAAGATCGAGCACACCATCGAGTACCTCGACCTGGTCGGCTCCTGCCACGGCTTCGTGGCCACCCTCGGCCGCGTGGTCCCCCAGATGCGGGGCCAGGAATTCACCGACGACGAACGCGAGACCGTCCGTCGGCAGATCAGCCGGGTCCGCGCGGCGGCGGACTAGCTCGAAGGCGCCATCGACAACGGCGGGTTCACCCTCGACGAGCAGCTGGCCCAGCTCCTCAAAGGCGAGTAGCCATGCCGCGGCGCCGAGAGGCGCGGCCGCTGGCCGAGCACTACGGCGACCTGGTCCGCGTCGCCCTGATGGAAGCACGACCCGCGGGCCTGCACACCTACCAGCTCATGTCCGCCACCCGGCTGACGAAATCGCAGGTGGGGTGGGAATCAGACACGTGCGGGACGTCGTCGCCGCTGAACAGCTGACCCCGATCACGTGGACCCGCAAGGAGGGCTACATGTTCTCCGAGGAGCCCGCGGACTGGATCGAGTACGACAAGCGCCAGTTCCGGCAGATCCTCGGCCGGCTCACCCGAGTGATCACGGGCACGCTCGACCCACACCTGGCCCGCTACCCCGACGACGAATGGGCCCAGCTGGCCACCGCCCAGCTCACCGGCGTCCGCGCCACCCTCGCCCAGCTCGCCAAATAGCCCCAAACCCCGTCGATCACCTCGTCTGCTGGACCCGCCATGTCTGCTGCTTCCCGTCGCCGCCGCTACCCCTCCGACACGACCGTTGCCGAGTGGGCTCTGCTGGAGCCCCTCCTACCGGTCCCGGCCTGCGAGACCAAGACCGGCGGGCACCCGGAGAAGTGGCCGCGGCGGGTAATCGTGGACGCGATCCGCTACATCGTCGACAACGGCGCAAAATGGCGGGCTCTACCTACGGATTTCCCCCCATGGGAGACGGTTTACGGGTTCTTCTGGAGGTGGAACCCGGGCCGGGGTCATCACCTACATCCGCAACCAGCTCCGCCGCCGGATCCGTACGGGCAAGGGCCGCTGCCCCCACCCCGTGAGAGGCCGCCTCCACCGTCGGCAAGAACAGCCGCGGCTACGATGCCGGGAAGAAGATCAATGGACGCAAGCGACATATCACGGTCGACACGCTCGGCCTGCCAGTGATGATCACGGTGACGCCCGCTGACATTCAGGACCGCGACGCCGCCCGCGACGTGTTCTGGCGCCTCCGCCTCACCCAGCCGCAGATCACCCAGGTCTGGGCCGACCGCGGCTACGCCGGCGACCTCGTGGACTGGGTCCGCGAACGCCTCTGGCTCACCTTGCGCATCGTCTCCAGGCCCAAGGGCACCAAGGGCTTTGTCGTCTTGCCCCGCCGTTGGAAAGTCGAGAGGACGATCGGCTGGTGCATGAACGCCCGTCGCAATGCACGCGACTACGAGAGGCTGCCCCAGCACTCCGAGGCCCACCTGAACTGGGCACTCATCACCATGATGACCCGGCGTCTGACCCGCAAAGGCTCCCGCACCAGCCAGTGGACGAAGAAGCCGCCGACCGCCCGCTGACCTTGCAGCCAAGAGCAAGCGCCCAGACCTTCACCAGGGGCCGAGAGCAGCCTCGCGGTAGTGCTTGAAGAAGGCGTTCACCTGGGCTTCGATACCGCACCCCGTGGTGGGTCTACGCGCTCAAGCTTGGTCCAGCCGCTCCAGCCTCGCTTCTTCAGCAGCTCGATCAGTCGACGGGCCGGCGGCGCGGTGTCGAACGCCAGGGTGTCCATCAGCGTGACGAACAATGGCTCGATGTCGGCATCGTCGACGTAATCCTCGCCCCGCTCGTCGGCCATCTGCGTGATGTAGGCGGCCAGTTTGTCAGCTAGCTCGATCAGCCGTGGGTCGTCGTCGGTGCGGTCGAGCGCCTGGCTCAGGGAGAGATAGAAGTCGATGAGGTGCGGGCCAGCGATCTGGTCCCGTTTGCGTGCGATCCATTCAGGGACTCGCTCGGGTGAGTGCGCGGCCAGTGGGATCCAGCCGTCGCGTTCGACTTTGACGATCCGCTCGTCGATTCCTAGCGCCCGCAGTCGGTCGAGAAACTCGACTACCTCCGGGGGCAGCGCCAGATTGTCTCCGGAGGTGAGGCGGGCGATCCGCTCGCGGTGCCGCTGCCGATCCTGGATCTCCGCCTGCAGTCGCCTGTCGATATCTGCGACCGCCGCGGCGAACTCCTCCTCGTCGGCCTGGAGCAGTTCCCGCACGCGCGCCAGGGGGACCCCGGCCTCGGCGAGAGTCCGGATCTTGATCAGCTCGACTACGGCGCCGGCGTCGTACCTCCGGTAGCCAGAGTGGTCCCGCTCCGGCTCCGGCAGCAGCCCCTTGGCGTGATAGTGCCGCACCGCACGCACTGTCACTCCGGCGTACGACGCCAGCTCGCTGATGGTCAGCATCGGACCAGTCTCCCAGGAGCTGTTCAAGACGTTGGCCTGCCGGCTGGATGGTGTGCGCTCCGGATGATCTGGGAGATTTCCGGGGCGTGGGTGAAGACCAGCCGGTGGTCGGCGTCGACCCAGGACGTGGAGACGTGCGGCCGCTCGCGGACGAGCCGCTCGATGCCGGCACGCCAGAGCTGGTTGTGCCGCGGTGCACGCCCTTCGGTGCTGTAGCCGGCGATCGAGGTAGACATGATCAGGCTTATCGGGCGGTCGATCTTCCGGTACTGGTCGAGGATTCCGGACCGACGCACATCGAGCTCGAGATTCAGGTCGAGGATGTCCTGTGCGCTGAGCATCACCTGACGCGCGGTGCCCTTGGCACGCTCGGCCTCTTGCCGCGCCGCCTGTTCCTCCCACATCGCGCGGAACTCGGCCAAGTCTGCCTCGGTGATGAATGGTTCGGGCACCGGGTTCGCCCCGTCGATGAGGACAAGCTCGGCGACGGTGTCAGGACGCTCGGAGGCATAGTGCACGGCCAGGTCCGCGCCCAGCGAGTAGCCCACGAGCACGGGCGTCTCGGTCTGCCCGAGGCGCCCCAGCTCCGCCATCACGGCAACGAGATCGCTGAGAAACGCCTCGAAGGAGTACCGGTCGGCGGCCGAGGCGAGGCCATGGCCCCTGAGGTCGAAGGTCACCACGTCGTGGTCGCGCCGCAGCAGCTCGGTCAGCTCGTGCAGATCGGCCTGTGTCGAACTCAGTCCAGGACACAGGACCAGCGGTCGTCCCCGGCCACCGTGGGATACCTGGATTGTGACGCCGTCGTGGTGGACCGCGAAGTGCCGCATCGTCCTGTCACCTCTCTCGACCCGCTCCCCGCCGTCGCCAGTCGGCATGCCGGTGATTGTCCGTTGGTGAAGTCTCTGGTCGACTCCGGCGAATACCTCGTGGTCGCCGTACGACTTGTACAGTCCGTCGACCGCGAGCGCGTTGCTTCTCATAGCCATGCCAACCATGTTGAGAGGTTGCCCCTACGTCAGGGGCAACTGTCGGGGCAACATGACCTCCGCACACCTGCGGCTACCGACCTCTGCCCCCGACCGCGGTCGGTTGTCGTACGAGCGCGCTCAGCCGGACAGTCGCACAGGCTTTGAGGATGAAAAACATCTACTGAGGCTGGTTGTAGACGAACCAGGTGGATACGGACGCCTCGCGGGCCACGTGGGCCGAGGTCACCCGCTGGCCGGACGTGAGGAGGTCGCGCACGACGCCCAGAGCGCGGGCCGTTTTGACCTCGCTGTCCTTGGCGCGGGCGGCACGGAGGCGTTGGACTCGCCCCTCCCGGCCCGGAGTGCCGGGAGGGGCAGTTCGGCTCACTGGGCGCTCCGAGTCTTCAGCGACCGGACGGGGATGAACGCGGCGGCCGAGCGGGCCTTGCGCAGTTCGCGGGAGGCTGCCTCCACGGTGGCTCGCTCGTCCTCTGGTAGCTGGTCGAGCTGGCGGCGCATCTCGTCGACCGACTTCGAGTAGGCGCGGATTTGGTCGTCGAAACTGCGCACTATCCAGTCGGCGGCGTCCATGGCCAGTGCGCCTTCCTTGTCGGCCCGCAGGTCCGCCATCTGCTGTTCCAGGGCGGGCAGGTAGGAAGGGTCGGGCCGGTAGAAGTCGCAGCCGGCGCACTGGAAGCGGATGCGGCAGTGCCCGCCGCCGGCCTGGACGTTGCTCGGCTCGGTGCAGCCGCCATAGGGGACCGCGACGCTCTCGACTTCATAGGCCAGTGGATCGCCGAAGCCCTGAGGGGTGCCGTGCCGGTCCACGGCGAGCTTGGCCACCGTCTTGATGGCTTCCTGCTTTCTGCTGAGTGAGACCTTGTAGTAGCCCATCGTGACGTCCAGGGAGCGGTGATCCATGAGCTCCTTGAGGACGTCAGGCCGGGTTCCGGCGTCCGCGTGGCGCTGGGCGTAGGCGTGGCGGAAGCCGTAGGGGACGACCTGGGAGCGGTCGTAGGCGAGCAGCTTCCCGTCATCGTCCAGCCGCTCGTCGACCTGGCTGCACCCCCTGCCCCTGGGCACCAAGGCCGAGGAACAGGAGATGTTCCGGCGCGTCCTGGCGAGCTTCGAGGCCGACCTGAGCTTGTACCAGCTGGAAGAGAACGCCCTGAGCCAACATGCAGCCGTACTGCACCAGCGCACCGGCGGTTACTTCAAAGCCCTCGCCTATGTCGTCTCCACCGCCGCCGTCATCGCGATCCGCAGCGGCAGCGAGAACATCACCATGAAGAAGATGGACGCCGCGACAGCCCAGATCCGCTACTAAAACATACCGCGGGCCATCAGCGGGCGGCCGGTGCAGAGCCGCTGCTTAGGTGGTTGACGGTGCGCTTGCCGTAGTGTCGTCTGCCGTTCCTTCCGGGCCCGTCGGCAGCGCGCGGCGGCACTCAGCCTGCCAGACGTTCAGGGCGCCGAGCAGCATGCCGGCCCGGCCGTTGTCGATCGTCTCGATGGAGGCCGTGTACCTGATGTCACACAGCCTTTCCATCATTGCTGTTGTCGCGAGCACATGCGGCGCCCCCGGAGCAACCAGCGCCTTCCGCGGCACAGCCGCCGGGGAGCCGTCGGTGCGTGACAGGCCGGTTGAGGATCCACCCGGCAACAGAAGACTCCCGGGCGGCGGCACCGGACGCCATACGCGGGGGCTTCGCCGTCAGCCCCTCACCCCGAGATGCCACACCTCGGCCACACCGGTCCTGAATGGCGGAATGCACGCTTTCGGGACACGGCGGGTAATGGTAAGAACGTGCCCTGGGCAACGATCATGATCATGCGACGGGGGATGCATGAGTTCACCCGACGGCTCCGCCGAGCCGCTGTTCTCCGAGGTGCCGAAGCCGTCGCAGGTCCCAGTGACAGTGCTGTCCCCCATGATGGCGACAGGCCCTGCGGTGACGCCCAAGCAGATCCTCGCGCATCACTCGCCGACTCAGTTCGAGGAGTTCGTCTACGAGTGGCTGCTGGCGCTGAAGGAGGAGGAATACGTGGACGTGATGCAGCTGGGCGGCGCCCACGACGGCGGCGCCGATGTCGCCGCGTTCCTCACGGCGCACCGGACGGACGACCGGTGGCACTGCTATCAGTGCAAGCACTACGGGAAGGCGCTCACCCCGGCCATTGCCTATGTAGAGATACTGAAGATCATCGCAGTGGTGGCCGGCGGCAAGTACCGCACTCTGCCCGAGCGTTACGTCTTCGTGGCACCCAGGATCGGCGCCTCACTCACGCAACTGCTGGCCAAGCCCGCGGAGCTGAAGGAGTCGTTCCTCGACTGGGTCGCCAAGGGTGCCGACCGGCTGACCGCGGAGTACGGCGCAGATCCGCTCGGAGCGGCGCTGGAGCTGGCCCGGGAGACGGACTTCGCCCGCTTCGAGGCGGCCAATCTCGACCGGATCCTCGAGCAGCACGCCACCACGCCGTATCACGTGCGCAGGTTCGGCACGCGGCTGCCGGACCGCGAGGCCCGTCAGGCGCCCCCGCCGGAGCACACACCGGTGGAAACCCGGTACATCCAAAAGCTCCTGGACGTCTACCAGGAGAAGTGGGGCTGTGACCCCGGAGCGATGGGGCAGGTGCGCGCGCATTCCAAGGCGGGCTCTCACCTGCAGCACCAGCGGGAAGCCTTCTACTGCGCCGAGCAACTACGGGTGTTCGCCCGTGACAGCGTGCCGGAGGGCACCTTCGAATCGCTGCAGAAGAACGTCTACGACGGTGTCGTCAACGTGACCTGGCGGGACTTCGCCACCGGATTCGACCGGCTCAACGCGGTGCAGGACGCGGCACGCGACATGCAGCTGGGAACGAACGTCCTGGTCCACGTGGTGGAGCCCATTGACCGCATGGGCATCTGTCACCAGCTCGCCAACGACGACCGGCTGACCTGGGTCGAGGAGGAGACGTGAGAGCGCTCAACAGCCCGCTGGAGGTCGGTGTGCGCGCTCTGGTGCTGCTCGCAGCCTCCTTTCCCCGGCCGCTGGACCTGGCTCAACTGGTGTATCTGGATTACGCGATGCTGCACAGCGGCGAGATGGACGGGCCGCCCAGTGTGCACCCGTCACTGCCGGCCGGCCCGGGCGAACTGGCCATGAAGCGCCAACTGCTCGAGCAGGGACTGGTGGTGCTGATGCGCGCGGGGCTGGCCGACGTGCAGGCGGACGACAGCGGGCTGATGTACCGGGCGAGCGAGGAAGGCCCGGGCTTCCTCGACTTGCTCGAGGCCCCATATGTCGGAGCCCTGCGGGAGCGGGCGCAGTGGGCGCTGGCCTTCCATCACCGCGTCCCGGCGGACAGCCGTGCCGCCACGGACGACATCACACAGCGGTGGATGGAGACGTTCGAGAGCCGTCTGCCGCGCCAGGGAGGCGATGATGACTGAGCTGCGCCTGCTGCATCTGACCTACGCCGGCATGGGCCGCGAGACGGCCCGCGTGGACTTCGACCCCCGCCTGACGATCGTCTACGGCGCCTCGGACACCGGCAAGTCGTTCGTCACCGAGTCGATTGACTACATGCTCGGCGCCCGCAAGCTGAACCTCATCCCCGAGGCCGAAGGCTACTCGCAGATCCTGCTGGGCATCGCCTTGCCCGACGCATCGGTCATCACCCTGATGCGAGCGCCTCAGTCCGGGCGGGTCAGCGTCTTCGAGGACGATATCCGCGACCTCGTCTACCGGTC
This sequence comes from Streptomyces sp. NPDC026575, assembly GCF_055567415.1. Lineage (NCBI taxonomy): Bacteria > Bacillati > Actinomycetota > Actinomycetes > Kitasatosporales > Streptomycetaceae > Streptomyces > Streptomyces sp. NPDC026575. The sequence goes on from NZ_JBVHQM010000033.1 coordinate 61,908, forward strand.
GCCGGACCTGGTGCTCTCCGCCCAGCACAGCCCCCGGACCACCAAGAACCTCTCCCGCTACCTGATGGAGCGTATCGGGCTCGACGGCTCGCTGCTGGCCACCAACGACTCCGGTGGCACCAAACTCGCCGGCTTCCGGGACCTGCTACACCTGTGCCTGATCAGCGAGACCCGCATGGTCTCGAAGGTCTCCCCCGTCCTGCGCACCTCGGGCACCAGCGGCCAGACCGCGCACAAGTCGGCCCTCAAGCTCCTGCTCACCGGGGCGGGCGAGCAGCCCTCGCCCAGCCGCCTCAACCAGGCACAGCGCCGCGTCCACAAAGGCAAGATCAGCCTGCTGGACGACCTAATCCTCGGACTGCAGCGCCAACTGGCCTCACGCGAGGCCAACCAGAGTCAGCTGCAGCAACAGCTGCGGCGGCTGCTGGAACATCAAGAAAACCGCGCCGAGTCGCTGCGGAACGTCACCCGCCGTCACGCGCAGGCGGCCTCCGACCGCGCGACCCTGTCCGTGGCGCTGGCCCGCTACGCGCAGCGCCTGGCAGAGACCGATGACCTGCTGGGCCGGTTCGAGCTGCTGCGCGCCCAGTACGAGTCCGACCTGGCCCGCCTGGGCATGGTCAGCGAGGCCGGCAGCCTGCTCGGCTACTTCCGCAGCGGCCCGTGCGTGTTCTGCGGCGCAGAGCCCCACCACCAGCAAGCCGGTCACGACTCCATGGAAACCACCGCCCTGCACCAGGCCGTCACCGCTGAAAGCACCAAGACCCGCACGCTCCTGGCCGACCTGCTGCTCACCATCGACGACCTGCGCTCTCAGCGTGAGTACGTGGCCGAAGACCAGGCCGCGCAAGCCGCCTTGGCCGAGCAGGCGGACGCCGAGATCACCCGCATCGAACGCGAGGAACTCAACCCCCTGCAGGACGAGGTGGCCGAGGTGATGGCCGCCCGCTCCCGCCTGGAGAACGAACTCGGCCTGCACGCACGGATCGAGGAGCTGGAAGACGTCAGAGCGCAACTGGTCTCCGAAGAGGCCCAGCCGGGTGGGCAGCCCAGCCGCGGCATCCCGCCCGCCACGCTGACCGGCTTCGATCGCACCGTCGAGCGGACGCTGGATGCCTGGCAGGTACGGCGGGAGGAGGAGGTGACCTACGACCAGTACACGGCGGAGCTGTATGTGGGCGACCGGTCCCGTTCCGGCCACGGCAAGGGCATGCGTGCCGTCCTGCACGCCGCCTTCACCACAGCTCTGGCCGACTACTGCCTGGAGCAACGGCGCAGCCATCCCGGCTTCATTGTGCTGGACTCCCCCCTGGTCACCTTCCGGGAACCCGGGGTGCGGGAGGCGGATCTGCGCCAGAGCGTGCCCCGGCACTTCTACCGGCATCTGCTCAACGCCTTCCACGGCCAGGCCATCGTCGTGGAGAACACCGACCCGCCGTCGGACATCCTCGATCAGGCGCAGGTCTACATGTTCAGCCGCGAGGCCCACGGCCAGCGCTTCGGATTCTTCCCTCTCACGTCTTCGTCCTTGCCGACGCAGTAATCGGATACAGCAGCGTCAGCGACTCCGCCGACGTACTGGTGGTGAAGGCGGTGTCCACCTCTCGCCGGGGCCGGCGCCCGGGCTGCCGGAAACAGGTGTGGCGCATAGCGTCACCCAGCAGCCCCAGTCCGGTGCCATGCACAGCCCGTTCGCCGATACCCCGCCAGACGGTCACCTGCCGCGTGCACGCCACCGGTAGAACAACCTCAGACCCGGTCCCGCCCCGAGATGAAGCGGTACGCCGACGAGCAGGGTCCCGACGTCGACGGCCTGCCCAGGCCGCAGCACGTTGAAGCCCTGCCGTGTGTAGTACGGCCCCAGATCGCGCCCGGTGTCGAACTCGCCGAACAGCAACGTGTAATCCAGTTGCCCGTACAACTGCACGCACCGCTTCAGCAGCGCGGCTCCGATCCCACACCCGCGGGCGTCCTCGGACACCGCGACCGCCTTGATCTTCGCGTACGCCAGCATCGACATCAGGATCTGCTGCCGAGACACCGGCAACCGGGATAACCCGGAAACGACCGTGCCGGACGGGACACCCAGCAGCGCCCCGATCACCTGCCCGTCGCCGTCCCGAGCAACCAACAGCAGGGACAACTCCGCTGCCGCAGACTGGAGTTCACCGGCCATCGTCGCCCGTACGAGCGGCTCGCCCAAGTCAGCGCCCGCGAGGGCATCCAGCAGCCACGTCCCGCACCGCCCCCGGGCGAGCGCTTCGAGATGACCGGTCTCCAGGTCGTCGGCGGCCGCCTTCAACAAGGCGGTCACCGCGCTGGCCTCCTCCGGCGCAGCGAACCCGATCCGCACCCCGTCCGGTCCGGGCACACCATCCAGCATCTGCCGCCGCGTCAGCCAGACCAGCCCCGCCGAAGATCCCGTCTCCGTCTTGGTCTTCTTCTTCGCCATCCCCGAGAACTACCCCCCGCCTCGCCGCCGGACCCGGTGACCGGGCTCGCCACCGCCCACGCAGCTCGGACAGCGAGTTCGGCAGGCAGGCGCTATCGACCTGCCTGTCCAGCGCGTAGACGACCCACTCCCAGTCCGCACCCTTGCTTCTCTCCGGCACTCGGCCACAGACACGATCCACCAGACCAATCCCTGACCAGCGCAAACCTAGCTACCCGGACCACGCAGCCGTGCAGAAATCCCGCGCCGATCACTACATCCCGAGACGATCAGCCCAGGGCCTCTTCAGATCCCTGCGTGCAGCGTGGTCGCAGGATCGGGTTCCAGGCGAACCAGTCCAGGTTCTCGGCGCCCAGTTCCCACGGCGACTCCAGCAGCAGTTCCCGGGTTACCTCAAGGTCCGCGGTGACGGCAGCTGGCGCCGGGCCGATCCGGGTCATCCAGTCGCCCTCCGCACGCCAGAACTCCTCGTCCTCGCCACGCAGGCGGCACGCCGCTGCTTCCACGCAGACAGGCCATCTCGGCATCCCGTAGTGGTCGTCGCGGGCCCCGAACCAAGGTGCGCTGGCGAAGACGAGGAAGTCGTCCGGCGACAGCCTCTGCTCGAAGTGCGCGAGCAGGTCGATGCGCTGTTTCGCGTGCTTCTTGATGTCTCCGAGGAATCCCCAGCCGAAGTCCGTCAGGGTTCCCGCACATCCCGGCCAGACCTGGTCCCGGTCCAGGACCAGGTCCTCCAGCTCGTAGAGACGGAACTGGTCGTCGGAGCCCAGAACGTCGAAGGCCTGCCGGGCGAGCCAGGTGTTGCGGGCGAACATCGTCCCGTCGTGCAATGCCTTGCGCCGACTGGTCGACCGTGAGGCATGCGCGTTCTCGATCGGGCCGTTGCGCCACACGGACCGGACCAGCCCGTAAGCGGCTGCCCACCGCAGTCCGTCCTGCGTCTTGAAGAAGCCCAACTCCGTCAGACGCAGCCGTGCCCGCCCCAGCGCGTCCTGGATGTCCCCGTCCGTCGGCTGCTGCTCCCCCACGATGCCCCGCTCCCCTGCGTCGGTGTGCCTTCCCATCTGCGCTGCAGCGCCCGCAGGAAGAGTCAGATCGTACGCGGCGCCACTGACACCTCGCTGCCGTCTTCCACGACGTTCACAGCGTCCACCGGACCGCTCCGAGAGAGGCCGGGCCGCTGGAAGTCCGCGCTGAGCGCGTGCAGTTCAGCGCGACGGGCGAGCATGAGTTCCTCCGGCTGCCGCAGGGCGGTGTCCAGGAGCCAGACCCCGCGGCGGAACTGCTGGAAGCCGATGCTCTCCCACAGCGCGGCGATCTTCTTCTTCGCCTGGCGGCGGGACGCCTCGGTGACCTGCTCGCGGTCCTCGGGGTATTCGCCCATGGCCGGGTACGCCGCCACCGCACAACAGCCGCCGGACAGGCGGCGGATCGTCTCGGCCACCAGGATCGGTCCCAGCCCGAAGCCCCTCCATGCCCTGTCGAGATGGACACGGTCGAGGATCAGCAGATCACCGACAGGATGGGTGACGGCCTTCTCGAACGCGGCACTGTAGCCCGCGCGTCCAGACCGACCGAGAACGGCTGCGGCAATGACCTCGAGATCACCGGACTCGGCATCCGCCGCCTCCCACCCACTGTCACCGGTGTCATCACGCAGCCGCCACAGGATCACATGCCCGACCTCGGTGCCCGCAGCCGGAGCACGGCTTCCCTCGCCCTCCTCGTCCTCCCACTCCTCGTCACCCGCCATCCCATAGGTGACCTTGACATACCAGGACTCCAGAGTGTCCTCGAAGTCGTAGGGCACCGCGGGATGCCCGTGACCGTAGTGCAGATGCAACCGGGCGGGATCGCCCGGGAGTTCACCGACCAGGCGCTTGGGCCTCGCTGACGTCATGTCCACAGCCTAGGAGCGGGCACTGACACCCCACCGGGAAACGGTACGACGGGCACCTTGCCAGGGTCCTCCTCCTGATCATGGATACGCAGAGATCAACCTCCTTGCACGACGCCAGCCAACCAGCTTGTCACCCCCGACCACGCCCGCAGCCGCGCTCTTGGCCCACCTCACTCCCCCACGCCACCACACCACCGCTGACCAGCTCAGACTCGCTCCGCCTGATCCACCCGGCAGTAGAAAATCCTTCGACGATCACTAGATTCCGGAACGATCACTAAACTCGCACCTCAGAGGGCTCTTTGACTCCTGGACCTCCACGGAAACCCCAGCTCAGATCAAGACCGCACGACGACCAGGAATCCCGCAACGATCACTAGATCCGCAGCTCAACGCACCACTCATGCAGTGATCCTTCGTGGATTTGTCACCGGTGCCCGTCGCCGCTACATACAGTCCACGGGTTCCAGGGCGGCGCAGCTGCTTGAGCGCCCGCTGCACTGTCTCGACCTGGTCCGGGAACAACGGCCGCTTGTCCTGGCCGTTGGGTCGGGGAGCTTCGACCGCCGTCATACAGGGCTACCTCGACAAGAGGGGAGGATCAGGGGAGCGGCTTTGGTGCGTGAGCCGCCCGGCGCATCCTCCCAAATGCGCCGGCCCAGCCGCGCCATCGGTGCGTATGGCAGTTCCCTTGCCCACGGTGTCCGATACCTCATGACGCGGCGCCGACGCCGTCTGCGCGATGTGCATCCCCCCTGACCATACTAAGTTCGAACGTCCTTCGAAGTGCGCCCCACAGAGGCGGTGGCGAGCCCGCCGCCGCCCCGCAGCGGGCTGTCACCCATGGGTGCCGACGCCTTGCGGATAGAGCTCCAGGAGGCCGGCTGCGGCGCTGCCCTCGACCAGCGCCGCGTCGGGTGGAGAGGAACCGTTGCGACGGGCGAGGTCGTAAGCCACGATCCCCATGTAGATGGCCGCCAGCAGGGCGATGAGCAGAAGAGGGATCTGGAAGACACCGGGTCTCCTCCGTCTACGGGCTCACCGGTCAGGCGACGAGGTACTGGAGCGCTCAGCCAAGGAACCGGCCGAGGGTTGGTTCCTTCGAGTCGAAACAAGGCGCAGGCTGCCTTCCAGGGATGCCTGGCAGCCCTCGGTCAGTGGGTGGAGTGGGAAGGTGCGGGTCAGCCGGTCCGGCGCGGCCACACAGAGGAGATCACGGTCGAGGGCGAGACGGACCGGTAGCCGTCCGGCTCGGCGTATGGATCACCAACACCAAAACCGGTCGCCACAAACTCACCGACAACCGATACACAGCGCACCGACACACAGCGCACCGCACTTCGCGAACTCGGCGTGCGATGGGCGTAACGCCACGGTCGGCAGGCAGTCGGCTCTGAAAGGGCGCGGTCGGCGACCCCGACCACCGAGCTCACCCCGTCACCGCCCGGCGGTGAGGCGTTGTAGACGTCGGCCTTGGCAGGGTAGAGGGAAAAGGTCACGTCACCCCGCGAGACTTCGTGACCATGGATGACCGGCTGTCGATAAGGTTATGTCCTTTGTCGATAACGGGGGTTGGTTGATGCCGGGCAAGCAGCGTCGAATCAGCGGGGTGGCGGCAGCGGCTGCCTTCGGGATCCTGGCTCTGGCGGCCGGCTGTGGCAGCACGCCCGCCGTTGGAAGGCACGAGGCCAAGCCGACAGGCTCCAGGGCGACAACTCCCGGATCGCCCTCGGCCTCGGTTTCCCCTGCAGACCTCAAACCCGTCCGAGGCAAGCAGTTGCGTACCTATCTGCTGACCGCTGATGACTTGGGACCGGGATATACGCAGACCGAGACCCCCGATGATGAGAAGGCCGCCGATCCTCACCGGTACGACGACATGGGTGTGAGTGGCTGTCCCGCTTTGGAGGAGTTGGGCAAACACAGCGACGAAGTGCAGTTCGCGGCGAAGACCTCCGCCGGCTTCACGTTCGGCGCGGATTCGACGCTGGGCGAGGAACTACACAGCGATGCGCCGTCCAAACTGTCAGCAGGGTTGCGCAGGCTCGTGCATGCTCAGACGTCCTGCCCCGCCTACACCATGACCTCTGGCAGCACCCCTCTCACCGTGACCGTGCGCAAGGGCGACGCGCCCGTCCCTGGGCCAGATGCCTACGCCTACACGACCACGCTCACCGGCCCAGGAGGGTCGCAGGTGCTGAAGACGGCCGCTGTGCGCCGCGGCAACGTACTGGTGATACTCGCGGGCGCGCCCGCCCTGGTCGACCGGCATATCGAAGCGGCCATCGCCAAGCTTCCGGCCGGCTGAGTCAGGGCTTCGCGAGTTCTGCCGGCAGCATTGTTGTGGGCTCGTGCGCGGCGTGATTGGTGGCCCAGGCTTCACCACAAGGGCTGTTGTACTGCATCGCAGCCGACAAGTCCGTGTCTTGGCTACTTCGTTCTGGAGCTGGAGCGCAGCTGGCCTTCTGCATCGACACGGCTACATTCCTGCGGCTGATTGCGTCTTGGCGCGGCGGCCGAGTACTCGCGTCGGTCGAGTACTCGCTTCGGCCGCACGCGCGACCGATAGTTCTGGGGGAGGATCAACCCATGCGTATACAGGCAGCCCTGGTGGAGTCCGTTGGTGGCCCCTTCACCGTTCACGACGTCGACATCGAGGAGCCGCGGCCGGATGAGATCCTGGTGCGGATTACTGCGGCTGGCATCTGCCACACCGACCTCAGCACCCGGCAGATCTGGCCCCAGCCGCGCTTGCCCATGGTCTTCGGTCATGAAGGTGCCGGTGTGGTCGAGGCTGTCGGTGCCGACGTGACCACCGTTGCCGCCGGCGACACCGTATGCCTGAGCTATCGCAGCTGCGGTGCGTGCGGAAATTGCGCGTCGGCCCAGTCCGCGTACTGCGAGGCAGGTATCACCGCCCTCAACGCGACCGGCACCCGCACCGACGGGAGCACCCCCCTCTCCCGTGATGGCGAACTGGTCTTCGGCAACTTCTTCGGCCAGAGCTCCTTCGCCTCGTACGCGATCGCCTACGAGAGCAACTGCGTCAAGATCCCCGCCGACCTCGACCCTGTTCTTGCCGCCCCGCTCGGGTGTGGGGTGCAGACCGGTGCCGGCACGGTCCTCAACGTTCTGCAGCCGGCTGCAGGTTCGTCGCTCGTTGTGTTCGGCGCCGGCAGTGTGGGGCTGAGCGCGGTCATGGCTGCGGTGTCCGAGGGTTGCTCGGTGGTCGCGGTTGATCCGGTCGCGTCCCGCCGTGCGGTAGCGCGAGACCTCGGCGCCGTCGCAGCACTCGACCCGACGGACTGTGACGATGTGGCGGTAGCGGTTCGGGACATCACCTCCGGCGGCCCGCACCACGCCATCGACACCACGGGCCAGCCGATCGTGATCTCCCAGGCCATCGCGGCCCTGCGGCACCGCGGGGCGCTGGCGCTGGTCGGAATCGGCAAGTCGGCCGAGTTCGACATCATGACGGTGATGAGGCAGGGGATTCAGGTGCGCGGCGTGATCGAGGGGGACGCGGTTCCCCAGGAGTTCATCCCCCGCCTCATCACGCTCCACGAGCAGGGCAGGCTCCCTCTGGAGAAGTTGATCAGCCCGTACCCGTTCAGTCAGATTGAGGCGGCCGCACAGGCAGCAGTAGCCGGTGAGGTCATCAAGCCCGTCCTCACCTTCGTCTGACCGCTCGCCGATGTTGCGCGGGGCGGACCGGCGTAGTCGGTCCGCCCCGCGTTGTGTGGAGAACGCCTTGCCCGCTTCAGGAGTGCGCGGTGTGGGGCTGCCCCGAGCTGCCTGCAGCTTCTGCCTTCGACGGCCGGGCCTGGCGGGCCGAGCGGGCCGAGCGGGCCGAGAAGGAGAGCCGCCTGTCGGGCCCTGGGTCTGATGCTGTGTGCAGGGCCGGACCCTCGGGTCGGAGACCGGGATGGCCGGTCCGATCGAAACCGACGCGATCCAGCAGGCGGGCCGAAGCGTGGAACGGGCGCCGGACGGTGGTGCGGGCATGGCGTTGGACCGGGTCGGGTGTTCCCGCTCTGATCGCAGCGATGCTCGGGTGCGGCGAGCACGGGCGGTGCGCCCCGTACTCCTTCGGCGCGTGGGCGGGGGCCCGCATCCGGTGAGCTGCTGACGCCTCGCGTCAGCGGTCGATCGGGAGCGCCCTGTCCAGGCCGCTGTCGCGCAGGATCTGCTGGATGGTGTCGTCCAGGGTGCTGGCGGCGTCGATGACGGTCTCCAGGGTGTCGTCCAGCAGGTCGTTCTCCCGGTACCAGTCGCGCAGGTGGTCCTCGGTGACGTGCTTGAGGTATTCGGCATCGGGTTTCGTCGCGTGGCGGAGCACCGTCTGGCTGTAGGGCACGTTGAGGTAGTAGCAGGGCGAGACGTCGCAGTGGGCGCGCACCAGGTCCTGGAGCATCGTGCCGTAGCGGTCGGCGTTCAGGATGCCTTCCACGGCGACGTGGAAGCCGTTGTCCAGGGCGTAGCGGGTGGTGAGATCGATCAGGCCGATGTTCACAGCCCCGGGCCGGTCGCGTTCGCGCAGGACGGTCCGTCGCAGGTTGTCCTGGCCGACGATCGCGAGGTTGCGGCCGAACTTCTTGCGCAGGCCGGCTGCGATGGACGACTTCCCCGAGGCGCTGTTGCCGCGGATCACGATGAGGCGTGTGTCTTGAAGTTCCACCACGCCCGGCACGATAGCGGCGGCCACTGACATGGCCTGCTCTCGGTGGGCTGCGGAGTATGGAGGGCTTGTCTCAGTCGCTCGGTGTCGGTTCTGCGCTCAGCTGGATGCGGGTCTGGTGGAAGTGTTCCCAGTTCATGACCAGGCGGAAGCGCTGATGCGTCTCCAGCCGTTCGGTGTCGGCCTGGTCCTGTCCTCGATGCGCCTGGGCGTCACCGGCCTCAACGAGTTCCGTTAGGGCGATGCGGACGTCGTCGGCATCGCGGCCGGTGGCAGCCGCCAGGCGGTCCAGGGAGGTGAGTACCTCCTGCGGTTCGCCCAGGTCATCGACCAGGTGCTTGATGAGCGCGTTGACGAGGGGGGCGGTGTGCGTCGTCCAGCGGATCCAGTCGAGTCGTTGGGTGAGGTCGGCGTCCAGCGGCAGCAGGTCCTCAGGCAGCGGCAGTGCGGCGGGCATGGACCATCGGGTGCCGTCCGGTGTCTGCTCACGGTGCGCCAGGCCCCACGTCAGGTAGAGCTCGGACAGGTCCCGCACGGTCGTGGGCACTGGGTAGCCGGCGGCTGTGAGCATGGCGCCGAACGTCTCCCAGCGGTTTGCCTCGTATGCTTCGCGCCCTTCCGGCGCTTCGGTGTAGTCCCATTCCTCGTCGGGCCACGAGAAGGTGAGCGCGCCGTCGAGGTCGCCGCCGATCATGTCCCAGTGGCCTTCGAAGATCTCCTGCAGGAGGTCGTCCAGGGAGCCGGTGAAGTCAGAATGACTCGCCGTCCCGATCAGCATCGTCAGCGGGAAGCCCTGGCGAGGTAGGACGTGGTCCCAGCCCGAAGCCCACCAGTCGTTGTGCATCGCCATGTCCCGGCGCGGTCCGGGCACGGACGGGTTGTCAGTCATCGGGTGAACTCTTCCTCGAAAGGTGGCCGAAAGCTCGCAGCGTACGCGCTGTGGTGCGTGGAGCGTTCCTACCCCGGACCGGGGTCGCGCAGTGGGTTGCGGTGGCCGCAGTCCAGCGCTTCGCGGTCTTGGGGGGTTCTCGAATCGGGCGCCGGGGACGCCGAAGGAGCCGTCGATGCGGAAGCCGCCGCAGTTCTGGCACGGGGTGGCATGGAAGGGCTGGTCGCAGTGCAGGCAGTCGCCGTCCGCGCTGTTCTGGTCGAGGCGGGTAACTCGGGTGTCGGCGCTGCCACATCGCACGCAGAATGCTTCGTCGGTCTGCATGGTTCTGGTGTACAGCAGATTCGCGATGACGTTCCCCCTGCTTCGGTCCGGCGCCGCCGGGGGCGGGGGCGGCGGTCCGCCTGGTTTCAGCAGCGTGGGCAGCGGGCCGAGCGCGCCGCCGAGGCCGCGGAGCACTGCAGCGTGACCGAGCTGGTGGCAGCGCCGGCCGGGCCTGGCAGGCTCGCTCCGGCCCGGTCCGTCGGGGGTTCCGGCACCTCCGCCCTCACCTCATCTGCCCGGCGTGTGCAGACAAACCCTCACGGCCCGGCCCGGGACGGCCCTCGGCTCGAAGAACAGGCGACCTGCACCCCGCTATGACGTGGGCGAGACCGTCAAACGCCCCGAGAGCATCACCGAACGCGACCAGCTCAGACGTTGAACACAGCGTCAGAATGGAACGACCGGCCAGCCCGGCTTCTCGCAGTCGAAGCAGTGCCCTGCCCATGCGCTCCCCAACCGAGGCGCCGTCGGCCCGCATCCCGCCGTTCAACGGCCCACCAGAGGCGGCGAAAGTCCAAACCGTGGCTTTATCGAGCAGTAGTGGTTCTGGCACAGCTTCTGTGGTCGGTCACGGTACGTGTTGGCCGTAGTCGCTCAGCAGTGGTCCGCTGATGGCCAGGTCTATGTCGAGCTTGGCAACCAAGTCCATGGCGAGGGACGGAACGTGGCAAGCGGCCCACTGCCTAGTGAGAGAGAGGAAGCTGCGTAGTCCGTCTTGCACGGTATGCAGGATCCCGGCCAGGTCATCCATCGGGATCTCGATGGGATGCTCAGACGGAGCCTCTGCCTGGTCTCCGCCGTCGGGCCACAGCCAGACCACCGGGTCGGCATGCTCGATCCTTGGTGAGGGATCGTGGCCGAGCCACGGAGTATCCCCATTCGTGACGTCGAGCCACTCGCGCCAGTCCTCCAGGCCGGAACAGCATCCCGGCCTCACCGTGACGCCGATTTCGGTGTGTTGGATACGCAGACCGCCTGGTGCGATGACTTTCTCCGCTTCCAGCAGGCGACGAATCTGTTCGTCGGCATCTCTCACTGGACGGTCGTCGTCGGGTGTCTGGGAGTTGTAGTCGGCCAGGGTCGCCAGTGCAGTACCGACTTCGGGGGTGGACATGCGGTGAGACAGAGCCAGGATCCGGTAGGGAGGCAGGTCAGCCACCGGCCAAAGAGAGAAGTCAGAGGTGTCCACGGTTTCCAGTACGGCATCCACGATCAGCACTGCTTCAGTGTCGCGTCCCGCGGCCCAGGCTGTCTGGCTATTTCTGGCGGGGATCACGGCGCTAGGAGTACGCGTTTGCGGAGGAGGTCGAAGCCAGCACGTCCGAACATCTGCCGCTTGAGCATCTTGATCCGGTTGACGTGTCCTTCGACGACCCCCGAGTTCCATGGCAGGGTCAGCCCGGCAATATCGGCGTCGCGGTCGCGGTTGGTGCCGGCGGCGAGGGTGCGGAGGCTCGGCAGGTCGTCTTGCCGGACGGCGTCGAGCCAGTCCGGCAGGCGCTCGCCCTGGCGGTCGGTGAGCATGGCTGCGAAGGAACGGACGTGGCGGGTGAGGGCGTCGAGTTCGGGGCAGTGAGTCCGGACGGCCTTGAGCTGGAGCTGCTCGGATTCGGTGAGGGTGTCCGGGTGCCGGAGGATCCATCCGGCGACGGCTCGAGGCGAGGGAGGCCGGACCGTCACAGGCCGGGGTGAGGTGCGCTTGTCGTGCAGGTAGGCGCGAACGCGCTGGTAGCTGCCCTTGTAGCCGAGCGGCACGATCTCCTCCCACAGCTTCCACGCGTTGGTGCAGCCCTCACTCCAGCGGTTGTCCAGGTAGGGCTTGTAGTTGTCGAGGGCCGAGGGCCGGTTCTGCCACTGACCGGTGAACAGTTTCTCCGGCGTCGCGACGTCGGCGACTGCTTGACGGTTCGCCAGGTCATTCCGAGTTGCCGCTGGACTGAACGTCGGCTATGTCCTGCCTTCAGTAGGGCGTGAACGGCGGTGTGCCGGGCCCGTGTCCGGTCGGCGAACCGGTGTCCTTGTGGCCAAGGTGACGTGGACGGGTCCGCGGCCGGAACGGCCTCGGGTTCGGGTTGAGGCGCTGCGGGCGATCGGCGGCACGTCGGGGAGAGGTGCGGTGGTCGCCGGCGTGGGCGTTGAGCCGCTGGAGGTGAGGGCGGGGTCCGTATCGGGCAGCACGCACAGCCCGGCCGCCACGTGCTCGTGCGCCAACTTAGCGGCGGCCGTGGCGGTCAGCTCGGGGACGTATCGCAGGATCGCTTCCCGGTGCCGGGGACTCACGCAGGAGAACTGGCCGGCATCGGCCCGTTCCTCCGGGCCCGGGGAAGGCACCAGGAAGTGCGGCAGCCAGCCGCGGGCGATCGCGTCGCAGCGCCCGACCATGAGGGGCACGTCCGCCACGCGGCACGGCATCATGATCCGGACGCCAAACCGTCTGCGATCGCATCGGACAGCGCGCCGGCGGTGGAGTCGGTCGTGCTGAGCACCAGCGTCACCTGGCAGTCGGCGTGAGAACGACATGGGCATTCGTCACTCATGTCAGCAACAAGCAAGCACTATCCGTCAGTGCCGACTACCAGGTCACTGGGGCTGCACCACTGACATTCAGGTGACGTTTGCACCACTGACACTCTCCCGCAGACCATCACAGCCGAAGCTCGGCGCCTCGATCAGCAACCCACGCTCCCGAGCCGCCACACTGACCCCACAGCGAGTGGAGCAACTGTCCAAGATCGGCATGCGCTGGGCATAGCGGCGTACGGGGCGGGTGGCGCGCTGGTCACGACCTCCCCGCGCGCCCAGACCGATCGGCGAGTCGGCCCGGGACGACCGGGGAGTGCCGGCGAACCAGTCCCCACGGTTCCGCTCACCGGAGCTCGGGTCGCACGTCGCCCGGCCGCCGGTGCCGAACTGCCCCAGCTCGGTGGAGAGCGCGACGCCCATGGTCGACTTCGTCCCGCGTCCAGCCCGTGATGTCGAGCAGCAGGCTCTCCAGTGGCCCGCCGACAGTTCGACGTGGTCCCGGTCCCGCCGCGGACCCCAGTGGTCATGGTGGGCGCCTCAGGGCCTGTCCGGTGGATCAGGCCCATGGCCTCAGCGCTGCACGCGCTCCAGCCAGTGCGCGGCATGGGCCTGGTGGACGTGGGCGAGGACGTCGAACGCGGCGGTGAGGGAGGCGACGCGCAGATAGGCTTCCGCGTCCTGCGCCGGGTCGTACACCCCGCTGATGACCCGCATCTTCGCCGGGCCCGCCCAGCGGCGGTGTACGTCTTCCCCGTGCTCCGCGTCCCCCTCGTGCTCCCCGCGCAGATCCAGCCAGTGCGCGGGCGTGTCCGCCCGGCCGAGCTCGGCGTCCAGGAAGTCCGCCGGCGGCTCCGGGACGGTGACGACCCCCAGGTCCCCGTGGTGGAAGCCGATCGCCACCGCGACATACGCCGCCCCGTAGCGGGCGCGCAGCTCGCTGCCGACGCTGGGCATCAGGGCGTCGTCGGAGACCATCCCGAGGCGGAACGGAGCTGCTGAGGTGTGTGCGATGCCGTCCCAGAAGACCATGCGCAGGCCCGTTAGACGCTGGTGTCCGGCCAGCACGTCGGCCGCCGCGTCGTCCTGGCCGCCGAAGCTGCCCCGCCCGGCGACGCTCTGCTCGTGGAAGTCCACGATCAGACGCATCCGCGCCAGCACGGCCTCGCTCCCCTTCGCCGTCGGCAGGGACGTGAGCAGCGCGAGCGCATCCCGCGCGTGCTCGGCGAACGGGCGTCCCGGGTGGGCCCCTTGGGCACGCTGGACGTGCTCGTCGAGGTCGTGCGCGGTCCTGATCGGCTCCAGGTGCGCGGTCAGCTCCGGCAGCCGGTCCGGGGCGACGGCGCGGACGTGGCCGAGCACGGCGTCGTAGTCCTCGTGCTGCACCTGCGCAGGCTTCGTGCCGACGATGTGGACCGGGTCGTCCGGGTGGTCGCGGTTGAACGCCCGGATCCAGCGGAGCGCCGCTGCCGTCTCCGCAGTGCGCCACGGGCGCCACGAGGCGTCGAGCGCGCTCTCGGCGGAGCCCTCGCCGGTGCGTACGTAGCGGTCCAGGCGGTCGACGGCCCCGGTGTGGTCCTGCAGCGCGAGGAGGCGGAAGCCGTGCTGGGTGACCAAGCGGCGCAACAGCTGGTCCTGGAGGCCGGAGACCTCGCGGGAGAAGCGGGTGGACCCGCCGATGCCGACGATCGTGGCGCCGGTGGCGATCCGGGCGGCGAGTGCGTCGAGGGAGTCGGTGGAGAAGGGCAGCGCAAAAGCGGGGGCGATGTCGTGGTTCATGCCCTGCACTCTCATACGTCAAGTTGAGTTGAGGTCAAGCGCAGTGGCCGCCGCCTCGCTGGCCGGCGGTCTTGCCGATCCGCTTGCCCGTACCGGCGATGCCGATGGACGCAAGCGCGAACGGCGCCAGCTGCGCAGGCTCGAAGCGGAAGTCCGCTCCCGCGTACGGGATGCCGCGAGCCATGCCTGTGCTGCGAACGCCATCCGCTCCGGACCGCCGACCACCGGCTCGTCCGAGAGGTCGACAACGAGATCAGCCCCGCAGGCGAAGACGGCGTCCGCGACGCTCCCGGTCAGCAGCGGCAGGCCGAAGTCCGGTGTCTCCCGCAGCTCCTCGGTCCCCCTACGAGCAGGGCGCCAGCCACCCGCCAGGCAGCGTGTACAGGGCTTCGCGGACCACATCGGGACAGTGCTCCCCATCGACCATGGCCAGCGCCCGCTCCCCTCCCAGCGGTGACGTCAGCTGCCCTGGTCGACGCACCGATGGTCCCAATCCCCGCCGACATCCTGCTCCCGAACCACAGACGCACCCCTGGCGCGGCTGCCGGGCGGCCGGCCGAGGACCGCAACTCAAGCGCGGCGTGTCTTTCCGGATCATCGTCACACCACCGCTCGTCGGCGGCGAAGTTGCCGACACCGAGCGCTCACGCCGTCATGCTCAAGCGCCCAAGGGCCAGCGCGGGCTCTCGATCCCGTTCATCGGCGCAGTGTCACACGGCATGGCGGACCCAGCCATCTGGCGCCGCAGGTGCCGCCATGGCACGGAAAGCGGCCGACGCACTGGAGGTGCCGCAGTCGACGCCCGCGGGCGCTTCACTGAGCGAACCGCGCCCAGTGCCTTGGGCTGCGCACCATGTGCCGCTGGCGATTCCCTGCCCCCGCCCTGGTTGCAGCGATGCCCCGGGCGGGGCGGACGTCACTGTGTGCGGCAGAGGTAGCGGATCTGGCTCGGACCACGACCGGTTACGCCGGCGACGGCGGCGGCCGTGCAACCGACGGTGGCAAGGACCCAGACGTCGTAGTGCGGCGGCGAGGCGCGGTCCATCCTGATCCTGCGGGTTTCCTTCGTGGGCGGCTTGCCACACGGGGCGCAGGTCGGCGCGGCGGCCGTGCACGGCGAAGACGAGGCGGGCCACGACAGGCCCGTCGGGATGTGGCTGCCTTGAGGGTGCGCGCGAGGACGCTGATGGTGACGGTGTCGTGCATGGCGTGGCGCAGGCCCAGAGGGTCGTGCATGGCGTGGCGCAGGCCCAGAGGCGGGACGGTTGGCGCCGAGGCAGATGCCGCGGAGGCTGCGTGCAAGGCGCCGGATCCGAGGCCGCGGCGGGGCCGGTCATGTCAGGCCACCGCGGGTGATCGACGTGAGGGTGTTCACGTGCCGCGGGCACCTCGCGTGGCGTGAACTGCCGCAGGAGTTCTTGCCGCGGCAGACGGTGTTCCACCCCTTCGCACGGTGGCTCGTGACGGCATAGCGGGCGCCCGCAGGCGAGCCGTCCGACACACCTCGGGTCTCCCGCGACGGACTGACGTCAAGGTCCATCTCGCCGCGGACGGCCGCCGCCGCCCCTCAGCAGTCCCGGCAAGCTCATCGGCTGAGCACAACGACCTGCCGACGTCAGCCTCGCAGGTGACAACACGCCTGCCTATGCGACAACCAGCGTGCTTCGACTCAGTCCCGATGCCAGCAGCCCCCACCCATTCCATCGGCCAGAAGTCCAGCTCAACGTAGTCTCAGAAGTCCAGCTCAACGTAGTCAATGTCGGTGAACTCCACCAGCAGGCCGTCGGCGCGACGGCCGCGGTCCTTGAAGTAGATCTCCTGCAGTCCCTCAGCGGCGATGCTCCGCAGTTGCTGCTCGGTGGCGCCGAGCGCCTGGGCGTCGAACAGCCGCGCGGCATAGGCCGGTGGAAGGTGCTGGGTGATCAGCCGGATCCGCCCGTCATCCGTCGTTCCCGGGGCTGCGGTGAACCCGAACCGCGCCCGGGCCTCGAGGGTGATGCCGTCGGTGGACGCCGCACGCAGCTGGGCCCTTTGGCGCACACGTGGTTGCCACCGTTTGCGGACCTCGCGCTCCATACGGGCGGCGAGTTCGCGGCGGGGCCGACGGATCTGATCCTTGACATACCGCTCCACCGTGCGCTGAGAGATACCCAGCAGCTGAGCCACGGCCTTGGTGGAACCCTTGTGCTGCTTGACCAGATACCGCATCTGCGCGCCCGCGCTCTTGGGAATCGCGCGGGTGGCGGTGGCGGCCGAGGCCCTTTCGATACTGTCGCCGAGAATGCCCATGTCGGTCTTCTACTCTCCATCGAGCGCGGCGTCGCGGCCTTTGATATGACGGGCGGGGTTGTGGCCCTCGTCGAGCATCTGCACCGCCCACAGCAGCTCCCGGGTGCCCTCGTGCTTGACCATGCCGGGACTGACGCCGAGCCGGAAGCTGCCAGGGGCCGGCCTGCCGTCGATGGTGTGCGGCAGGAAGTCCAGAGGGCCGGGGCCATCGGAGAGGTAAACAGCGCAGTCCGACAGCAGCGCGATAGGGATCAGCGCATCCTGATCGAGCCTCAGGCTCCCCGTCGGCGCCGGAGCCTGCTGCACCGCCAGAGCGGTTTTGAGGACCTTACGATGCATATTGACACGAGCGGCAGAGATGACAGCAGCACGGATGTCAGGCCGCCACGTCGGCCGCTCCAACGCCGGCCACGACTCACCGAACTTATGGCGGATGCTCTTGGGCCGCTCACGCAACTTGCCGATGCCGCCCTTGACCGTCGACTTGATCGCGGACAACACCGCGGCGAGGGCCGGGTCGGCGGCCTTATGCCACTCCATCGCTTCGAGGAACTGCTCCTCGGACAGGCCGGAGGTGACGCCGAGGTCGGCCATCGTGGCCTTGTACGCCTCGCTCAGGCGCTTGTACCAGGGATCCAGATACGGACCGCACTCGGTGCGCAGCCACGCTTCCAACGGCCGGATCTGCGCCGGGAGGCGGTAGGTGTCGATGAGCTCCTGGGCGTAGGCGACGGTCGGCGTCGCATACCAGGCCGGGCCGTCGGGCCGGACGCCCTGCGGGGTGAAGGGGTTGGGCAGACGCGGGTCGAGCTCGATGCCGGACAGGTCCACCAGCCACGAGCCGGGCACCTTCTTGTCGAACGCGGGCGCCTTGACGTGCACCGGGCCGGACAGGCCGACGACGAGACGGTTGGCGGCGGCGAGGAAGGCGGTGTTGACGTCGATGCCCACCGCGAAGCCCCGCCGGCACTCGGCGTCGGTGAGCAACTGCGGGTCACGGATCCACTCATACGCCTCCTCGTCCAACACCTCGACGGAGGTGCGCTGATGACCGCGGGGGTAGAGGGCGGCGGCGACCGGGTGTTCGTCCGGCGCCTCCACCGGAGCCGGGTCGACCGCCTCGGTCAGCGAGCCAGGCATCGGGCCGGACACCCAGCTGCCGGACTCAGCGTCCCTGACAGCCCGCGTCGGCGGCCGCAGCGCCGTCATCGCCTCCAACCCGGACACGGCCGTGGAGCCGCGCGGGGTGATGACCCTGGCGGCGTAAGTACCCAGCACACGCGCGATCTCCGCGGGCTCCAACTGATCGGTGCTCCCCCATGAACGCGCATCAAGCGCACCCCACGACAGGACCGCAAGCTGCACACACTGCCGGCGGCCACCTGATGCAGGCCGATAGATACGGGCCCACGGACCGAAACCGCGCCGGTGTGCCAAAGACGCTCATGTCGCCGCCGGTGGCGGCCAGAAACTCGGCGCCGAGGATGATGCCCAGACCGGGCATGCTGGTGATCACATCGAAGGTGCGGTGCTCGCGAAATCGGGCCTCAATGGCCTTGTCGAGCTCGGCCACCTGCTGGTTGAGGGCCATCACCTCCTTTGCCAGCGTGTGCACCAGCTGGGCGGTGAGCTTCTCTCCGGGGAGGCTGGTGTGCTGGCGCTCGGCGGCCTGGACGGCGGTCTCAGCGAGCCGGTCGGCGCGAAGGACCTTGCGGTTGCGCAGCCAGGTCTCCAGCCGCTTGGTGCCGATCCGGCGGATAGTGGCCGGCGTCTGGTAGCCGGTCAGCAGGATGAGCGGACCGGTGTTGGTGAGGTCGAGGGCCCGTTCCAGGCCGGGGAAGATGCCGGCCATCTGGGCACGGAGCCGGTTGACCGTGCGAGTGCGGTCTGCGACCAGATCCATGCGGCGGCCCGTGAGGATCTTCAGGTCGACGACGGCGTCGTCGCCGGCGCGTAATGGGCGCAGGTCGCGACGGACGCGGACCTGGTCGGCGATGACCGCGGCGTCCTTGGCATCGGTCTTGCCCTCGCCGCGGTACCCCTCGGAGGCACGGTGGATGGCCCGGCCGGAGATGTAGTGCACCGTCTGGTCGTGGTTAAGGAGGAGCGCGATGGCCAGGGCGGCTCCGCCGTCGGCCAGGTCGATACCCCAGGTCACCTCGTCACCCAACGCCAGGACATCGGCGAGGAGTTCGAGCAGTTCGGGCTCGTCGTTGACGACGCGCCGCGACAGCAGCCGACGGCCGCTCTCGTCGATCACGACGCAGTGGTGGTGGGCCTTGCCTGCGTCGATGCCGGCCCAGATCGCGGCCATGTGATGCCTCCGTGCGGTGTGCTGCTGGTTCCTCCCACGGACGACCTCGCTGTCGATTCCCTACGGAGCGATCATTCGCAATTCCTAATTGGCAGCCGAGTCGTCGTGGGGCGCCGGGCGGCCAATCACTGCGAGCCACAAGCGGCAGAAGGTTGAAAGCCACACCCGGCGCCCCTGGGTGGGTGAACCATACGAAGGGCTCACCGCCTCCCGCAGGACAACGTAGGGAAGGTTGAGTGGCTGTCCGGGGAGGCCGTAAGGGGTCCCGTGCCCGGCGACTGCGATCTGGAATTCTTCGACGAGAGCAAGAGCCGATCCGTCTGCCCCAGTACTGTGGCTTCGCATGACCGACTCCGAGATCGAGATCACTGCGGACCTGGTTCACGACCTACTGCAGGAGCAGCATCCGGACCTTGCAGGACTGGCCATCCGCGAAGTAGCGGGCGGATGGGACAACCGGCAGTGGCGCCTTGGGGACAAGTTGGCCGTGCGCATGCCGCGTACAGAACGTGCCCCGGATCTCCAGCGCAAGGAGTGCCGATGGCTGCCCGTCCTGGCCCCGCGCCTGCCGCTCCCGATTCCGAACCCTGTCCGGATCGGTGAACCGTCCACGCGCTTCCCGAGGCCCTGGACCATCATGACGTGGGTTCCTGGCGAGCCGCTGGACTACACCTCGATCAGCCGCGGCGACCACGCGGCTGACACGCTGGCGGGCTTCCTCAGGGCGCTGCATATGGAGGCGCCCGCCGAGGCGCCGACCAGTTCGGACCGCGGCGCTCACCCCAAGAAGTGCACGGACGGCTTCGAGCATTTCTTTCAAGCCGTTGTCCCCAGCGGCATTGCCGACGAGGTCCGGGCCGTCTGGAATGATGCCGTTGCGGCCCCCGAGTGGGAGGGCCCGCAGGTATGGGTGCACGGTGACCTTCATCCCGCAAATGTCGTCGTCTCGGACGGGACGCTCTCAGGTGTGATCGACTTCGGTGACATGTTCGCCGGCGATCCGGCGTGGGATCTCGCGGCCGCATGGGTGGTCCTTCCCGCGGGCGCCGCCTCACGGTTCTTCGACGTATACGCGCATGCGGACGAGGCGACGATCCAGCGCGCCCGCGGACTGGCTGCTCTGAAAAGCCTGTTCCTCATGCTCATGGGCCAGAACGGAGACCGGGGCCTTCCCGGCGGCAAGCCGACATGGGGACCCGCAGGCCGGGCAGCGCTCGACCGTGTTCTGAGATGCGGTGTGACGCAGACACGGTAAACACTCAGCGAGGGCTGGTGCTGATGCAGTTGAGCAACTACGGGACTATGCGCGACCGGGCTTGTTCTACGCCGCCGAGGACCTTGTGGAGGAGTCCTCAAAGGACCGGTCCAATCTTCGGGCGGCAGCCAAGGCTCTCTACATCAGATCAGCACTGCGGGCTATCGCTCATGGGCGGTGCACGCGCGGCTCGTCGGATGCCTTGCCGAGGAAACCGCTAGCCACCACCGAAGAGGAGGCACGCTGGTGGGCCCAAGTACAGCAGGAGTACGCGACTATCCGCCCTCCCCGGCAAGTAGAAGAACTTCTGGGGCGGTCATCCCAGGGCCAGTGGCCCTACCAGGTCTGCTGTGAGGCTGCCGATCAGACCTCGCACCGGATCGCACTCGGACCTCACTGGTGAATCGGCCTGAGAATGTAGTGGCCCAGTTGAGCGGTCCGGCCTGTCAGGCGCTGACTGCGTCTCCGCGACCGTCAATGACCGGCGGCAATGCCCGGACACGCTCGTGCAATTCATCGACTCCGGCTGCCGAGGTGGCAGCGAGGGCTGTGTCGAGTCGGACCAGCCGGGCGCGGGAGGTTGAGCGCAGTCTGGCAGCCGGCACTCGCTCGAGTACATCAAGGGCGCGCTGGACGGCGTCTGTCAGCCGGAGTGCGGCCTCGGCTTGTGCAAGCGCCAGCGTGCCAGCCGCCCAGCTTGGTTGCACGGCGGAGCCACACCTGGTGCGGAGGGTGTGGCAGGCAGCGCGCTGTCCCTGAACGGCACCGACGGCTACGCAACCACCGACATCCCGGTCGTGGACACCTCCCGTGGCTTCTCCGTCTCGGCCTGGGTCCGCCCGAGCCAGGTCCCCGACCATGCGGCGATCGTCGCCAAAAACAACGGCGCAGTCGAATGCCCACCCTGAGCACCCCGGCTACAACCTTGGAAACAACCTCCACCCCTCAAACAAGGCAACAGCCCGCAAACTCACAAATCGGTGGCTGTAGCCGTCACCCCAACTGCGTGTGAATGGCTCCCGCCAGCACTGCCGATAGCCGGGCAGCGGCACGAGCGGCGGTAGGAGCGGCAGGACAGCGGCAGCGTCCGGCCTGCGGCGGACGGAGATCGCATGAGCTGTGCGCGGGTGGTCAGCCGTCTCCATGCACCCGCACGGCCCCTCTTCGATGGCGGTCGTCGGCAGTCAGCAGAAGACTGCTCGCAGATGGAGCAACGATCGGCTAACGGAGTGATCGAGAGGCGGGATGGACACTGACCACCGCACCATGGCTCGGAAGACGTGCGGCGCGACATGTGGCACGGCATCCGGCACCGTGTCGGAGTCCGCCCTGCTGGACACTGCCGTCGCGGCCCTGGCTGCCGTCGGAACGGCGACCGCCGACTGGTGTGTTCGCGCCGGTGACGTGTGGGTGACTGCCCTGCCTCCCGCCCATGTGCCGCGCATGCAGGGTTGGAAGATCCACGTGAGCGCGGCCTCGGGAGCGGCCATCGAGGTGCTCTCCAGGGTGGTCGGCGTCGCCGCTCGACGGTCGTGCGCCTTCAAGTTCGCCGCCGGGCCCCGGCAGCTGGCCACCGTCAACTCGGCCGACTGTGACCGCGGCTCCTCGGGCAAGTTCATCACGCTCTACCCCGACGACGACGCCCACTTCGCCTCGCTCGCCGATGCCCTGCACACCGCCACGGCCGGGCTGCCGGGTCCGGTGATCCCCTCCGACCGCCCGTACCGGCCCGGCAGCCGGGTGCACTACCGCTACGGAGCCTTCTCCGGGCGGCCCGAACTGAGCCCCGACGGGCTCTACCGCACCATGCTGACCGGTCCCGACGGCCGGCGGACCGAGGATCTGCGAGGCCCCCGCTTCACCCCGCCGCCCTGGGCCGGCGCCCCTCTGGACCAGCCGCCACCAGCCACCTCCGAACAGCCCCCAGGGCGCGCGCCCGTGGTGCTCGCCGGGCGCTACGCCCTCTCCGGCGCCCTGCGCCGCAGCACCAAGGGCGGCGTCTTCGCCGGGACCGACACCGCCACCGGGGAGCGCGTCGTGGTCAAGCAGGCCCTCCCCCACATCGAGGTGGACGGACCGGGCCGGGACGCATGCGCCGTCCTGCGGCACGAAGCCGAGATACTGGGGCGGCTCACCGGGGCGGGACTGGCTCCCCGCCCGCTGGAACTCGTCGAGCACGACGGGCGGCTGTTCCTGATCCGGGAGGAGGTGCCCGGCCCGACCCTGTCCCGCTGGGTCTCCGCAGCCCTGAGCGACGCCGAGCCCCTTGACGCCTCTGGCGCTCCTGACATCCCTGGTGCTCCTGACACCCCTGACGTCCCTGACGCCCCTGACGGTCCCGGGGTGCCCTGGCCGGTGGCCGCACCGCTCGTCGAGGCGCTGGTACGGCTCGTGGCGGCCGTACACGACCGGGGCATCGTCCTGGGCGACCTCGCGCCCGGCAATGTGATCGTGCGCCCCGACGGTGCCGTACGGGTCATCGATCTGGAGACCGCCGCCGTATGCGGGCAGCCCGCCGGCCGGGCCGGCACCCCCGGGTACCGAGCACCGGAACGTACGGCTACCGGGGCACACACGGCGGACCCGCGCAGCGATCTGTTCGCCCTTGGTGGTCTGCTGTTCCTGCTGGCCACCGGGCACAACCCGCCGCCCCCGGACGACGCGGGCGGCGTGCCCCGTAGGTGGCTCGCGCTGGCCGCCCGCAGCGGGGAGACCGCCCGGCGCCTCGCGCCCGTGATCGCCGCCCTGCGGCGGACGGCCCCCGCCGAACGGCCCCCGCTGTCCCACGTCCTCACCTCCCTCGGGCAGGGCAGGGGCCGGCCCTCCCCCACTCGCCCCACCGTGGCGCCCACTGACCATGCGCTGTTCGACCGGGCCATCGCCGACGGCATGGGTCACCTCGCCGAGACAGCCGCCCCCGACGAGGCCCTGTTCGACCGCGTGATCGCCGACAGCGTGCGTTACCTCTCCGGGACAGCCGACCCCGACCGGGCCGAGCGGCTCTGGCCTACGACGCCGAGCGGGCTGCGCACCGACCCCTGCAACGTTCAGCACGGCGCGGCCGGAGTCCTGGCCGTCCTGGTGCGCGCGGCCGAGACGGCCGCCCTGCCGCAGGACGTACGGTCCACCGCCCGAGCCACCACGAGGACGGCCGCCGACTGGATCGTCCGGCACCTCGCCACCGACCAAGCCGAGCTGCCCGGCCTGCACTTCGGCCGCGCGGGCACGGCCTGGGCCCTGCGGGAGGCGGCGCTGCTCCTGGACGACCCGGCACTGGCCCGGTGCGCAGACGACCTCGCCCTGCGGCTGCCCGTACGGTGGCCCAACCCGGACGTCTGCCACGGTGCGGCAGGGGCGGGCTTCATGCACCTGCGGATGGCGGCCGGCCGCCCCGGGACGCCGTTCCCGGAGCGCGTCCGGCAGTGTGCGCAGGGGCTGGTCGAGGCCGAACGCCCGGGCCCGGAGGGGATGCTGTGGCGGGTACCGGAGGACTTCGATTCCGCCTTCGCGGGTCGCTCGTCCCTCGGCTACGCCCATGGGGTGGCCGGCATCGGCGCGTTCCTACTGGCTGCCGCCCGGGAGACCGGCGAGCGCGCGTTCCACGACGCGGCGGTGCGAGCCGGCCGGACGCTCGCCGCGACGGCCCAGCGGGAGCACAGTGGCGAGACTCCGGGGAGCGGCGGGCCGACTGCCGCCTGGTGGCCGCAGTACCCGGGCGACCCCGAGCCCGCACGGTCGGTCCACTGGTGCAGTGGCTCGTCGGGCATGGGCACGTTTCTCGTCCGGCTCTGGCAGGCCACGGGCGACGTGACGGCCCTCGACCTCGCTCTGGCGGCAGGTGAGGCGGTACTGCGCGCCCGATGGCGCGGCACTACGGCAGCCTGCCACGGGCTCGCCGGCGAGGGTGAGTTCCTGCTCGACCTCGCCCAGGCGACCGACTCGCCTCGCTTCCTCCCCGGGGCGCGAATGCTGGCGGCCCTCCTGACCGCGCGCAGCACCACCCGCGAGGGGCTGTGCGTGCCCTTGGACGAAACGGGCTATGGCTGCGGGGCGGGCTACGGCACCGGCATTTCGGGTGCGCTGGCGTTCTTGCTGAGGCTGCGGCACGGAGGAACCCGGCTGTGGGCCGACCCGGTGCCGCACCTCCAACGCGCCCACTCCGCCCCTCCCGTAACGGGAACTCGTCCCACGACGGAGCCCCGCCCCACCACGGGCACCCGTCTCACCACGGGCAGCCGTCCCACCACGGGCACCAGACATGCGGACCGGACCTAACCCGGCCGCAGCAGAAAACACCCACCTCACACCTGGAGGCACACATGACGGAAGACATGGACTTCGTGCAGCTGCAGCACTCGCTGGAGGAGCTGCCGGACATCACACCGCAGGGCCCGGACCCGGCCGATCACGGTGAGACTGCCGTCTGCCTCATCACCCTCAACGATCTCTGATCGTCTTCGTCGGCCCCATCGGGCCGACCCATCCCGCGGCGCCGGGGCGGAGTACCGCCTCGGCGCCGCGGACACCCGCGGCCACGGAACTGTGCAAGGACGTGATGCCCTGGTCCCCCATGACGGGACTGCCGGCGTGGCTTATCCACCGGCATGGCAGGACTGCCGGAGTGGCGCTACCGAAGTGGCCCTCGCTCGTCGACGTGGACCGTGGGCTCCGACAGGAACACATCGGCGTCCACGGGGCCGTACGCGATGTTGAAGGTGTCCGTCCAGTACGACCAGTCCTGCATCCCCGATGCACTGCTGAAACGGTAGTTGAGCTGCCAGCGGACCCACTGGCCCGGAGCGAGGCGAACCGCCGGGGGCCTGCGCGGCCGAGGCGGGAGGCCGAACAGGGGCTCCACCCTGGGCTGGACTCGAAGTCGACCGTCGGACTCCCGGAGCTGTACGTCGACCCTGCGCAAGTCCTCCTCGCCGCCGTACGGCTCGAAGCCATCCCGCTCGTGCATACGGACCACATGCGCGGACGAGGGCGCCATGCTGGGGATGACGAAGCCGACCGGAGTCGCGTTCCTGCGGGCGGCAGCCTCTCCGCCCCGGGACTTCTTCGTCCAGGTCGTCCGTATCCACTGGACGGCGATCTCCACGGCCTCATCTTCTCCTCTGCGAACTCCTGCGAACTCCCACTAACTGCTGCAAGCTCGCTCCTACCAACTGCTGCGAGCTCGTCGACGCGCGCACCACCCTTAGGTACGCCCGGCGCCCGGCTGCCCGCTTCCGTCAACCCGGTTACCGGCCTACGCGCACCCCGCCACCCCTGTTGCCCCGCCACCCCCTTCACCCCGGAAGGTGCGGCGGTACACCTGCGGGGCGACACCGATCGCGGCGTGGAGGTGCTGGCGCAGCGAGACGCCGGTGCCGAAGCCGGCACGGTGGGCGACGAGGTCGACGGGCCATTCGGTGGTCTCCAGCAAGTGGCGTGCGAGATCGACGCGTTGGCGGGTGAGCCATTGGCCGGGGGTGGTGCCGACCTCGTCGCGGAAGCGGCGGGTGAAGGTGCGGACGCTCATGTTGGCGTGGGCGGCGAGGTCGGCCAGGGTGAGGCGTTCGGCGAGGTGTTCCAGGGCCCACGCCTGGGTGGGTGCGGTGCTGGTGGCCCCTGTGTCGGGGACGGGCCGCTGGATGTACTGGGCCTGACCGCCGTCGCGCCAGGGCGGTACGACGCAGGAGCGGGCGACCTCGTTGGCGATCCGGCTGCCGTGGTCACGGCGGACGATGTGCAGGCACAGGTCGATGCCCGCGGCGACTCCGGCGGAGGTGAGGATGTCGCCGTCGTCGACGAACAGCGCATCGGGGTCGACGCGGGTGGTGGTGAACATCCGCTGCAGCCGGTCGGCCTCCCGCCAGTGGGTGGTGGCGGGCCGGTGGTCGAGCAGCCCGGCGGCGGCCAGGACGTATGTGGCGGTGCAGATGCCCACGATCCGGGTACCGGGGCGGATGCCGGCCAGAGCGTCGCGCAGCGCGCCCGGCAGCCGGCCCTCTTCGCGGATCGGTCCGAGGGCCTGGGAGGGCGGGATGACGACGGTGTCGACGCCGGCCAGCAGGGAGGCGTCGTGGGTGACGCTGAGGCCGTAGTCGGAATCGGTGCGTACCGGGCGGCCGTCCAGGCTGCAGGTGGTCACGGTGTAGAGCCGGGTGCCCGCCCTGTCGCGGGCGGCGCCGAAGATACGGGCGGGGATGCCGAGCTCGAAGGGGACGACTCCGTCCAGGGCCAGAACGCCGACGTGGTGCATGGCCAGATCCTTTCAGGTCGTGGCCATCAGGCCGCTACTGGGGATCTTGCGGCTCCGGCAGGCTGAGGACGTGCCCGAGAAAACCGGCACAAACCACAACAAGAGCCAAAGCCGCAAACAAGCTTCACCGGAAAGCGAACATGACCATGCCTCATGCCATCGTCAGCCCTGCCCCCGCGACCATGCGTGCCGTTTCCCAGGACACCCCGGGGAGCCCCGATGTGCTCAAGGTCGTCGAGATGCCCCGCCCGCGGCCCGGCCGGGGCGAGATCCTGGTCCGGGTGCACGCGGCGGGCGTGAACCCGGCCGACTGGAAGACCCGCGAGCGGGGGGTGTTCGCCAACGGGGCGAAGCCTCCGTTCATCCTGGGCTTCGACGTCTCCGGAGTGGTCGCGGAGACCGGCGACGGCGTCACCCTCTTCCAGCCGGGTGACGAGGTCTTCGGGATGCCGCGCTTCCCGCACCCGGCCGGCGCCTACGCCGAGTACGTCGCCGCCCCGGCCCGCCATTTCGCCCCTCGCCCCACGGGCCTGAGCCACCTCCGGGCCGGTGCCCTGCCGCTGGCCTCGCTCACCGCCTGGCAGGCCCTGGTGGACACCGCGCACGTCCGGCCCGGTCAGCGCGTGCTCATCCATGCCGCCGCGGGCGGCGTCGGCCACCTGGCCGTCCAGATCGCCAAGGCTCGGGGCGCCCATGTGATCGGCACCGCCAGCGCCGCCAAGCACGAACTGCTGCGCTCGCTCGGCGCGGACGAACTCGTCGACTACCGGACCGAGGATTTCGCCGAGACCGTCCGCGACGTGGACGTGGTCCTGGACAGCCTCGGCGGCGAGAGCTGGGCCCGTTCCCTGCGCACCCTGCGCCCCGGCGGAACGCTGGTCTCGATCCTGCCGCTGGATGCCGCCTTCCCCCACCAGGCGGCCGAAGCGGCCGGAGTGCGGGCGGTGTTCATGCTCGTCGAACCCGACCAGGCGGGGCTGCGCGCGATCAGCTCGCTGGTCGAGGACGGTCGACTGCGCGTCATCGCGGACGCGGTCTTCCCCCTTGAGGAGGCCGGCGCCGCCCACGTCCTCGGGGAGACGGGCCGCACCACCGGAAAGATCGTCCTTTCCGTCGGTTCGTGAACCGGTCGACCACCAAGGACGACATCACCGCCACTCTCCCAACCGCTCCGAAAATCTCGTCTCACCGGACACCTTCCAGGGCCTGCGGGACCTGGCCCTGGCCCAGAGCCCGACGGCGTCGGGAACCCTGAAGGGCATAGAGGCCGACCCGCGCACCATGGAGCGCGCCATGCTCGCCGCACCCCGGATAGTGCTCGTCACCGGCCCCGGGGCGCCGGCTCCGGACACGGAACGCGACCTCGCCAAGCAGCGTGTCCTGGACAGTCGCTTCGTGCGCCGCTCGACCAGTACGGAGCGAGGCCGCCAGGTGAGCGTCTACGAACGACGCCGGCCCGCCGGACGCGTCGGAGCCGCCGGACCCGACGGATCGTGCGGCTCGGCTCCCCGCTCGTCGTGCAAGGCGGGTTCGCCGGACGTTCGTGGCCATACCACCCGGCTGGAATATCTGGTCGACTGACGGCGCTGGCACCGTCATGAACGCCCTCACCTACCTCGGCGGACCGACCGCGCTCATCGCATACGGCGGCCTGCGTCTGCTCACCGACCCGACCTTCGACGCCCCCGGCGACTACCCGATCGGCGAGCGCAAGCTCGTCAAGCTGGCCGGGCCCGCGCTGAGTACGGAGCAGGTGGGCGCCGCCGATGCGGTACTGCTCTCGCACGACCAGCACCCGGACAACCTCGACAGGGCGGGACGCGAGTACGCCGCCGCCTCCCCGCTCGTCCTGTCCACCCGCTCGGCAGCGGAGCGGCTCGGCGGATCGGTGCGGGCGCTGCCCAACTGGGAGACGCACAAGGTCGGTGACATACGCATCACGGGTACGCCCGCGCAGCACGGGCCGGACGGAAGCGAGCACCTGGTCGGCGAGGTGACCGGCTTCGTGCTGAGCGGGGACGGACTGCCGACGGTGTACGTCAGCGGGGACAACGCCTCGCTGGACGTGGTGCGGCAGGTCGCACGGCGGTCGGGGCCCATCGATGTGGCGGTGCTGTTCGTGGGTGCGGCCCGTACGCCGCTGGTGGGCGATGCGGACCTCACACTCTCCAGCACGAACGCGGCGCGGGCCACGGAGATCCTCGGTGCACGGCAGGTCGTGCCGCTGCACTTCGAACAGTGGGGTCACTTCACTCAGGGGGCGGACAGTCTGACGACGGCCTTCGCACATTCCGGGCTGAGTGAGCGGCTGCGGATACCGAAGCTCGGCGAAACGGTCGAGCTCTAGGGCCTTTCCGACCCCGACCCATCGGACAGGCCCTAGGGGCCGCGCTGTCACCACTCAGCTCAGCCGCCCTCCGGAGCTTCCTCAGCTTTCTCAAGTTCGGCCAGGGCGAGTTGAAAGATGCGGTGCTGTTCCTCGGTCACCGGCATGTCCGCTTCCCCGGCTTCGTTAGCGGCATCGATCCACTCGTAGAGGATCACCTCGATGATGTCCGGCACGCCGGTGCCCAGCAGCATCTCGACCAGCTGCCAGGAGTGCGTCGTGACCGGGAACTTCGCCGCGCGGTAGTGTGCCCTGGCTTCCTGCCATATCTTCCGCGCCGCCTCCGGTCCCTCGACATGGGCCGCGTCGTGCAGCAGACGGCACCAGCCGGCGTCGATGCGGTCGATACAGCCGCTGAACTCGCTGTCCCAGGGACTGATTTCCGCGACTTCACGGAACAAGGCGAGTGCCGCGGCACGATCGCCGGCGGCGTAGAGGTCGTTCGCCGGTCCCAACTTCGCATCCAACCGCTGCTGCGGCAACGCCCCGTACTTGGCGATATAGGCGTCCGTCTCCGCTATGTAGTCGCTGAGCTGACCCGCGCGCCTTCGCAGATCTTCGGAGTACCACCACAGCTCAGCGGTCTCGCCCTCATCGACGCCGTTGGCTTCGGCCTCTTTGAGCAGTTCCACGGCCCGGTCGTTGTCCTCGTCCATCTCGTCCGGGTCCACGCAGTCGTCCAGCTCGTACAGGCATGCATACGCCTGGACGAGCGCCAGCACACCCCGCACATTGTCGTCCAAGGCTCCGGCCGACAGGTATGCGTCCACGGCCGACGCGACATGGGACCAGTACGTCCCGTCGGCCAACTCTCCGGCAGGAGTGAACAATGCGGCCATTCCCGGTGGCAGCTTCCCGGAGGTGAACACTGCGATGACACTGG
This sequence comes from Streptomyces sp. NPDC026575, assembly GCF_055567415.1. Classification (NCBI taxonomy): domain Bacteria; kingdom Bacillati; phylum Actinomycetota; class Actinomycetes; order Kitasatosporales; family Streptomycetaceae; genus Streptomyces; species Streptomyces sp. NPDC026575. Next base: position 91,824 of record NZ_JBVHQM010000033.1, read on the forward strand.
CGGGAACCGACGGCATTTCCATATTTCCCCCTCAACACGGTTGATCGGCGGGGGTCAGGCGCCGACCAGTCTCGTACTCCTACGCGTCGTTCTGCGCAGCGATCTACGCATCCAGCCGCTACGCGTCCTGAATGGCGTTCACCAGGCCGGCAACGAGGTTCGCCCGCTCGGCCATGACGTCGACCACCAGGTACTCGTGGTCGGCGTGGGCGCCGCCCCCGACCGCTCCCAGGCCGTCGAGTGTGGGTACCCCGAGTGCGGCCGTGAAGTTGCCGTCGCTGCCGCCGCCGACGGCCTTGCCCTCGACTTCGGGGAGCAGCCTCGTCGCCAGAGCGAAGAGCCCGGCCGATGCCGACTCGGGCATCGGGGGCCGGCCGACAGCTCCCCGGACCGTGATCGCCGCCTCGTCGAGATGGGGAGCCAGCGCCGCGAAAGCCGCTTCGATGCGTTCCTTCTCGCCTGCCGACTCGACCCGGACGTCGACGATGACGGTCGCCTCCGCGGGCACGACGTTGTCCAGCGTCCCTGCGGACGCGACGGTCGGGGTGACGGTCGTGCCGATGTCGGGGCGGCCGAGCGCCGCGATGTCCAGTACCTGGTGCGCGGCCTCGACCAGGGCGTTGACCCCGGCTGCCGGCTCAAGGCCGGCGTGCGAGGCCCGGCCCGCGACGGAGACTTCGAACGTGCCGCAGCCCTTGCGGCCGGTCTTCAGGGCCCCGCCGTCCGCGGCGCCCTCCATCACCAGTACCGCGCCACAGGCAAGGGCTCGTTCTTCGATGAGCGCGCGCGAGGAGCGGGAGCCGACCTCTTCGTCGGCGGTCACCAGGATCTCGACGCCCGAGCGGTCTTCGAGCGCCGCCAGGCCGTGAATGGCCTGCACGAGTCCGCCGAGCATGTCGAAGACTCCGGGGCCGGTCGCATGGCCGTCTTCGACCGTGAACGGGCGACGTTCAAGGGTGCCGAGCGGAAACACCGTGTCGTGGTGACCGAGGATCAGTACTTTCGGATCGCCCCCGGCCGACCAGTGGAAGTGCGGCCCGGCTTCGCTCTCGACGAGGACGGCCTGCCCGCCGAGGCGGTTCTCGATGACGGCGGCGACCGCCTTGGCCGATGCCCTCAGGGCGTCGAGGTCGCGCGACGGAGACTCGACTTCGACGAGTGTCCTGAGGTCCTCCAGCATCGCGTCAACACTCACCGGGCCGATCTTGTGCATCGTCATGCCGCAAGGGTAATCGGCGCGTCGAACGCACCGTCGGCGAACGGCAGGGGTCGCTCGGGTCGACCACATGCAGGTCGGCGTCGGCACCGCGGTCGCGCGGTTTTGCGGACCGGCGGTTCGGCGGTTCGGCGGTTCGGCGGTTCGGCGCCTCCGCGCGATCCCCGCCTCGTCAACATCTACGGCGGAAACGTCCGGCTGCCGTCATGAAGGCACAGGCACGCCCCGGGTGCCCTTGAGGACCGCGCCATCGAAACCCGCGGTCGACAGGTTCTGCGCGCCGGTGAGATCGGCGCCGGTCAGGTCCGCTCCGGTGAAGTCCGCGTCGCGGAGATCGGCCTGTCTCAGGTCGGCGCCGCGCAGGATCGCGCCGGGCAGGCTGGCACGGGCGAAACTGGCCCGCCGCAGATGGGCACCGTCCATCTCCGCCTTTGTCAGGTACGTATCGTCGAAGTGCGCCCCGGCCGCCTGGATCCGGCTCAGGTCGGCTCGTACGAGGTGCGACCGAGCCAGATCGGCACCAGCCAGGGTGGCGTCCGCCAAGTCGGCCCCGTCCAGAGTCGCTTCCCGCAGAACCGTGTCCGCCATGACCGCCCCAGCCAGGCGGGCATGCGCCAAGTCCGCGTCGCTCAGATCCGCGGCGCTGAAGTCGGCCTCCGGGAAGTTGATACCGATGACGCGTTGGCGCGCCCGGTCCCACATCCCCATGTAGCCCAGGTGGCGCAGGCGGATATTGCGCAGGTCGAAGTCGCCGCTGCCGTCGTGCGTGGGGTCCCGGTTGGCCAGTACCGTCATGGCCGCCTGAACGTCCGTGGCCGGGTGGGCATCGGCTGCGCCGCCCGCCTTGCCGCCAGCGTGTTCACGGACGTAGGCCGTCAGCAGAGTGACGACGGTGGGCTGGTCGTTCGGCGAGTCCCGCATGAGGCGCTCCAGGCCGTAGAGGCCGCCGAGACGGATGGCTACGGCCGGCGCGGCGAGGTTGCCGATTGCCGCATTGAACCGGCCGGTGACCTGCCCGCGCTCGGCGATCCGCAGCTGTTCGCCGGACTGCTCGACCGACACCCAGGTGAACAGCAGGGCGGCAAGAGCCGCGATCCCCGGTACCGATGACGCCACCAGTGCCACCCACTGCAGTCGGTTTCCCGCCGTGCGGTCGTCCGCGCGAGGACGCCTGGCCCGCCTTCGGCTTCCGTGGCGGGTACCTCGGTGCGAGATGCGGCGCAGCTGCGCCAGGGTGCTCAGCCTGGTCATACGGGCCATGGAACCCCGGAACCGGGGCCGGACCTGCGTTCTGACAGCGCGGCGGACGGCAGCTTCGGGCGAACGGACGAACTCGCAGCCCGCGCGCCCGCCCGCCTCGGCGCCCGGCTTCTCGCGGTGGATGTCGTGGTCGACATCGCAGTCGGTGAACGGCACGTCGGGCTGGCGGCGGGGGCGGCCCGCGCGTCCTCCGTCCGGCGGTAAGACGGTCGGCAGCGGTTCTAAGAGGCGCGTTGAGATTTCCTCCCTATGGTCGGCCGCCGATAGCGCATCGTCCGTGGCCCTGGCCCGCCTTCCTGTATGGAGCTGCTCGTGACAACGCCGGACAACCCTGTGCCCTTCCGGTTCGGCGCACCGCGCCACCGGCTGCTCCCACCCGAGCGGCCGTCGGTGCCCGGTGCGTCGTCCCGGTCCCGGCGGATACATGGCACGCTCACCGCATCGGCCCTGTTCGCGGCGGGGGCACTGGCCCTGACCGGGTGTGGCGGGGGCGGCTCGGCGGACGGCGGCGACGGCAAGAACGGGGCCGGCGCCAAGGAAGGCTCCGGCATCAGGATCACGGTGTCGTCCAAGGACGGGGCCACCAACGCCAGCATCAGCGGAACCCGTGTGCAGGTCAGCGGTGGCACATTGACCGAGGTGAAGCTGACCGCCGCGGAGTCCGGCAAGGAGGTGGCCGGCGCGATGGCGTCCGGCGGTGCGTCGTGGAGACCGTCGGTGCAGCTGGAGCGCGGCACCAAGTACAAGATCGTGGCGAAGGCCAAGGACGCCGAGGGCCGTTCGACCACCGAGAACGCCACGTTCACGACCGTCTCGTCGAAGAACAGCTTCATCGGCTCCTACGTCCCCGAGGGCGGGAAGACCGTGGGTGTGGGCATGCCGGTGTCCTTCAACTTCGACAAGGTGATCACCAACAAGAAGGACGTCCAGTCCCACATCAAGGTGACCTCCAGCAGCGGCCAGCAGAT